>CAKZML010000235.1 GCA_937128475.1 uncultured Chromatiales bacterium
TGGATTAGAAAATGATTGTCAGGCGTCCGTCTTTCTCTGAGACTTCAGGCGGGCTACCAATATAGTGCACGCCCTGTTTGCTCACTTTAACCATTGTCTTGGCGTCACGGGGAACCGGTTTGCAGGTATCCGGAAACCGACACGCCTTAGGCGGGACTGTTGCGGAAACCCCTAGTTGGCCTGAGGCTTCGGCTGCTGAAACAGATGCATGCAGCATCAGATATCCAGCCAAAAATGTCGTAATTACGCGCGTCACGCGTACCTACCTTTTTGTTCAGCGGTTGAACCATTTGATGACCGCCAGACCTGGCAGTGACCATAGCAATGTGACTTGCCCGGCTCGTTCCATTAGGCGAAGTTTGGACTTGGTCGAAGTGTTGGCCAATACGTAATTGCCGTTGAAAATCGGACTTAACTTAATCCCTTTCCGTGTGGTCAATTTTCGAGGGCAAGGGCAAGCTCCGTGTTGCCGCCACCAATGGTGTGCAAAGTGTGCCCTGCAGGGCGTTCCGCCAACCTGTGCCATTGAGTATTTAGGGTGCGTTTTACGCACCGTCACCAATGGTGCATGAAATGCACGCTACGCAAACCGAAAACAAGGCGCCTATGGCCATCCTTCGGGTGCCCATAATTAAATCCCCCTAAGCGGAATCAAGTGACGCTATGGAGTATCCCGTATGGTTTGCAGCCAGAGGATTCGGCATATTGGAGGTATTGCTGGTCAGGGAATAAATCGGCAAAAGGTACTTATATGGATATTCTGTACTTAGTCCTTGTCCTGCTCGTTGTAACGCGTGTTTTCGCCGAGCTCGCAGAACGAACAGGGCTTCCTGCAATAGTCGGTGAATTGGTTGCCGGTGTGGCGCTGGGCTTTATCCTGCGGCGCTCATACCATTCCCTGATTCCTCTTTGGTCTGCTTGTCAGAGTGAGTCGTACTCATCGCTGGTTAGTCTTGGCATGTTCTTTTTGATGCTGCTGGCAGGTATTCGTATGGAGCCGCTGGAGTTCGCCCGTACCTCAAAGTCAGCAGTCCTGATTGCGGTTGGTGGAATGATTGTTCCTGTTGGCGCCGGCTTTGCACTGGGTATGGCGGTGCTTCCCGAATCCCCGATCAAGCTGGTTCAAAGCCTGTTCATCGGTACGGCGCTGGCTATTACCGCGGTGCCAGTCGCAGTACGTATTTTCATGGATCTTGGTCAACTCGACTCCCGGGTTGGCAAGACAGTTGTTGCCGCCGCCCTGTGGGACGACTTACTCAGTCTTTTTCTCCTGGCTCTGCTACTCGCGGTGGTTGGTGAAAACGGCGCTGAAGTTTTTGGGCTTCACGCCGCTGCACTACTAATTGGCAAAGTAGTGTTGTTCTTCGCGGTAACAATTTCAGTCGGACACTTCGTCTTTCCGCTGATCGGGAAATATCTCAGGCATCTGCACTTTCCGGAAGTGGACTTCAGCATGCTGCTCATTGGTGCGCTTGCCTACGCAATCTTCGCCGAGCTAATGGGGTTGCACTTTATCCTGGGCGCCTTTATAGCCGGCATGTTTTTTCAGCCGAGTTCCGCGCATGTGGGTGTCTATGATCGGGTCGAACGGCAGATGTCCGGGATTACGTCGGGATTTCTGGCGCCAATCTTTTTCGTGTCTGTGGGCATGAATCTGGATGTCAGTGCTATTACCCGGGTTCCGGGGTTTGTCGCTGTGCTGATCCTGGTAGCGTTCGCAAGCAAATTGATAGGTTCCGGACTGCCTGCGTATTGGCTGGGTCTATCGAGTAGAGAGTCACTGATGGTGGGTGTCGGAATGAGCGGTAGAGGCGCTGTCGAACTGATCATTGCCGGCATTGCTCTCGAAGCCGGGTTGTTTTTACAGCCGCAACCAACCCCTGCAATTGTAGAAAGTCTCTACTCGGCAATCGTCCTCATGGCCTTGGTAACTACTGTCGTGACACCGATAGTCCTGCGTTGGATGACGCCACGAAATACTCCGTAGGTCCTAATGGAACTAATGGGGGAATTCTGCTTCATTGGACCTTTCACCCATAAAAGCAGAATGTCTCCATTTCGCCAGACATAACAGGCGTGTCAGCCGGCAGCCTTCCGCAAAGTCGCTTTCCCATCGTTCTCTATAGGGGCATGGGGGTAGTGGGGCTGTCGTCCCTGCAAGCTCAGAATATTGTCTTTCACTATTGAGCCTTCATCGATATTTATAGCCCGCCGTATGGTCTGGTTTTGCTGCCAGGCGTCACGCCCAGCCGCGACAGTGGGCAAATGAACAATCATGGCGGCGGAGAGGGATCGCGAGG
>CAKZML010000236.1 GCA_937128475.1 uncultured Chromatiales bacterium
TAGTTTCACAGTCAATTCCCTTGTACTGAGTCCAAGATAGCCTAACCCCAGCCCGGAGAATTTCCTAGAAAGAATGCATAAATGGACCCGGGTCCAGGCGGAAAATACTTGGCAAAACAGTTGAGCTCAGACCGGCATTTTTGAAAATCTCGGTTAGACCCCATTTATTATTCGTGCATATACTGGTACGAATTGATCTTCGGCTGGGCGAATTTGAGGGACCAATGACAGAACCAAGAAATAAGCGTTCGCTGTGGCGCGTGGTAAGCCTTTATGCGGCGATATCCTGGGTTTCCCTCCAGGTCGTCGATGTTGTAAACCAAAACATTGGTCTCCCAAAATGGGTTTTCATGGGTACCCTTGGCTTGCTTTTGGCTGGCCTGCCTGTCGCTGCAGCCACCACCTACTTCCAGTCAAACACTCGCCGGGCAGTCTCTGGCGCTGAATCTGAGACGGTGCACGGGTTTGGTCGTTTTTTTCAGTGGCGTTACGTTTGGAAAGCTGGAATCGGTGTCCTCGCCGCCTGGGGAGTCGCCGTCTCAGCCTGGATGGTACTGACAACGCAAGAAAATGTGGACACTGAATGGGATCTCGTGACGGGCCTCGATGAGATCCGGCGTCTCGTAGGTGAATTCAAGTATCCGGAAGCCAATAAGGTGGCGCGGGAACTGGATGGGCTGATCGAGAACGATGCCATCAGGGAGTCCATGTGGGCCCAGATCTCCCAAAAGGTAGTGTTTCAAACGACGCCCCCAGGAGCGAAGGTCCTGAGGCGCGACTATGAGTCTACTGCCGAACAATGGGAGGAATTGGGAACGACACCCCTGGATGTTCTGCGCTTTCCCAAGGGCCTGTCGAGGGTGCGGTTTGAGCTCCCGGGGTACCTGCCCCGTGAGACCGCCAATTATCCGAGCCGCTTTGCCAGGGCCGCTCCCTTCGTCCTGGATACACCGGAGTCCATGCCTGAAGGCATGATTCGGGTTAGCGGAGAAACCGCCACTATCTTTGCGCCGGGACTTGAACAACTCAAGGCATTAGAGCTCGGTGACTTCTTCATGGACATGCATGAGGTCACCAACCGTCAGTACAAGGAAT
>CAKZML010000237.1 GCA_937128475.1 uncultured Chromatiales bacterium
TGATCGACTTTGCCCTGCGTCGCGCCACCAACGTGCATTGGCAGGCGGTAGAGGTGAATAAGCAGGCTCGCGAGGAGCAAAACGGCCAGAAGGCCCGGGTGCTCTGGTTCACCGGCCTGTCTGGATCGGGCAAATCCACGATTGCCAACCTGGTGGAGAAAAAGTTGCTGTCCATGGGCAAGCACACCTACCTGCTGGATGGCGACAACGTACGGCATGGCCTGAACAAGGACCTCGGCTTTACCGATACTGACAGGGTGGAAAACATCCGCCGGGTCGCCGAGGTATCCAGCCTGTTTGCCGATGCGGGCATGATCGTGCTGGTTTCCTTCATTTCTCCCTTCCGTAGCGAACGGCGCATGGCCAGGGAGTTGATGGCCGAAGGTGAATTTGTTGAGGTTTACGTCAATACGCCGCTGGAAGTGTGTGAGCAGCGGGATCCCAAGGGGCTGTACAAGAAGGCGCGCGCAGGGGAATTGCCCAATTTCACCGGGATTGGCTCGGAATACCAGGCGCCGGATGACCCTGAGATGGTTCTGGATGGTGCAGGGGAGTCTCCCGAGACGCTTGCGGAACAGGTGGTGGCCAGGTTGCTTGAGCTTGAACAAGCGGGTGGGTGACCGGCGGTAAGGGTTAATTCCGTGTTTACACCGGGGATTAATTGACCGGGGAATTGTTTCGGAACCGTGCAGGGATGGCGCCGGGGTCATTGAATACCCCGATTGCCGTCTTCGGGGCGTATCATTGGCTCAGGTGACCCGGACAGGCCTTTTCCCTATATTCCGGTATTCGTCACAGATTTCGGCTACAATGCCGCGCCGCCGAAACTCCTCGGTCGCGCTTCAAATATCCTTTCGGAACCGTTTCCATGATTGAAAATTTACGTAATATCGCCATCATCGCCCACGTTGACCATGGCAAGACCACGCTTGTGGACCAGTTGCTTCGTCAGTCCGGCACCATGGATGAGCGCAAGGTCATGCCTGATCGAGTCATGGACTCCAGCGACCTGGAGCGTGAGCGCGGCATTACCATCCTGTCCAAGAATACGGCGATTCGCTGGAAAGACTATCGCATCAATATCGTGGATACCCCTGGACACGCCGACTTCGGTGGTGAGGTGGAGCGGGTGCTCTCCATGGTGGATTCGGTGTTGTTGCTGGTGGATGCGGTTGACGGCCCCATGCCCCAGACTCGCTTCGTGACCCAGAAAGCCTTTTCTCACGGTCTGAAACCCATTGTTGTGATTAACAAGGTAGACCGGGACGGCGCCAGGCCGCATTGGGTGCTGGACCAGACCTTTGACCTGTTTGATCGCCTGGGCGCCACCGAGGAACAACTGGATTTCCCGGTCATTTACACCTCGGCCTTGATGGGCCAGTCCGGTATTTCCGCCGATGATATGCAGCCGAATATGGATATCTTGTTCAATGCCATCATCAAGCATTGTCCGCCCCCGCCGGTGGACCTGGATGGTCCGTTCCAGATGCAGCTCAGTTCCCTGGCCTATTCGTCCTATGTGGGCGCCATCGGTGT
>CAKZML010000238.1 GCA_937128475.1 uncultured Chromatiales bacterium
CGAACAGGTTATCCAGGTACTGGGTGGTCCAGGCGATCGGATTGACCGACCATGCGCCTTCCAGGCCACTGGTGACGGTGTCTTCGGCATTACCCTTGCCACACTTGTTTTTCCATCCGAAACCTTGCTCTTCAATACCTGCAGCTGCGGGCTCCGGTCCCACGCACTCGGACGGCTTGTGGGCGCCATGGGCCTTGCCAAACGTGTGTCCACCTGCGATAAGCGCAACGGTCTCTTCATCGTTCATCGCCATGCGACCGAAGGTCTCACGAATATCTTTGGCTGCCAGCAGCGGATCGGGATTGCCATTGGGCCCTTCCGGGTTCACGTAAATCAGACCCATCTGGACTGCCGCCAGCGGCTTCTCCAACTTCCGGTCTCCACTGTAGCGCTCGTCCTCAAGGAACTTGGTCTCCGGCCCCCAGTAAACCGTGTCCGGCTCCCAGTCGTCCTCACGTCCACCGGCAAATCCGAAGGTCTTGAAACCCATGGACTCCAGCGCGACATTGCCGGTCAGGACCATCAAGTCGGCCCATGAAATCTTGTGACCGTATTTCTGCTTGATCGGCCAGAGCAGACGCCGGGCCTTGTCGAGACTGACATTGTCGGGCCAGCTGTTAAGTGGCTCAAATCGCTGTTGACCGCCACCGGCGCCGCCACGGCCGTCAGTGACCCGGTAGGTGCCTGCGCTATGCCACGCCATACGAATAAAAAACGGTCCATAGTGACCATAGTCTGCGGGCCACCAGTCCTGGGAGCTTGTCATCAACGCCTCGATGTCCTTCTTCACGGCATCCAGGTCCAGTGTCTTGAACTCTTCGGCGTAATTAAAATCGTTGCCCAACGGATTGGACTCGACAGCGTGCTGACGCAGTGGCTGGAGATCCAGCTTTTCGGGCCACCAGAATTGGTTCGACATCGGCTTGCCCTCTGCAACCGCAAGATTTATTGGCATTACCAGCGCCATGGCAATCGCCATTCCACCTAGCAATGAGATTGTTTGCTTGACCATTAGACTTACCTCTCTTCCATTAGAGTTGGAGTACCATCCAAGTATAGACACAAACATTCGAACAAAAAGTCGGTTATTGATTGAATTAATAGAACATAAGCATCAACTATTCCCATCGCTAATGTCCGAATCGAAATAGAAAAAGGCCGAAAATCAGGGTCAAATCGAGATTTTGCACCATAGTCGTACACCTCACTCAACCGCTAACCCGTCTTCCCTGCCTTTCGAAATAGCCAGGCGGATAGCAGCCACAGCCCGACGAAGAACCCGGTCACAAAGAGGATGTCCCTGGGCCAGGCCGCACCGTCAGCACCCAGGCCTCCTGCCAATGCAATGACGCCGATCAATACCTGGGCGAGCGCCGTGGCGCACAGAGCCCGTGCCATGCCACGGGCCTGGAAGCGCCCGATGAAGGCACCGATGACTCCAATACCGAGCACGCCGAAAAACATCATATTAGCATCGTTGCCAGACGCGCCGATGATCCCCACCGCGCCATTCACCCAGACCAGCAGAAACGCCCCGGCCAGGGCAACGCCCACGGCGAATCGATAGGCGGTATTGCCTGTCCACCGCAGCGCTAACCTATAGGTCACAACAACAGCTGCTACAAGGGCGCCAAAGACGGCAAAATCCAGTATGTCCCAATCCACCTCATTCCTCCAGATTCGCAGTAATTGAATAACCGGCACCCAGCCCGGCCTTTCGGAAACACTAGTCTACCTCGCTTAGTATTACCGTATCACCCGTGTCATACACTAGGCATTACTGGAGAAAGATATTTTATCTAATTGAAATGTATCAATATTTATTATTCTTTTGGCCTCATGGACAAGCACAGTAAAACTCCGTTTAGACCCACATTTCGTCCTGTGGTAAAGTTCGCGCCCCTGTCGATAGGGCTCAAGGAAACTGAACCCAATCTGACAGAACTGAATTCACCAAATTTGTAAGTCATATGGCTTCCTGAAAACTGTTCCCGGAGCGTCGTTCCTGGCTCTCATTTGAAGCCGTACATGCCAAATCAAGAAGGCCAATTAATGTCGCCTTCCAAAATATCGTAACCACCTTCTCGCCAAGAACCATTGAGTTTTTGGCGCGGGTATTAATTGAGCAAAAACTCTCTTATGAAAAAAATCCTGAACTTGTTCGACCGCAGAAAAGAAGTCAATGTCCTGACAGAAGTGTTGTGCGGCCTCACAGTCTCCCTGGCACTGGTCCCTGAGGCGATTGCCTTCGCCCTGATTGCCGGCCTGTCTCCGCTGACTGGTCTCTATGCTGCGTTCAGTATCGGGCTAATCACCTCCATCTTTGGCGGGCGACCCGGCATGATCTCGGGCGCCACCGGCGCGGTGGCCGTGGTGATTGTCGCCCTGGCCAATACCCATGGCGTTGAATATGTGTTCGCCGCCGTGGTGCTGGCAGGACTGATTCAAATGACTGCCGGTGCCCTGCAACTGGGTAAATTCATTCGCCTGGTGCCGCGCTCTGTCATGTTCGGCTTCGTGAACGGCCTTGCCATCGTTATTTTTATGTCACAAATCGCCTCGTTCAAGGTCACCGGTGAATCCGGTCAACTTGAATGGCTCCAGGGCACAGACCTCGGTGTGATGTCGGGCCTGGTCCTGCTTACCATGCTGATCATCTGGGGTATGCCCAAGGTCACCCGCAAAGCACCCGCCTCGCTGGTAGCTATTTTGGTGGTCACCGCCATCGTGCTCGGTTTTGGCATCGACACCACCACGGTAGGCGACATGAGTTCCATCAAGGGCGGTTTCCCTCCCTTCCATATTCCGGAGGTGCCGTTCACCCTGGAGACCCTGAGCATTATCTTCCCCTACTCGCTGATTGTTGCCGGGGTGGGCCTGATTGAAAGCCTGCTGACACTGAACCTGATCGACGAGATCACCGAGACCCGGGGGCAAAGTAACAGGGAGGCTGCAGCACAGGGCCTGGCCAACTTCGTCACCGGTTTCTTCTCTGGTATGGGCGGTTGCGCCATGATCGGCCAGAGCCTGATCAACATCTCCTCCGGCGCACGTTCCAGGCTATCCGGCATCGTGGCGTCCAGCATGCTGCTGGTATTTATCATGTATGGCGCCGAGCAGATTGAGAGGATGCCCATCGCCGCATTGACCGGCCTGATGATCATGGTCGCCATTGGCACCTTCGAATGGGCCAGCATCAAGACAGTGGGCAAGGTACCCAACCACGACACCTTCGTCGGTATCCTGGTGGCCGCCATTACTGTGTTACTTCACAACCTGGCACTAGCGGTACTTATCGGCGTCATCGTTGCCGCCCTGGTCTTTGCCTGGGAAAACGCGAAACGCATTCGTGCCCGTAAATACCTGGACGAGGATGGCGTGAAGCACTATGAGATTTATGGCCCGCTGTTCTTTGGTTCTACCCAGGCCTTTGCCGAAAAGTTTGAGGTGGCCAGCGACCCGGAGGTCGTCATCATCGACTTCAGGGAAAGCCGGGTAAGCGACATGTCGGGCATCGAGGCGTTAAACAAGATTACCGAAAGGTATTTCAACGCAGGAAAAGAACTGCATCTGCGTCACTTGAGTGCCGACTGCCTCAAGCTGCTGAAGAACGCCGAACGGATTATCGACGTAAACATCATTGAAGATCCGGTTTACAAGGTAGCTGTAGAAATCT
>CAKZML010000239.1 GCA_937128475.1 uncultured Chromatiales bacterium
GGTCCGCACAGGGAATTATTGTCCTGGGTTCCACCACACACATTGTAGAAAGGAGATTCGTTGTCTGGCTGAATGCGGTAGAACTGGGCAATAGACAGGTTACGCACGTGTCGCCACGTGTCACCACGGTCCCAGGTCTCGTACACGCCGCCATCACCACCGATGTACAGGTGCCGGGTGTTCTCGGGATCAATCCACAAGGCATGGTCGTCCACGTGTCGCCACTGGGTGGAAATGGGTGCAAAGTTCACCCCGCCGTCTTCTGACTTGTTGGTGAAGGTGTTAAGCGAATACAGACGTTCCGGGTTGTGGGGATCAACAACCAGCTCGTTGTAATACTGGGGGCTGGTGGTCATGTATGAGGACCGCTTGCTCCAGTTGTTTCCGAAATCAGTACTTCGATAGAGACCCTTCTCTTCATCGTTAGCCTCGATAATCGCGTAGATCATGTCGGGCTCGGAAGGCGCCGCTGCCAGGCCGATGCGACCCATGTGGTCTTTGGGCAAGCCTGCCGAGATCCTGGTCCAGGTCTTTCCGCCATCTGTTGTCTTGTGGATTCCACTGCCCGGGCCACCGTTGATCAGTGTCCAGACGTGACGCCGACGCTGGTAGCTCGAGGCAACGATCAGCTCCGGATTGCGAGGATCTACCACGAACTCATTAATGCCCGTGTGCTTGTCGATTTCCAGGATGCGGTTCCAGGTCTTTCCCCCATCCAGGGTCTTGTACAGTCCGCGATCGCCGCCATCGCTCCACAGCGGGCCTTGTGCGGCGACCAGGACTTCGTCCGAGTCTTTGGGGTTAATCCAGATCTGGCTGATGTGTCCCGAGTCTTTCAGACCCATGTTGCTCCAGCTGGCGCCACCGTCCACGGATTTGTAGACGCCGTCGCCGTAGGAAACGCTGCGTTGGGCGTTGTTCTCGCCAGAGCCGACCCAGATTGTCTTCAGGTCGTTGGGGTCGAGTTCAACGACTCCAATGGAATAGGAGGCCTCGTTATCAAACAGGGGTGTCCAGGTGATGCCGGCGTTATCCGTCTTCCACAGGCCGCCCGCCGCAGTTGCTACCAGGAATTCCTGGTTCCGTCCCGGATAAAACGCGAAGTCTGAGATTCGCCCCGAAGTGATTGCCGGGCCAATTGCGCGCAATGGAATACTCGCTAACGGATTACTCTCATCTGCCTTTTCAGCTGCGACTGCCCCGAACGAGAAGGCACCGAGTACGCAGGTGACGATGACTAGCAGTGATGAACGGAAAGAAGCAATCATTGGGTTCCCCTTGGAATGGTGTTCTTGCTGTCCGGCAAGGCAGGCTAGAGAGACTATCACGCAGGCCAAACCTTCGACATTTGGTTTGGATGATGAGTTCCTCGTTAGCCGAGAAATCTCACAGCGACCGGAGTTAATTTAAACAGAGGTCTTTATGGCACATATCGGATGTCGCGCCATAGAGGATTACCACTACAACGGAGCAATGTTTGAGTTTTTACTGATCGGAACAAGGCTGATAAAGTAAGCCAACACCGGGTAATGAATTTACCGCCGGGATTGCTCAGAGCATCGGTGCCAAGAAGATCTGGGAAGAATTATCTGATCCCCTCGCAAAGAAGGAGCCGGTAATAGCCAGGTCATTTACCGGGCAGGGCATCGAATGCCACGACCACCCTGGGCTCCGAGCTCTTGAATGGCAGGGTTCCATGCCAAAAGTAGGAAGGAAATAACGCGAGGACGCCCTCGGCAGGTGTAATTATTTTGTCCGCGTCCAGTTTCTCCGGGATCTCCAGTCCTGGTTTGCCAAAAGCCAGGATTCCCTGGTTTCCGGCTTCAGCCGAATGCTTCATTTCACTTGGCAGGCTCACATAATAGGCGCTGCTATACCAGCCTCTTTGATGGACGTGGTACTTGTGATATCCGCCTTCGGTTACCCAGATTGACCAGGCTGCCGACAGGTTGATCGGATGATTGCGCCCCACGCTGACCGGGTGCGCTTTATCGAGCCTGTCAAAGAATGTCGGTCCGAGTTCCCGAGACAATGTTGCGTGGAAGGCCTGCTTGAGTGCGCCTATCACTGGATGGGGTTGATGAAAAAGATTTCCAGGCGTCTGTGTACCACCTTTTACCGATTGGGAAAGGGGGTTTCCGCGGGTAACGTGTAATTCCTGAAGAGTGTCACGCAATACGTCGTTAAATTGTTCCAGGCTGGAATATCCGTCGGGCACTTCCAATTCCGCTTGAATAAGTAACGCATCATAGTCGACAAGTTCCTTATACGCGACAGGGTCATTCAGTCGATAACAGGTACTCAGCATTGAAAGCAGGAACTGGTCCCCGGGAGCCGTTTTTAGCAGTTTTCTCAACAGCTTTTGTGCCGCGAGAGAATCCCCGCAACCCAGCAGAGCCCTGGCTTTCCAGATTGAGAGATCGGCATGATCGGAAGGCGCCCTGGCCAGAGTCGTCAGCGCCTCCTGGAATGCACCCGTGGAGTATTGGTGTCGCGCCGCAAGTGACATCCAATCCGGTCCGCGACCAAAACTGGCAGCGTATTTTTCCAGTTCCCGGGCAGCGACCTCGGTTTGTTCCGCCGCTAACAGCCGTCCGATGTAATCCGCATGAATTCCGGCAAGTGGCCTGATTTCCATGGCCCTGGAATAAAAAGAGAAAGCGTCAGGGTCTGCCATTTCATAGCGAAGCTCTGCCGCGTTTTTGAGCAGGTCCCTGTTCAGGGGTGATTTACTCAACCCTCGTTGGAGAGTGGCCAGGGCAGCGCTGGTGTCGCCTTTTGCCAGTTCCAGCAATGCTAGCGCCTCGCATATGGGGGCGCTGTGGTCGCTCAGGGTCTCCGCTTCCCTGTAATGAGCGATTGCCTGCTCTCGCTGACCTTGCTTATCTTTTAGCTTGCCAAGCCTGAATGCCACGGCATAGTTCTTTGGAGCGAGCTTGTCTGCTTGTTTCAATGCGGCTTCTGCCTCATCGAACTGGCCGAGTTCGGTCAAGCAACGTCCCAGTCCGAGTTGAGCCTTCGTGAAGCCGGGGGTTATTGCCAGGGCCGCACGCATTTCCTCCACCGCATCACCAGGTTGGTCGAAACCCAGTAAGGCCAGTCCCAGTTTGTAGCGTAGCTCAGGTTCGTCAGGCGCCAGCGTCACGGCCTTCCGCAGATGAGCCAGGGCCTTCTCTTTATTTGAGAGACGCACGTGGATATCGCCCAGC
>CAKZML010000240.1 GCA_937128475.1 uncultured Chromatiales bacterium
CCGAAAGCGGCTTCTCCCCGGAAGGTCGCACCTCGGATGAGCTGCTCGACGAGGCCGAACGCCGCATCATGCAGATCTCCGAGCAGGGCCCCAAGGCGGGAGGCCCCCAGGACGTCAACCCGCTGCTGCAGAAAGCCCTGGGCCGGATCGAGGAGCTGTTCAACTCCGGCGGTGATATCACCGGGCTGACTACCGGCTTCAAGGACCTGGATGGTATGACCTCGGGCCTGCAACCTTCCGACCTGGTGATCGTGGCGGGGCGGCCCTCCATGGGCAAGACCAGTTTCGCGATGAACCTGGTGGAAACCGCGGTACTGTCGCAGGCAAAGCCGATCCTGGTATTCAGTATGGAGATGCCGGCGGATTCGCTGATCGTGCGGATGCTGTCCTCCATCGGCCGCATCGACCAGACCCGTATCCGTAACGGCAAGCTCGAGCAGGAAGACTGGCCCAAGCTGAGCACCGCGGTAAACAAGCTCAAGGATGTGCCCCTGTATATCGATGACACCCCGGCGCTGACGCCGACCGAGGTGCGCAGTCGTGCCCGCCGGGTCATGCGCGAGCACGGCGAACTGGGGATGATCATGGTGGATTACCTGCAGCTGATGCAGGTGGCCGGCTCCTCGGATGGACGTACCGCAGAAATCTCCGAGATCTCCCGCAGCCTCAAGGCCATTGCCAAGGAATTCAAAGTGCCGGTGGTAGCACTGTCCCAGCTCAACCGCTCGCTGGAGCAGCGCCCCAACAAGCGCCCGGTTAACTCGGATTTGCGTGAATCAGGCGCCATCGAGCAGGACGCCGACGTGATCATGTTCATTTACCGGGATGAGGTCTACAACGAGGAGTCACCCGACAAGGGGGTGGCGGAAATCATTATCGGCAAGCAGCGGAACGGCCCCATCGGCATCTGCCGGCTGGCGTTTATCGGCCAGTACACCCGCTTCGAAAACCTGGCCCGCGGGTCGTACGACCAGTAACACCCAAGGGCCTGGGGTTAGCCCTACGCGTCCGGCTTGACCGTGTGCATGGCGGTTTGCAGGTAATTCTCCAGCCCCACCTTGTCGATCAGCCCAAGCTGGGTCTCCAGCCAGTCGATATGTTCCTCTTCGGCTTCCATGATGTCCACGAACAGGTCCCGCGACACATAGTCCTTGACCGATTCACTGTACTCCACAGCGTCTTTGAGGTCCTTGTGGGCCACGTGCTCGAGCTTGAGATCGCACTCCAGCATTTCCCGGGTATTCTCCCCGATCATCAGCTTGCCCAGGTCCTGCAGGTTGGGTAGCCCCTCCAGGAACAGGATGCGCTCGATCAGGGCGTCGGCATGTTTCATCTCGTCGATGGACTCGTGGTACTCGTGATCGGCAAGCTCCTTAAGCCCCCAGTCCTTGTACATGCGCGCATGCAGGAAGTACTGGTTGATAGCAACCATCTCATTGCCCAGTATCTTGTTGAGGTGCTTGATTACAGTGGCATCACCTTTCACGGCGTCACTCCTTGTGGGGGGTTGTGGATAGGAAAGCGGCCATGATCGCGTTCGGCCATGCCTATGTCAATTTAAGTGACTGATTTATATCATTATTTCTAATGATAATCAGTTAGATTCGCATCCGGGGGAGGCTAGCTGACCGCGTAGAACAGTTGTTCGTTGTTGTCGTTGAGGTCATTCAGGGATTGCCTGAGGATGTCGCGGGTGAGAATACCGCATTTGCCGCACTGGCTGGCAACGCCCAGGCTGTTACGCACGTCCCGCAGGGAGCTGGCCCCGTCCTGGACGGCGGCGCGGATCTGGGTATCAGTGATGCCTTTGCAAATACAGACGTACATGGTGGTAGCCCGAATTCCGGTGTGTTGACGTTGAGCTAAAAGTTAATGCTAATGAGAATGATTGTCAATCACTATAACGAGAAATAATTACGGATCTGGATGTTTTTGGGTTTGGTGTTCGCAAGCGGGTCTGGGTATCTCTAGAAGAACTCCGTGGCGCTGTGAGCTTTGGCTGTTGTTGTTGCAGGAGGTTTTCGGGGTTTGGTGTTAGCAAGCGGGTCCGGGGGCAGGCAGGCTTTTCAGTCGCTCCACGTGATTCGCTTGGTGAAAAGCCTGCCTGCCCCCGGACCCTCGGATTGTGAAGCGCCAAGACCGGACCGGACCAGATAGAAAACGCCATGACAGGCCCTTACCGAGGGTGCGGATGGGGGAGTGCTTCTCACCAAGCGAATACGTTGGTCCGGCACTCCGGGAGCGACTGAGAAGCACTCCCGCGTCCGCACCCGGCGCAGGAATGAAAGAAAGTCTTTTCAGCCCTGAGCCCTGAGCCCTGAGCCCTCAGCCCTCAGCCCTCAGCCCGAAGCCAACAACTGCCGAAGCCGAAAC
>CAKZML010000241.1 GCA_937128475.1 uncultured Chromatiales bacterium
GCATGGTCGGTCAATCCGATCGCCTGGACCACCCAGTACCTGGATAACCTGTTCGGCTACGAGTGGGTGCAGACCCGCAGCCCTGCCGGTGCCATTCAGTGGATTCCCAGCGATGACAAGGCGTCAAATCTGGTTCCCGATGCCCATGACTCGTCAAAGAGGCATGCACCGATCATGTTCACGACGGACCTGTCTTTGAAGTTTGATCCCAGCTATCGGGCCATTTCCAAGCGGTTCCAGGAGAACCCGAAGGAATTTGAACTGGCCTTTGCCAAGGCCTGGTTCAAGCTGACTCACCGTGACATGGGACCACGTGTGCGCTACCTGGGCTCCATGGTTCCTGCCGAAGTGCTGATTTGGCAAGATCCTGTTCCTGCGGTGGATTACGCCTTGATTGACGCAGCGGACATTGCTGCTCTGAAATCCAGGGTGCTCGATTCCGGGTTGGGAGTCTCTGAGCTTGTCAGGACCGCCTGGGCCTCGGCTGCCTCCTTCCGTGGCACTGACATGCGCGGCGGGGCAAATGGCGCTCGCGTTCGTTTGGCGCCGCAGAATAGCTGGGCGGTGAATAATCCCGAAGAACTCGCCAAGGTACTGAAGGGCCTGGAAGGCATCCAGAAGGACTTCAATGGTGCCCAGAAGGGCGGCAAGAAAGTCTCCATGGCCGACCTGATCGTCCTGGGCGGCGCCGCCGCCATTGAGCAGGCCGCCAGGAATGCCGGACAGGAAGTACAAGTGCCCTTCACACCGGGCCGCACGGATGCATCCCAAGAGCAGACTGACGTGAACTCATTTGCCGTGCTTGAACCGGCCGCTGACGGCTTCCGTAACTACTACGGCAAGCGCTCCGGCCTGTCTCCGGCGGCAATGCTGGTGGATCGGGCTAGCCTGCTGACCCTGACAGTCCCTGAAATGACTGTTCTGGTTGGTGGGTTGCGGGCGCTCAATGCAAACGCCGAAAAATCCGGACACGGAGTGTTTACCGATCGTCCCGGAACTTTGAGCAACGACTTCTTCGTGAACCTGCTGGATATGTCCACCAAGTGGGCCAAGTCCGCTGATTCCGAGGGCGTCTACGAGGGACGTGATCGCAGCACGGGTAAGCTCAAGTGGACCGCCACTCCGGTGGACCTTGTTTTCGGTTCCAGCTCCGAGCTACGTGCAATCGCGGAAGTCTATGCGGCTGACGATGGGAAGGAGAAGTTCCTAGGTGACTTTGTTGATGCCTGGACCAAGGTAATGACCCTGGACCGCTTCGACCTTTGATCCTGAAGTAAAAGGTCCAGGAAAGAGTGATGATCTCTTTTCGTGACCAGTAGAAACTGAACGGCGGCGCCATGTGCGCCGCCGTTCTTTTTTATGGCGTCGATCAGTAGTTGTTGTAAAACGTTTCTTACCCCGCTGATTGGACAGCCTGGCCGAACATGTCCATGGAAATGAACCGGGCGATGATGCTGGCGAAGGTGGTCCCCACGGCGAAGAGTATCCAGCGATAGCGCCGCCAGGTATCCCGGAATCCAGATGACTGGGCTGCCACGTCCACGATGTAGGCGGCGCAATAGAATACGTTGGCAATTACCGCCAGCAGGAACAGGCCCTGCAATATCATCCCTGAAAAAACCGACGCCGACTCGGGCCATCGTGTGGCAAACACGGTAACCACAATCATCAGCAGGATCGCGTTATAGGCGATCCGCATTTTCTCCCAATACCTTATTGCATCGGTTATGACATCACGAATGCTGGTCTCGCTCATTGCAGCCTTGCCTCTATTTGAGTGCGGTTGATTGGTAGAGAATCTAGCATGTGATGGCTTTGTGTTTAGGGAGAACTGAAGGCGAATTGTGGCGAAAAATGGTTGCTTGGGGGCCGTTATCGAGATGCTGTTGTCTTTTTCCGAATATTTTCGCTTCATGGGTATATTTCCCCCTACATGGGCTTGGGAAACCCCTTATGGGATTACTTTACCAATCTTGAGAAGGTCTTGAAGTCATATATCTATTTGAACGCTTTTTAACGGTAAGTAAATGTGGCGATTTTTCTAAAATACTGTGACCGGAATAAGGAGTAATGCGTGGTTCTCGGCACACGAGAGGGAAGGCGAAAGATTTCGCAATTAGAGGAATGGAGGGAGGGCATGAATCTTAGAATTGTAGCCCCCGTCATTTCTTGATGAAGAGTATGGCATGCGGTGCCTGTCGAGTTTCACATTAATAGATAACGAATAAGTGGTGATCGCTTGATCTGCTAATAACACCCCTAAATATCAAAACTACGCGACTGATTCTTTTTTCGAATTCACAGGTGAATTTAGATGCCCTTAAGTTCGTCCATTACCGATAAGCCAATCGGCTCTATAGCTGAAGACCGATTGAAAGCGGCTCGTTATGCAAGTGCCTTATCCCAATTTATTGCAGATAGCAGTACCCCGTTGACGGTGGGGCTGCAGGGCGAGTGGGGCACGGGTAAAACCTCGATGATGTATATGCTTCGAGAGCATTTCCAGACCATGAACATAGCCACATCATGGGTGAATACCTGGGAATACAGTATGTTTCGTGGTGCACAGGAAACAACGCCGGCGATTTTGCAGGCAATGCTTGACAAGCTGAAAATTACTTGTGAAGAGCAGGGTTTATGGACTGTGGGGGATGAGGCTGACCAGCGTATGAAAAAAGTTGGGAGGTTCCTCTCTAGTATTGCAAACCAAGCGGTGGCAAGTCATACCGGTCTAGATGTGAAAGGGGCACTAAGCGGTTCAGAGAGCGCGCCGGTTTCTTCTGAAATCGCGGAAGTCAAAGCCGACATAAGTGGGATTATTGGAAGACTTATCGGTGACAAAGCGAATCCGTATCAACGGGTTGTCTTCTTTGTTGACGATCTCGATCGAATCCCTCCGGGAGATGCCGTAGAAGTTCTTGAGGCGTTAAAAAATATTTTTGATATTCCATTTTGCATCTTCGTCCTTGCCATTGACTACGATGTGGTTGTTAAGGGTTTGGAAAGCAAGTTCGGTCCCAAGACAGAGGAGAACGAGAGGGAGTTTCGCTCGTTTTTTGACAAGATCATTCAAGTGCCTTTCAGTATGCCAACTGGCGCCTACACGATTGACGAATTGCTTATTTCCAAACTCGAGGGCCTGGGTATAACAATCCCGGAGGAGCAGCGCCAGGATTACACGAGGGTTGTGAACTACACGGTAGGATTTAATCCGCGAAGTCTCAAAAGGTACATGAATTCTTTCTCGCTTTTGCGGCGCCTGCGGGATGCCGACTATTTGGCAGATCCGGATGATTTTGGCGAAAAGCCCGATCAGAATGATGACTTCGTAATGTTCGTGTTGCTGGGCTTGCAAATCAGCTACCCGAAGATTTTTCGAATCCTCGTTAAAGATGTGCAGTTTCTGGACTGGGATTCCGGGTTCGCATTCAAACAAGGAGTCGATCTCGCCGAGGTGAGTCTGGTGACGGATGCCTTTGACGATAGCGTAAAGGACAAGACCGATGAAACCTGGGAGAAGCTTCTCTATGGTTTTTGCAATAGAGACATCGGGGGTGGCAAGGCAGACGCCTACTTGAAAGCGAAGTGGGAATCAATTATTGATCTCTTCGAACTTTTGCGTACCCGCTACGTTTCGGGAAAAGGAAAGAGTCAGGATACCGAGGGTCTGTATGACCTTCTCTCTAGGAGTATTTCCTTTGCGGCTATTACAAATGTGGATGACGATGTTGAAAGTAAAGCCTCAGGTGAACGCAAGAGAAATAAAGTAATGCGTTTTGATGATGTCTCTGGAAAGTATCAAGTGCTTTTGGCGGATGGGAAGACGAATCAGGATGCGTTGCCAGCCTGGCGGGTTATGGCCCAAGGTCTTGAAGAACTGGCGGCTACGGAAGCGTGTGCGCTAAGCGTCACCGCTAGTCAGGTCACATTGCGATCACCTGGTGGTAATGCGCTGGTCAATCTTTGGAACCCGGACAAAAAGAAGCCCGTAATTAGTATGTATTTTTATAAAAAAGATGAATCTCCTATTCCTCGCTCTGAGGGGGAGGTCGAAATGGCCCCGGCAGGAAAAGCAACTCATCGCTATAAGGTTACCGTTGGTTCTGAGGCGGGCGTTGTAAGGGCGCTGAAAATAGTGCGACAGGGAATACTGGAATTAGGTTGAAACGGAGTCGTGAACAATCGCTTTGCGATGGTGTTGCTTATATCCCTGAGGACATCGCGCGCTGTCTGGCTTTGTGCCTATCAATACCTATACCAACAGTGAATCAGATTTTGGTGAGTGCATGAACGAAATGAGCTTTAAGCAAGTGTTGGACTTGATCCAGAAGGAAGATCCGGTCTTCCTAGATTCAATCTTAATTGATGAGAATTCACTTGAATGGTCCGACTACGTCTATTTTGACTACAAGGCCGTTGCTGTTACTAGGCACGCTCATTTGCTTCGAACTCCAATGTGGAGCTCCATTGCGAACGATATATCAACTATCTTGGGTGGGGAGGTGCGTCATGGTGAGATGGCTTATTTGCCGTCAGAGAAGCTTGTTGAACGTCTAAAAGAGAATAAAGGAGTTCGTTTCTTAGATCTTAGCGAGACGGATGACGAGTCTAGGGACAGATTGCACCGGCTATTCAAGCATCCGCTGGAGTTAGAAGGGGACGGCAGTCTTAGCCTCTCCCCGCGAAGGTATTTTATTCCGGCACTTACTAGTGTCGAAACTTGTGGTGATTGCGAAGGAAAGAAGTACGTTAAATGTGCTGATTGCCCGCCGGGCGAAACACATGAATGGAGCTGTACCGGTTACCTAGATGCATCGTCCGGTTGTGGAGGAAAAGGGCGGGTGGTCTGCTCAGACTGCGGTGGTGAAGGCAAAGTTCGTTGTGGTACCTGCCGTGGTGCTACAAAGGTTCGCTGTACCGATCGGTGCAGTTCAGGACAGGTAACAAAGACTACCAGGCTGAAAGATGGAAAGTTCAAGCACACAAAAATAAATTGCCCTACTTGTCGTGGATCGGCGAAAGTTAAGTGCCCGAACTGTTCTGGCGGGCGAGTAGTATGCAGAAAATGCGGAGGTGAAAAAAAACTTACCTGCCCAGCATGTGGTGGTCGAAAAATCGAAGTATGTCCGAAATGCTATGGCGGTGACCGCGCTGATTTGAAATACGGAAAAGTTGACTGTCAGGCGTGTTTCGCTTGCGGGAGCCACGCCCAGCTTGTATTTGTTTCTTCCACCATATCCAATCACGAACGCAAAGGCGTTGCAGCGCTTGGCAAGCAGTTCTCGAATCTTGATGATGACGTGATTTCGGTCTGCGCGGCCGACAATTACGTTCGTGAACGTGCTGCGGAGAATCTCACTGACGACACAAAAATCTTCTATGACCCAGTGCTAGAGCCGATAATCCAAAAAAATCGGGAGCATTTTTCTCTCCACCTTTCAACTTTTAAAAAAGTTGCCACCGAGGATTTGTATTCTAAGCTTCTTTCCTGCGGTTGTTTGCGTTACACGCATATTCTCTCCCAAGAACAGCACGAAGTGTTCATTGTAAACGCAGGTGATAAGCCGTTTCTCTATTTGCCCACAAAGCCGCGAGACAGTGCGCTCTCGAATGTTCTTGTAAATTTCCGCCTGCAGCTGTCGCATTTGTTTGGCTTTTTATTCAGAACCAAAAGCTTCAAAGATAAAAAAGATGGCGTTTTGGAAATCCGTTTGTTGCTCAGGTTAATTCGAGTTGATGGGAACATCGGTTTTAGCGAGAAGAAATTATTGGTCGATAAGATTATTGGGCTGGATAACCTTACAAATAAAGAAAGGCGTCTCTTGTTTGACCTGCTGGAAATCGAGGTTCTCCCAGAGCTGGAAGTTGCTGATTTGGCTTTTTCAAGTCAGGGGAAATTTGATGAGGTAAAGATTAACCTTGAGCGCATGGCGCGGGCGGATGGAAATGTTCTTGACTGCGAACAGGAGCTTCTTCAGAAAATTGTATTCCTTAGGTCGAAGTACCTAGAGAAACATTGATTTTTTAAAATAGGCCATTGAAATATTTTTCGAAATACAGACTAGCCAATTACTCCGGCCAAAACCGACATAGGCATCAGTTTCAGTGGCTGGTTTGAGGGCGATGAGTTTGTAACTGAGTATTGATAATAGTTTTCTAGGAGGAAGCGGGTCGTTATGTTTAAAGGTTTCGTTGATAAGGCAAAACATCTAACACCCGATGCTGTAACAGATAGCGAGTGGATCGCATATTTGCCCCAGCTATTTGGTGAACACCGGGAAACAATTAGGTGCGAGTTTGAAAAACTTATTAGTAAAGATAAGGTCAAGAGCTTCGGCGAAAAACCTGGCAAGAAAAGTAAAGAAAAGATTTTGGCAGTTATTGAGGACGATGAGCTTATTAAGAAGTTTTTAGAGACTATTTATAGACTTATTCCTATTCCTTTTCCCTTGAGTCTGTTGGCGAATAAGGCGGCATTTGTCGCATTCGGTTTGAAAAATCGCGATATGCTTTTTGGTCGACTTTTTAAAGAGGATGCTATTAGTGAAGCAGAAATCATTAGTTGAAAATACAACCAAACTCGTTGGTGGTGCGGCTGTCGCGGGATTTGGGTTTTCAATGGGTCGCGACGGCTATAGGCATGTTAAGAAGGATCCAGGATCTGCTTTGGGTGTAGTGTTATTTTTCAGCGTGATTGTTTTGGCTGTAACAGGCCTGTACAACGCGGGTTTATGGCTTTCCAGAAATTATCGGACTTTGTTTCGTTCAATAATTTCTCGAATTTGGGCGGTAATGTTCTTAGTTCCATCTTTCTACATTAGTTCTTTTGTCTTTAAATATCCTGCGGCAATGATATTTGGGTTTTCAGGTGTAACTGTTAACGAAGGGACGTTGTATTGGGATCCTTCTAGGCTCGGTAGTCAGTGGTTGAGTTTTTTTAATGGTTCGGATTACGAAACATCGCTGAGTAGGTTAGCTATTGGGATTTGTGGCGTTGTTTTTGTTTCCGGTGTGGTGGCAGGCTTATCCCAGCGAAGAAAACGCTCCAGGGTATGGGCTAATGAAAAGGCGAATTATGAGTTTCTTGTCTCGAATAATTTGGTAGAGCGAGAAGATGGTTGTATTGAGGACACGGATTCAGGGGAGAACTTCCGAGTAGATTTTCTCGGCAAAGACCGGATTACGTTATTTCCCTTGGGTAGGCGGGGTAAGCGAGCATACATCTATTTGGATGATGGGCGTTACATACGTTTCACAGGACTACAGGCGAAGATGAGCTAGCGGAAATATATTGGTTGTTTTGTGTATGCTTCGTCTCCGCGGGGTAGGTGATGTATTTGAACCAGAGGTTGAAGTAATGACGAAGAAAATCACGGCATCGGTTTTAATATTGATTTTATTTGGGCTTTCTTTCACGAAGGTAATCGACACTGCCAGTGAAGAAGTCACGCATGATGCTATGGCTAACGCAGTGGTTACCTATGCGGCCGTTAGAGTTCTGGGTGGGACCGTATCCATGATTCAGGAGTCGAGTATTGAGGTTGCTCCAGCGGGAGTCGGGATGAACCTTGCGTTAGGTCAAGCCCTTGACCCTCTCAATGACTTGCTTGAACAGTTCGCCCAAGTGATGCTTGTGAGTGTTGTATCCCTTGGTGTTCAAGAAATTCTTTTAGCGGTTGGACACACTTCATTTTTTAATGTACTTGTCTTGCTCTCTGGAGTGGTGTTCCTTATTGCTCTTTGGTGGAAGAACGCTGGCAAGGCGTCTTTCAATATGGTTTCTCGCTTCTTTATGGTTGTCGTGTTGCTGCGCTTCGCCGTGTCGGCAGTGGTTCTGGCTAATGGTTTAATGTATTCGGTCATGCTCGAGGATGATTATTTTAAGGCAGCCAGTGAAATAGACATGGTGGCCAGTGACATGGGCGTGCTGGCCGGCAACGTAAGTAGTGCTTTTGTCTCCAAAGACGGCGCAGCGCTGCCTGTGGAGGAAGAGGCAGCGGGTGATGTTGTGGGATCTGAAGAGCAAGTTGGTGTTTTGGATCAAGCGTTCTCGATGTTTGGATCCGATGATGTTGGAGATGACAGTCCTGTCGAACCTGATGCCGATGAGGGGGTTCTAGATGCGATGGCAAATTGGTGGG
The DNA here is from genome assembly GCA_937128475.1 of uncultured Chromatiales bacterium. Lineage (GTDB taxonomy): Bacteria > Pseudomonadota > Gammaproteobacteria > Steroidobacterales > BM003 > CAKZML01. Next base: position 8,142 of record CAKZML010000241.1, read on the forward strand.
ATGAGACTGTCACTGGGTTGAATCCAATGTCGAAAATGGACGACATCAAGACTGCCGTCAGCGAATCGATTGACAAGATTTTCAATATGATCGTTATCTTTATTGTGCAGACAATTCTATTTCCTTTAATGTTCCTTTTTGCACTCTATAGGATAGCTGGGCGTGTTGTCTCGTTAGACCTTTATGATTTGTTTCACGGCCGAAATCTAAATTAGATAATTATTTAGTTAGGGAATTATCTGGTAACAAGGTCCGGTATTCGGGAGGAAAAAGAGTTTTCGTATCACGGGCGTCGTGTCAAAGCTAAGTTCGGGGGTTGCTAGGTGTCGGCTTCGAAGTCCGCATCTGTTTCGTCGGTGGAGCCTTCGTTAAGATTTGAGCCAAAAAGTAGCGCTACGGCCAACATTGGGACTACGTAAACCATTTTGTTTGTGAGTAATGCTGCGCTATAGGTGGGTAAGCCCACGATAATTAACTTAATCATTAATATCTTGGGCTGCCTTATGAAGAGGCCTTGTTTGGGCTTATCCACTTTTAGTTATCCTGTGCGCGTGATTCATAGTTAGATTCCCCCACCGTCGATGCTGCTAGCGTCCATTGTTCCGACGTCCCCTGCGTCGTCCAAAACATCTGTCAGGTCACCGGACTCCTCATCGAGTCTATTTCTATTTGAAACTGAGCCGGTTTCTACTGAAGACGCTACCATCATGGTCAGTGCAATAGTTGGTACAACCAATGGCATGCTTTCAGTTAATGATGCGACAGTGAAGCTTGGTACGGCCACTATCAGGGTCCGTACTAGTGAAAGTTTAAGGTCATGTATTTTTAGCGTGGGATACATTTGTTTCTCGAGTGGTCATGACCGGAATTCTCCGGTAGCTATAGTAAATAGGCTCGATAGTAATCGTAAAGTTGTATTTGGTTGACCAGAGCTTCCTATTTTCAAACTGCAGTGACGCCTGTTTCTAAGTGTATTCGACTATGCCAAATACAAAGGATGGGTTTCAAGCCTATCGGTAGAAATATCTTACCGGTGATGCCATCCCACGAGTTCTTTTCAGTTCTAGCGGGAGTCGTTTGTTGAGATAACGCTTCAGAATTGCTTTTTCGGCTGAATCGCCAACAAATCCATATCTCCCCGGCCTGTCATCACTGATCAGTCCTGGGAAATTCCCCTGTGTCGCCGGTAACCACGTGCGCGGCACATAGACAGCCCGGCATACACCTTGAAGCATTGCAAATACTAAATTTGCCCTCCTGGCGCGGGGGAGTGATACGCGCCATGCGCACCTGACCGCGTCGTACAGCATTTTTTCGTTAAAAGTGCGGCTAATGTTGATGGCCATAATCCGGTGCGCCGGATTGATAGTTAACTCTTTTGCGGAGTAACGACGGATGATTTCGAGCGTATGTGCCGGGCCCAACTCGGTTGAGTCGATGCCAGAAATTTGGTTCGTCAATCCGGGGGTGGCATCAATTAAAGCCGCCTCCACATGAAAGGCCTCTTTTTCAGTCAATCCATGTCGATGAATGATATGAATTGGCTCAAGGTTGGCATTTTTAATCTGACGTATCTGGTGAATCTTGGCGCTGGTGGCATCTTCATCTCCTTGGTACGCAAGGGCCTCATTGAGATGCGCATAGACGCGGTTTCCCTTTCCTTTTCCAATATAGAAGACCGAGCCGTCTCTTGGGTCAATCAAGCGGTAAACATAGTAGCCTAGACGTTCTTGGATCTCTGGAGAGAATCCTAGCGAAGTCTTGCTTGGAGTCATATTGGGTTTCCTGGAGCGACAAGAGGCTTTATATTGCGCCGGTTAATAATTAGGTGTCTGGACCGGAAGGAAGAATATTGCCGCCTACCAGTGGTTACTCATCGAGTGGGTTTCAATTATTCTCGATGTGGTGGTAAATGTCAGCCCGTTTATGCAGGATTTTGGGAATGTTTTTATTCTCATGTAGATTTCTCTGCTTGCTGAAATCGATTTTTGTCGCTGGATCGCTGCTCCGGTTATTTCGACCGGTTGTCCAGGTAGTGGCGCACTGCGTCCTGGACATGGCGGAAGCGGTCTCCGCCCAGGTGCTTGCCGCCATACCAGCGTGTGACCACGATAATGTGGTTATGCAGGCCCTCTCGCTCCAGCATTTGGACGATCAACATGCCGGCCCCGGATTCGCCGTCGTCGTTTTTTACCGGCACGCCGTCCTGCAGGAGCGCCCAGGTGTTGTGGGTCGCTTTCAGGAACTTCTTCTTGCGGCAAAGCTCCTTGATAAACGCCTGGGCCTCATCGGGAGAGTTGCATTGTCCGCCGGAGACCGCGTACTTGGAGCCTCGGTCTGAAATGATCTTGTCAAATGTTTGCATGAAATCTGTTTGCCGGGTTCGAAGAATAAATGTATGAAGTGATTGAATCGAAATTATTCAAGCTCCATGCCTCACCCAAATTATTACTCAGCGCTCATCATGCGCCCAGTATGTCACTGCTGGCGATCCCGTGGTCGCCAACGGCATTGGCCGGGACCTGTGGCACAAGTCGGATGTCGAGGCGCTGGCGTCAGATAGGAAAAAACACTCGACTTAGCGAAAAAAAGGGCTAAATTGACCTATGGTTATTGATGCGATAATCAACTTAAAAAGGAATTTACATGAAAACTTCGATTTTTCAGCACATAGTGACTCGGTTGATGGCCATCGCGATCATCAGCATGGGCTTTGTACAGGTCTCGGCAGCCGGGGTCATCGGCACCCAGCAAATGGTCAATAGTGAAGCACGACAGGATCAACTGGCGCGCATGGAATCACTGCTTGCAAGGCAGGATGTGGCCCAACAACTGGCCTATTACGGCGTGGCTCCCGAGATGGTAATGGAAAGGGTGCAGAACCTGACCAGCGCTGAACTGATGGAGCTCGAGGGCAAAATCGACCAGCAGGTCGCGGGCGGCGATATCGTTGGTCTGGTCGGTGCGGTCTTCATCGTTCTCATTATCCTGGAACTCGTGGGCGTTATCGATATTTTCAAGGCCAAATGAGCCTCACCGCCGGTAGCAAACTGGCGGAGATGAGTATAAGGGCCGGTCTTGTACCGGCCCTTTTGGTACTCGCACTGGGCGGCTGTGCGTTGATACCGGGCGGCACTCCGCCCCCGGGCATCGGGACAGGTGAGATCGAGCTGGTCGACACCCCATTTTTTCCACAGGAACGATACCAGTGCGGTCCAGCGGCCCTGATGACCGTGCTAACCGACAGTGGCGCCCAGGTATCCCTGGATGCCCTGGTGGAGCAGGTGTACCTGCCGGGGCGCGAGGGCAGTCTGCAGGCGGAGCTGGTGGCCGCGACCCGGGCGGCGGGAAGGATTCCCTATCAGCTCGACAGGTCCATCCAGGCGATACGCATGGAGCTTGAGGCTGGCCGCCCGGTTTTGGTGCTACAGAATCTCGGCGTAAGCTGGTACCCGCGCTGGCATTACGCCGTGGTCGTGGGTGTAGATCCGGAGGCAAGCCAGGTCGTACTCCGATCCGGCACCCAAAGCCGACGGATCACTGATGCCCAGACGTTCATGTATACCTGGCGCCGCAGCGACTATTGGGCGCTGGTGGTGCTGCGGCCCGGTGAGCTGCCGGAGAACCCCGATAAACACCGGTATTACCAGGCGCTGTCTGCACTGGAGGAGACCGGGCATTTCGGCGAGGCTCGTGATGCCTGGCAGGCGGCGCTGGAACGCTGGCCGGGTGATGCCATCGCATTATTTGGCATGGCAAACGCCGAGCTCGCCCTGGGAAACTTCGCTGCAGCGGAATCTCTGTACAGGCAGCTTCTGGTGCAGAATCCAGCGTCCCCGGCAGTGCGCAACAACCTGGCTCATGCCCTGGTGCGACAAGGACTAAAGCCCCAGGCCATCGAGCAACTCAATCTTGCGCTGGATGCCGTGCTGGATGATGAGTTTATGCGCCGGGAGTTGCAGGACTCGCTGATGGAAATTCAGAAGGCTCCCGAGATCCAGCCCCCGGTACATAACTAAGTCGAATCGATTAATGCCAGCCCCGGGCATCCATCACCCAAGGTGGCTTTAAATCGCCGAGAGTTTTCTCTAACCGGATGCTCTCGTTCTTCGGTTCCACCTGATTTGTCTACGCTCTCATCCATGCTACCGTTTATGCTTCATACTCATGCCCGGATCGGATTCAATAATTCCAATGACAAATACATTCATCCCGGAACATGAGGTCTACGGATTCCTGAGCGCCGTGGGTATCAAGACTCCCCGTTATTACTTTGTGGATGATGAGGCCAGGGTGGCTGATGCGCCGTTCGTATCCGGCGATCCGGTGGTGCTCAAGGGCATTGCCCGGGACCTGTGGCACAAGTCCGAGGCCGGGGCGCTGGCGTTTTGTGACTTCGACGCCGCTGCCGTTGCAACCATGCACGGTCGGATGCGCGAGCAGGTAGGCCAGAGCCACGAGTGGCTGGGCACCCTGGTGGCGGAACGGGTCGAGTTTAAACGTGCCGGGAACGCACCGAGTGAAATATTCGTCAGCCTGCAACGAGACCGGTGCTGCGGGGCCATCGTCAGTTTCGGTTTCGGTGGCTTGTTGACCGAGGACTGGGCCCGGGAACTCAAGCAGTCGCTGCTTGTATGGCCTGTGTCCGCGTACACGCCCCAGGAAGCCTTTGAAGAACTCAGCGGCCATTGGCTGGGCAAGATTTTGCTCGGAAAACTCCGCCAGGAAAAACCACTCCTCACCAGTGAATCCCTGTTGGGCTTTCTCGAGAAGCTCTGGAAACTGGATGAGTTGATGGCCCGGGAGCAACTGGGCCTGCTGGAGATGAACCCGCTGGTGGTAGACTCTGCCGGCGATATCGTCGCGCTGGATGGCGTGGGTCTGCGCGCCGCAGAAGCGTCACCGGAACCCTGCCCGGTGCCTTTCCAGGACGACAGCTTCCTCAAGCCTCGCCGGATTGCGGTGGCGGGGGTCTCGGCGAAAGCTGGAAACGTCGGCGGAATGATATTGGAAAACCTTCGCCACTCATCGTTGACGGAGGAGGGCTTGCTGGTAATCAAGCCCGGTATCGAGAACTTCGCCGGAGTTCGCTGTGTGCCCGATGTTGCGGCATTGGCGGATGACCCGGTAGATATCCTGATCCTGGCCCTGCCTGCAAACACCTGCGTATCCATGATCGAACAGTTGTGCACCCAGGGCGGTGGCGCTGAGGTTATCTACATTGTCGCGGGCGGCATCGGTGATGGTGCGGACAAAGATGGTTTCGGCGAGCGGCTGTCCGGGCTCATAGACACACGCCGGCGGGCCGGCCAGTGGTGCCCGGCAATTGTTGGCCCGAACGGCCTTGGCATGCTGCTTTCCCCGTTGAAGTTGAACAGCCTGTTCATTCCCCAGAGCAAGCTGAACGTCCAGTTCGCACCGGATTCTGATGTGGCGCTGGTCAGTCAAAGCGGCGCTTTCCTGATTACCCGTCTGTCCCGTCACTCCAACCTGAACCTTAAGTACGGCTTCTCCATTGGTAACCAGTTGGATATGAAGCTGTCAGATTTCATGGCCCTGGTCGAGCGTGACAAGTCGGTGCGTGTTCTGGGAATCTATGTCGAGGGCTTTGTCGGTGGTGATGCCTGCGCGGTGGCCAAGTTGGTGGAGCAGTTCAGGGCCGAGGGTCGCCACGTCATCATCTACAAGGGTGGGCGCTCACGGCTGGGCGAGGCGGCGGCCGCCAGTCACACCGGCGCCATGACCGGCGACTACCATGTGCAGAAAAGACTGTTGCACAAGGCCGGGGCGATACTCACCGAGTCGTTCAACCAGTTTAATGCAGTACTTAAATGGATGGCCGCTTACCCGGATCTGCGGACCCTGGGCAAGCTGGCGATTGTCACCAACGCCGGTTACGAGACTGTCGGCAGTGTGGATACCTTGGGGGACAATGACCCGGGTCGTCTGTACAAGCTCAGTGACGAAAACCGTGCCGCGCTTGGTGAGGTGCTCCAGCGCCACGGCATGCAGGGCCTGGTGGCGTCAGCGAATCCCCTGGACCTGACACCCATGGCAGACGAGGAGGTTTACCTGGATTGCGTCAAGGCGATGCTCGAGTTTGGCGCCGGTGTCGTCATGCTGGGACTGGTTCCGCTGTCCGAACAACTCGACACACAGCAATTGACCCAGGCCGAGGCATTCGCCACCAGGCTCAAGGCGTTGGCCAAGTCCCATGATCGACTCATCGGCATTGTTGTCGACGCAGGCGTGCCGTACCAGAAATACAAGGCGGTGTTTGAGCGCCAGGGCTTCCCGGTGTTCGATGGCATGGACATGGGCGTGTTGGGAATCAATGTGCTGAAGAACAGTCGTTAGAAAAGCCAGCTCGAGCAAGCAACAAAGCCGCTTCGATCACACTATTCGAACCCCGCGATGAGAGACCTGAAATATGTTGACCCCTCGCGACGTCCTTGATGAACTGCTTTATCCGCTGAAAGACCCTGCAATGTTGTTGGCATTGCTGTTCTTTTCAGTGCTTTTTAGCCTGGCAATTTTTTCAGGCTTGTTTGGTCTGTGGTTAATGACAGCGATAGTGCCTGGATTCTTTCAGTACTTGCTGGTGGTCATGCAAGCCCGGGCCGACAACAAAGAAGCCCCTGCGGTTGATGTGGAGCTATTCAGCTTTGCACAACGATTGTGGAGCCTGTTCCCAATGGTGCTGGTGACCCTGGCCGGCCTGGCCATTTACTACTTGGCCAGCACGGGGCGTGAAATCTGGGCGGTCGTTGCGCTTGGCCTGACATTTATGTTGCTGCCGCTATCGCTGGCAGTATTGACGATCACCCACAGCGCCATCGAGTGTTTGCGTCCGTCGCGCTTGTGGCTGGTTGCCAGGAACTGGGGGCATCACTACCTAATGGTTATTGGGGTGTCGGTGACTGGAGGAGTGCTGGTTTACCTGACGCTTCACTATGACTTGTTCGTGATTGTTACGATCTTGTTTACCTTGTACGCATTTTTATTAATCGCCAGTGTGGGTGGTCATGCGTTGGCAATCCAGGAGGCGGAGATCGAAATCTCTATACCGGATCCGGTGTTGCCCGGCCCACTGGAAGTGGAGAGAAAGGAGAACCAGGTTCGCACCCATGCGCTCAATCATGCCTACGGAATGGTTAGTCGTGGCAATTGCGCCGGTGGTGTCCGTCACGTGCTTAATTACATCCAGGACAGTCCAGATGCGCTGGACTGCACGCGTTGGTTATTCACCCAAATGCTGAACTGGGAATCTCCCCAGGCTGCCTTGCAAATAGGGCAGCAACTTGTTTCCCGGCTATTGGCGGCGCAGTTGGACAAGGAGGCACTTAAGACCATCGTCAGATGCCGCCATGCCAATCCGGCGTTCAGCCTGCTGGAGGCGGACAGGGTGCCGGCGATGCGGTTGGCAAAGAATGTTTACGATCCCGCGTTGAAAGAATGGCTGGCCGGCGGTGGTGACTGAGACCGAAAAGTCAGAAAATCCAGCCCAGCGAAAACTCTCTTGATTCGCTTGAGGTCTTTCTACATAGTCTATTTTCCCGCCGCAACAATAACAAACCGATAAAGGTGGCAGAAAATGACGATCTCATTAGTCAATGAGTGCAGCCTGAGTAAGACCGCTCCTTCAGTATTCGCACTGTTGTTTTTCTGTCTGTTGGTTGCGCCTGTCCAGATTGCGGCCGCCCAGGAAGAAGATGACAAGTCGGATGAATACATAGAAGAAATTACATCCTATGGACGTAAGTCACTACTTTCGTTTCGAGTGGAAATGGTGGAGGCCGAGAAATCCTACTACGACTTGTACAACACGCTAAATGACGATGATGAGTTCGATGTTATTTGCAAAAAGGCAAGTGACAACAGCTCGAGAAGCCGTATAACAAGACGAGTATGTAAGGCCAGGTTCGAGTGGGAGTGGATGTCGGATAATGACCGGGACAGGTTGCAAGACGGCTTGCTTCCTCAAGTGAATTGGGCGGCAATTAACCGCAAAAAATTAATGGTCCTGGATAAAATGGAAGAACTCGCCAACGAGAATCCAGAGCTTCGAGAGGCGCTGTTTTCCCTGACCCGCATTAGTCAGAAATTCGAGGAAGAAAAAAAGACTCGTTGTGAAGGCGATATTTTGTGTAGAGACAAAGATTGACCGTTGAAAGCGGGATATAACCGAATGTATCTAAATCCTCATTCTAATCGCAATGCTGGGGCTTATTGGTTGGTTAACGCGTTACTTTTTTTCGACTCGACACAATTTCATCTGCGAACATTTTTCTGATGGTCTGAGTATCGGCGACATCAGTTTGAGCATCAACAATGTGGACCTGGTTGCGGCCGGCATTTTTTGCAGCGTAGCAGGCAGCATCGGCCAGTCGAAACAGTGAGTCCAGATCTTTAACGGCCGTGCTGGGTGCGGCGCCGACACTGATGCCGACATTGTAATATTTCGTGCTCCAAGCGAGTCGATAGCCGGAGACGGAATTGCGGATGGATTCAGCTATAACCCTGGCTCGCTCTTGTGGGCAATTCTTGAGGAACACAACGAATTCATCGCCACCCATGCGGGCGGTGAGATCGTCACCTCGAACGCACTCTTGAATGACCTGCCCGATGTCCGTGAGCAATTTGTCTCCGGCAGCGTGGCCAGCTTCATCGTTTACGGCCTTGAAGTGATCAAGATCGCAGAACAGCAAGAAATGACCGTCGTGCTGGCGAGCGAGAATGCTGGCCATTTTTTGCTCGAGTTCAGCCCGGTTAATCAGTCCGGTCAGACCGTCGTAGCTGGCCTGCTGCTTGAGCAGGGCCTTGGCTTTGTGCAGGGAATTCAGTAGACCTCCGACATAGGGCGGTATGGCAGCGAGCAGAATCAAAATATTGATGCTTAGCATGGTTTGCTGATGCCAGTAATCGCTGTACATATACACGATGCCAAACCCGAGGAAGGACAATACGGCACTGGCATAGAGAAACTTGGTTCCGTATCGGAAGCCGTTACCGAGTGTCACCCAGAGATAGATGGCTGCGACGGCTGCGGCGCCGGCTTCGCCCAGGAACATGGCAATTGAGATCGCCGTAATATCGTGAGCCATACCCACAATTTTGCGGGTGTCTGAGATTCCGGGCTGGATCAGCAAGGCAACGAAGATCCCCATCGTTATCACAAATGCGATGGATGCAGCCCAACTGGCAAAGTACACGTATTCGGGATTATTGGAGTTATCGGCGAAGTAGCTGGAATTAAAATAGACCAAGGCTATCGAAACGATTATGACCCGAATCAGGACCTGGTGGTGCTCAGCATCCGGTCGATTTGTGAATCGCTTCCGTATGAACTGGATTGGATTGGTCAGAATCACGTTGTGTACTCAAAGATGGCTTCGAACCGACGTTCTTGCAACCGTACGGTGGCTGTCCGGTTCAATCAATGACTTTGAGTCCAAAATGAGAGGTCGAACACATGATTTTGCTGACTATGTGTTGTTTTGGGGGCCGGGGTAGGTAAATTGGGTAGTCGGCGCGGGAAATTGGCTAGTCGCTAATCCGAATTAGCGAGCCTTTCTCGACCGGTTGAGCGCGGCACGTTATCATCGCCTGGTTGCCCCGACCGTGATGTTTGCGCCGCTGTTGGTGATCTCGCATTCCGGCGGTAGGGCCACATGAGTGATCGAGTGGACATCGATGGCAGCGTCACCGCTACCGGCGCCGCCGATCCGCCACAGCCGACAGTTTTCGCCCCGACCGGGTCCGCTTCAGTGAGCGCCCGGCGGCACCCCAGGACTCCAACATTATGGTTTCTCACACATGAACACGGCCTACCGCAAACCGCTTCCCGCCACGGGACTGGATTACTTTGATACCCGCGCCGCAGTGGAAGCTATCCAGCCCGGTGCCTATGACCGGCTTCCCTATGTTTCCAAGGTGCTGGCTGAGCAGTTGGTTCGCCGCTGCGACCCGGCGACCCTGACCGAGTCACTGGGACAGATCGTCGAGTCCAAGCGCGACCTGGATTTTCCCTGGTACCCGGCGCGGGTGGTCTGCCACGACATCCTGGGCCAGACAGCCCTGGTTGACCTGGCCGGCCTGCGCGATGCCATAGCGGAGAAGGGCGGCGACCCGGCGCTGGTTAACCCGGTGGTGCCGACCCAGTTGATCGTTGACCATTCCCTGGCGGTTGAGGCCCCCGGTTTCGATCCGGATGCGTTCCAGAAGAATCGCGCCATCGAGGACCGTCGCAACGAGGACCGGTTCCACTTCATCGAGTGGTGCAAGACCGCGTTCGACAATGTGGATGTGATCCCCGCCGGCAACGGCATCATGCACCAGATCAACCTGGAGAAAATGTCGCCGGTGGTCCAGGCCAGGGACGGCGTGGCTTTCCCGGATACCTGTGTGGGCACCGACAGCCATACGCCCCACGTGGATTCACTGGGCGTGATCGCCCTGGGTGTGGGCGGGCTGGAAGCCGAGACGGTAATGCTTGGTCGACCCTCCATGATGCGTCTGCCAGAGATTGTTGGCGTTCGCCTTTCAGGCCGCCGTCAGCCGGGTATTACCGCCACTGACATTGCACTGGCCATGGCCGAGTTCCTGCGCGCCCAGCGGGTTGTCTCGGCCTGGCTGGAGTTCTTTGGCGAGGGGGCTGCGGATCTGACCATCGGCGACCGCGCCACCATCTCCAACATGACGCCGGAGTATGGCGCCTCGGCGGGCATGTTCTACATCGACCAGCAGACTATCGACTACCTGAAGCTCACCGGTCGCACACCGGAGCAGGTCGCCCTGGTGGAGACCTACGCCAGGACCACCGGCTTGTGGGCCGAGGGGATGCAGGGCGCCCAGTACGAACGCGTGCTGGAGTTTGACCTGTCCAGTGTCGTGCGCAACATGGCCGGACCCTCCAACCCCCATCGCCGCCTGCCCACCAGTGCGCTGGCAGAGCGCGGCATCGCGGTAGGCCTGGACAAGGCGCGAGCGGAGGAGGCCGAGGGCAAGCTGCCTGATGGCGCCGTAATCATTGCTGCGATCACCAGTTGCACCAACACATCGAACCCGCGCAACGTGGTTGCTGCGGGCCTGATAGCCAAAAAGGCCAACGAGCTGGGTCTGACCCGCAAGCCCTGGGTGAAGAGTTCCTTCGCGCCGGGCTCCAAGGTCGCCAAGCTGTACCTGGAGGAATCGGGCTTGCTGCCCGAGATGGAGAAGCTGGGCTTTGGCATCGTCGGCTTCGCCTGCACCACCTGCAACGGCATGAGCGGCGCGCTGGATCCTGTCATTCAGAAGGAGATCATCGAGCGCAACCTGTACTCCACCGCGGTGCTCTCGGGCAACCGTAACTTCGATGGCCGTATCCATCCCTATGCCAAGCAGGCTTTCCTGGCCTCGCCGCCGCTGGTAGTGGCCTACGCCATCGCCGGCACCATACGCTTCGATATCGAGAAGGACGCGCTGGGCACCGACGCCGACGGCAACCCGATCACTCTCAAGGACATCTGGCCCAGCGACGAGGAGATCGACCGCATCGTCGAGGCCAGCGTGACGCCGGCGCAGTTCCGCCTGGTTTACGAGCCCATGTTCGACCTGGGCAAAGTGGCACGTGCGAAGAGCCCGCTCTACGACTGGCGTCCCATGAGCACCTACATCCGCCGCCCGCCGTACTGGGAAGGCGCCCTGTCCGGCGAGCGTGCGCTCAAGGGCATGCTGCCGCTGGCGGTGCTCGGTGACAACATCACCACCGATCACCTGTCGCCCTCAAATGCGATCCTGCCCGACAGTGCAGCCGGTGAATACTGCGCCAAGATGGGCCTGCCGCCGGAGGACTTCAATTCCTACGCGACCCACCGAGGCGATCACCTGACCGCCCAGCGTGCAACCCTGGCCAACCCCAAATTGTTGAACGAGATGTGCCGGGACTCCGATGGCAATGTCATCCAGGGCTCACTGGCCCGGGTGGAGCCAGAAGGGCAGCAGATGCGTATGTGGGAGGCTATCGAGACCTACATGAACCGTGACCAGCCCCTGTGCATCATCGCCGGCGCTGACTACGGCCAGGGCTCCTCCCGGGACTGGGCGGCCAAGGGCGTTCGCCTGGCCGGCGTGCTGGCCATCGTGGCCGAGGGCTTCGAGCGTATCCACCGCACCAACCTGGTGGGTATGGGCGTGCTTCCGATGGAGTTCAAGAACGGCGATAACCGTGACACCTACGGCATCGACGGGACGGAGACTTTTGACGTGAACGGAGAGATTGGCCCGCTGGCTGACCTGACCGTGTCGATCCATCGCAGGAACGGCGAAACCATCGAAGTCCCGGTGACCTGTCGCCTGGACACCGCAGAGGAGGTACACGTGTACCGCGCCGGTGGGGTGCTGCAGCGTTTCGCCCAGGACTTCCTCGAATCCACTTCCAGCACGGATTAAGGCGGGACTTTCCATGGCACATGCTCCACAGATACGCATCCCCGCCACCTACATGCGTGGCGGCACCAGCAAGGGCGTCTTCTTTCGCCTGCAGGACCTGCCCCCGGTCGCCCGTGTACCGGGCCCGGCGCGCGATGCGCTGCTGCTGCGGGTAGTGGGCAGCCCCGACCCCTATGGCAAGCACACCGACGGCATGGGCGGGGCGACCTCCAGCACCAGCAAGACGGTAATCCTTTCCCCTAGCGAACGGCCTGGCCACGACGTCGACTACCTGTTCGGCCAGGTGTCCATCGACAAGGCCTTTGTCGACTGGAGCGGTAACTGCGGCAACCTGTCCTCGGCGGTGGGATCTTTCGCCATCTCGGCGGGACTTATCGACCGGGACCGTGTCCCCGACAACGGCATGGCCACCGTGCGGATCTGGCAGGCCAATATCGAAAAGACCATCATCGCCCATGTGCCGATGACCGATGGGCAGGTCCAGGAGACCGGTGACTTCGAACTCGACGGCGTGACGTTCCCGGCCGCCGAGGTAGCGATTGAATTTCTTGACCCGGCGGATGCGTCCGGCGGATCCATGTTCCCCACCGGCAACCTGGTTGATGACCTGGAGGTGCCCGGTATCGGCACCCTGAAGGCCACCATGATCAATGCCGGCATCCCGACTATCTTCCTCAACGCCGATGCCATTGGTTACAACGGCACCGAGTTGCAGGAGGCGATCAATAGTGACGAGCGGGCACTGGCCATGTTCGAGATCATCCGGGCCCATGGCGCCGTGCGCATGGGACTGATCAGCGACGTCTCCGAGGCCGCCGACCGCCAGCACACGCCGAAAGTGGCTTTTGTTGCACCACCGGCCGACTACACTGCATCCAGTGGAAAGTCGGTTGAGGCATCTGACATTGACCTGAACGTGCGTGCCTTGTCCATGGGCAAGTTACACCACGCCATGATGGGCACGGCTGCCGTGGCCATTGGTACTGCGGCCGCGATTCCCGGCACGTTGGTGAACCTGGCAGCCGGTGGTGGCGAACGCCAGGCCGTGCGCTTCGGACACCCGTCCGGCACCCTGCGCGTGGGTGCCGAGGCAAAACAGGTTGATGGCGAATGGATCGTGACCAAGGCGATCATGAGTCGTAGCGCCCGAATCCTTATGGAAGGCTGGGTCAGGGTGCCAGGGGACGCGTTCTGAGTGTTTTAGCCGCCGGCTTTTTTGATATTAATTGCGGATTGAGGCTGATTTTTTAAAGTAACGGTTTTCATAGTAGCTCCTCCCCTATAGCGCTCTTTCCGAATACCTCAAGCTGGATCTTTCGGATAGCGCTTAGGTCGTCCTTCACCGCCTCATCAAGAGCTGCAAAGCCCTCGTCTGTGAGGCCGGCATCACGGAGGTCCTCTATTATCGGGCCCACGTCACTATCGGAGCCTAATGCTCGGGCTGTTAGGGTAATAACGTACGCATTGGCGGTAGCGTCTTTGGCTGCCTTGGAATGTCCTCTGAGGCTGTAAGCCACCGCTGCGAGCCACATCACTGGCTCCAGGTTGGTGGGTTCAAGCGCGACAGCCCTGATTAGCAACTCACGGGACCGGGCCGGATCTGACTCGACCATGCGTTTCCCAAGCATGCTAGCGGCTTGTGGGTCACTGTATGCGAGCACCGCAAGTTCGTCGTCACTGAGCAACTCGTAGGGGTTCGGGGTCTTTTCATCCGGCACACAGGAATACGCCTCAGTTACCATCCCGTTCCCGAGGTCTATGTAGTGGCGCGTTACGGTGCAATTTCTGTCTTTAAGCACTTGAAGTCCCATCACGATCTCGGTTTCCGGTGAGTCAAAATCCTCTGCGGCTGCACTCGCCGAACCGTCCGTCGCGGAAACCTTGGTATTGCCCTCAATTATTGTTGGCGAGGGGGACTGAGCGGGAACAGCTTTCCCCAACGGCGCCTCGAGGTTGCTACGCAATAGCGTTGCGGTGGAAATTACTCCCGCGCCGACAACAACTAAGGCCAGTAGTTTGGTTTTCACTATTTTATCCGCCCGTCGAGTCAGTGAATAAATAGGGTCGAATCTCATTTTCCTAACCCTATGGCGGTTGGGTGGCTAAATCAATTAATGGGAGTAAGCGGGGGGAATGCTCGCTGGGCTTTCATTCGTCTTGCTCGATGCTAATTGCGGTTGGACCCTATCTTATTTAGTAAGGTGTCTCTTAATAAATGGCCCAATTGGTAGTACGCTAGCTGATACCGTACAGATGTAGAACGCCATAAGAAAATTTAAAATGTAGCGATGGAGTGTCGTATGCGCCCCTTAAATTTGTTAGACACGAAAAACATAATCATTACTCTATTAGCATTGGCATTAGCGCCTGTAATCATGGCGGACGAAATGAGCGTAGAGGATAAAATCAAAAGTGCGATGTCCGCTGCACCAACTAGAATATCGAAGGATGCAACTATTCTAGATTCTGATGGCACAGTCTTGCGAAAAGGTAATTCCAAGTGGACCTGTAAGCCAGGGGGGCCTCCAGGATCCAAAAAATATCCAGCGTGTAGTGACCCCGTCTTTAGGAAATGGGGTAGTACGGTATGGAGTGGCAAACCCTTTTCAACCGATATTGTAGGATATTCCTATATGTTGGCAGGTGGCTATGCAGCAGATACTAACGACCCACGTGCGAAAAAGTCGGATAAGGGAAATAACTGGCATCATGAAGGTCCACACATCATGTTAGTTATGCCAACCCATGATTTACTGGAAGGTCAATCAACTGACCCTAAGGACGATAGTATTTTTGTTCTCTGGAAGAATACACCTGCCGAAATAGTGATAATACCTGTAGGTGACGTCATCACAGAATAAGAGAGCATTCATAACCTTGAATCTACCCAAGGAAAAATAAATAGGGTCGAACCGAAATTTTTTAAGTGACGAATTTTGGTTCGACCTTAAATTTTTGGGAAGCGTTCTGAGTTTTTAATCCGCCGGTTTTTTTTCGAGTTTAATTGCGGTTCGAACCCCGATTCTTTATTAACCCGTGTTCTGTATGCCGCGCGCGATGCCGTTGACGGTGACCAACAACGCCTCAAGCAATTCCTCGTCCTGGCATT
>CAKZML010000242.1 GCA_937128475.1 uncultured Chromatiales bacterium
TGCATGGCCTGGCGCTTGATGTTGTCGAGTATCGGCTCCTCCAGGTACTTGGTGCCGATTCGATAGTCGCCGGAGAAGTGAAACCAGTTGTCCTTTGGCAAGTGATTGGCCAGGGTGGTTTTACCCACTCCGGACATGCCCAACAGGGTAATCGCCTTGTTAGGCCATTTTCGGAATTCGCTAGATTTCATATGCATCGGCGCATTCTTGCCTCGTGGGAAGATGAATGCAATACGGACTCGTGATTGAGGGCCCGAGACTGCTGGTGGGCCCCTAACGGATGTGTCGTCGAGGCAGGCTGGCTACGCCACCTGGATCAGGGTTGATACGGTTGGGGCCCAGAGGGGCGAGGCAGGGTATCTAACAGTTTTGTCGCTTATGTAAAGTCGAAAAGTGTCGGAAAATTTTACACTTTGTAGAAATCTGGAATACAGAAAAATCTTAACTTATTGAAAATTAAGTTGTTTGCACTTTTGGCACGACGATTGTATAAAGATACACGTGGCCTGAAACACGGACGGCCTGGGTGGGTTGCGGTTTGACCGGTCAATACACCCAGGAGAGTAAGGTCACGGAATAATGATAATTAGCTTGTGTTAATAATGATAATTAGTGAACAGCAAGCAACTGCGTCAATAATAATAAAAACCCTGCAAATTATGCCCCGCACTGCGGGGATTTTTTTGCCTGTAGATTACATCCCCGCAATGTAATGACATTAGCTCTTTAAACCCTTGCGATACCCCCATACAATCAGTTTTTTGCATATGCACAATTGGGGCAGCAATGAGCGACGGGAAATGGCTGGTCAGCAAGTTTGGGGGAAGTAGCCTGGCAGATGCCAGTTGTTTCCGACGGGTTGCCGATATCCTCGCCAATGGACAGCAGCATCGTCATGCTGTGGTGGTCTCCGCTGTCAAGGGTGTGACCGATACCCTCGTGGGCTGCCTGGACCTGGCGGAGCATGCCGGGGGAAATCTTGCCGAAGCGCTTCGGCCCGCGATTGAACGCTACACCTCCATCGCCGAAGAATTGCTGGATGAGAACTCCAACGCCGAATTCGCCGAGATCCTGGAGCGGGATGGCCAGGACCTGGCAGATATTCTGAGGGCGATTTCACTGATGCGTTCGGCAGCCAGTATCAGCCGGGACGTGGTGTCCGGTTATGGCGAATTGTGGTCGGCGCAACTGTTAAGCCGCTTCCTTGCCAGGGAGCGGGGTGAGGGCAAGGTTCGCTGGCTGGATGCCCGGCAGGTCGTGGTGATCGAACAGCACGAACTGGGCCCCCATGTTCGGTGGGATGCGTCGGCGGCAAACCTGAGTCGGGAACTACCCGGTAATTTTCACGGCTTGGTCGTTGTTACGGGATTTATCGCCAGCGATATGAATGGTCTGCAAGCCAATCTTGGTCGTAACGGCAGCGATTACTCGGCATCAATTTTCGGCTCTTTGCTTAATGCCTGGCAGATCACTATCTGGACCGATGTTGACGGCGTGATGAGCGCGGATCCACGCAGGGTTCCGGATGCGGCAGTGATTGATTCCCTGTCGTATAGCGAGGCCATGGAGCTTTCCTATTTTGGCGCCAAGGTGATTCACCCCCAGACTATGCATCCAGCGGTACACAAGCAGATACCGATACTTATCAAGAACACCTTCAATCCGGAAGCCCCGGGTACGCCGATATCCGCCAAGTCGGGCAGTCATGGTGTGGTCAAGGGCATTACCGCGATTGACGGGATCGCGCTGATCAATGTCGAGGGAGCGGGGATGATTGGTGTCCCGGGAACGGCTGATCGCTTGTTTGGCGGTTTACGGGAGGCGCAGATTTCTGTGGTCCTGATTTCCCAGGCCAGTTCAGAACATTCGATATGTGTCGCGGTACCCGAAGCGGATGCAACCCGGGCTGCCTCGGTAATCAGGGAGGCGTTCTCGGAAGAACTACGTGGTGGACTGATCCAGAATGTAGAGATGAATACCGGCAATAGCATCCTGGCGGTGGTCGGTGATGGCATGGCTGGCGCGGCGGGTGTCTCCGGCAAGGTCTTTTCGGCGCTGGGACGGGCCGGGGTGAATGTCAGGGCGATCGCCCAGGGTTCCTCGGAAAGAAATATTTCCTGCGTGATAGATAGCGAAAATGCGTCTCGGGCGCTGCGTGCGGTACATGCGAGCTTCTACCTGTCTCCACAAACGGTTTCCATTGGTCTGATCGGTCCCGGCAATGTGGGCGGCGTGCTACTTGACCAGATGGCGAGTGAGTTTGAACGCCTGCGCAGAAAACTGAACCTGGACCTGAGAGTTCGGGCGATTGCCGGTTCCCGAACCATGCTTCTTGAGCCTCGCGCTTGCGATTTGTCTTCCTGGCGTGAGGCACTGGCCCAGCGAGGCGATGACCTGGATATGGAGCGCTTTGTTAATCACGTGCAGTCCGATCATCTGCCCCATGCGGTGATTATCGACTGTAGCGCCAGCGAAGAAGTGGCCAGCTGTTACTCGACCTGGCTGGAGCGTGGGATACACGTTATTACTCCAAACAAGCGAGCCAGTACGGCGTCCATGGAGAAATACAGGCAGTTGGACGAGTCTCGTCGGGCGGGCAATTCACGCTACCTGTACGAGACCACGGTGGGCGCGGGTCTGCCGATTATCCGGACCCTCCAGGACCTGATTCAGACCGGCGACAAGGTGGTGTCTATAGAAGGCATCCTGTCCGGCACCCTGGCGTACCTGTTCAACCTTTACGATGGCAGCAAACCGTTTTCCGAGCTGGTCACCCTGGCTCGCGAACAGGGCTATACCGAGCCCGACCCCCGTGACGACCTCTCGGGCAAGGATGTGGCGCGCAAGCTGGTTATCCTGGCGCGGGAAATCGGGCTGGAGCTGGAGGTGAGCGATGTGCACATCGAGAGCCTGGTTCCGGATGAATTGAATGACGTGGATGTAGAGACCTACCTGACGCGAATTGCCGAGGAGGACGCGCACATTGCCGAGCGGCTGGAAAATGCCAGGAAGCAGGGCAAGGTGTTGCGCTACATGGCGAGACTTGATGGGGAGGGGGAGGCCACGGTCAAGCTTGAAGCGGTAGACATGGATCATGCATTTGCGGCCATCGACCTGACCGACAACATTGTGAAATTCACGACCCGTCGATATGCCCAGAATCCGCTTATCGTTCGTGGACCGGGTGCGGGGGCCGATGTGACCGCGGCGGGAATATTCGCTGACTTGCTGAGACTGACATCCTACCTGGGCGCCGCCCTGTAGTGGTCAACCCGGTGGAATCCTGTACGGCGAGGGCTCCAGGATCGGTTGGCAATGTAGCGGTTGGCTTTGACATTCTCGGTCATGCTTTTGACGCGGTGGCTGACCAGGTAAGCGCAAGACGCAGCACATCTGCCGGGGTTCGGCTGGTGTGCTCAGGTCCAGGCTCCGACGGGATTCCCCTGGATCCCGAGAAAAATACCGCCGGTAAGGCTGCCCTTGCCGTGTTGCAGCTCTCCAATGCTCCCTGGGGCGTCGATCTTGAAATCATTAAGGGAATCCCGGTGGGATCCGGCCTGGGTGGCTCAGGGGCCTCTGCGGTGGCTGGGGCGGTAGCGGTAAACGGCCTGCTTGAGAAGCCACTCGGCCAAACCGAATTACTTGATTGCGCCCTGGAGGGCGAGGCCGTGGCCACCGGTGCCAGGGTGATTGATAACGTGGCGGCCAGCCTGCTGGGTGGGCTGGTGTTCGCGGTGGAAGGCAAGCCGCCCCTGGCCAGGTCCGTTGCCGTTCCGGAGGGTTTGTATTGCGCCCTGGTTCATCCCGATGTGGTGATCGCTACCGAACAATCCAGGGCAGGCCTGTCTGAGACCGTAAGTCGCGCCACATCGGTAAACCAGATGGCGAATCTCGCCGGGGTAATACTGGGCTGTGAGCAGTCCGATTTTTCCTTGCTTGGACGATTCCTCAGGGACGTGATGATCGAACCCCAGAGATCCAGCCAGGTCAGGGGTTTTGACCAGGTGCAGGCCGCGGCCATGGAGGCCGGAGCGCTGGGTTGTAGCCTCTCGGGCAGCGGCCCCAGCATATTCGCCTGGTGCCAGGGAGAGGCGCTGGCCAAGCGGGTCGCCACATCCATGAGCCAGGTGTTTGAACAACAGGGCATAGGCAGTCAACACTGGGTCTCGAAAGTGAGTTCCCGGGGTGTCCAAGTGACGGAGACGGTATGAAATTCAGGAGTACGGTGGGTCAGGCACCTATGGTGGGTTTTTGCGAGGCGTTGTTGCAGGGCATAGCCCCTGACGGCGGCCTGTATGTGCCGGAGAAATTTCCCAGTGTCGACCTGACAGACTTCGCCGGCGCAAGCACGCCTGCCCAGGTAGGGGCAATTATGCTGGCGCCCTTCGCCCGGGGCAGTGAGCTTGAGGCCAGTCTTCCGGTCATTTGCCAGGAGGCATTCTCCTTTCCGATCCCGTTGAAGAGTATTCCTTCCGATGCCGGTCCCTTGCATGTGCTGGAGCTGTTTCATGGGCCCACTGCTGCATTCAAGGACGTGGGCGCCCGTTTTCTGGCGGCATGTTTTGAGCGCCTAAATGGCAGCGAGCAGCTTCCCCTGACGATCCTGGTCGCCACCTCGGGAGATACAGGCGGAGCCGTGGCGGCGGCGTTTCATGGTCGTGCGAATACCCGTGTCGTGGTGCTCTTTCCCAAGGGGTTGGTATCAGGGCGCCAGGAAAAGCAGTTGTGTTGCTGGGGAGATAACGTGCTCTCCCTGCGCGTGAATGGAAACTTTGATGATTGCCAGCGAATGG
>CAKZML010000243.1 GCA_937128475.1 uncultured Chromatiales bacterium
GGCTTTCACGCCCGAGGTTAAAGCTGCGACCCAACCAATCTATGAGAAGGTCAAAAGCCTCATCCCAGAAGTTGAGTGGGCGATTTACGCACCGCTAATTCATGCCATCAACAAGCTCAAGCGAGAACGCAACGCTTACATCGTTGCCCACAACTACCAGACACCCGAGATTTACCACGGCATCGCCGACTACACCGGTGACTCCCTGGGCCTGGCACAGCAAGGCGCCAAGACCGATGCCGATGTAATCGTCATGTGCGGCGTGCGCTTCATGGGTGAAACCGCAAAGATTCTCGCCCCGGACAAGAAAGTATTGATGCCGGATATGAGCGCGGGTTGCTCACTGGCCTCCTCCATCACCGCCGAAGACGTGCGTGAACTCAAGCGCAAGTACCCCGGCGTGCCGGTGGTGGCTTACGTGAACACCTATGCCGACGTGCGTGCCGAAGTGGATATCTGCTGCACATCCGGTAACGCGGTGGAGATCGTGGAGTCCCTGGGCAGTGACAAGGTTATCTTCCTGCCCGATGGCTACCTGGGCCGGTACGTGGCCACCCAGACCGATGTGGAAATCATCCTGTGGGAAGGCGCCTGCGAGGTACACGAGCGCTTTACCCCCGAGGACATTAAAACTTTCCGTGCTGAAAACCCGGGACTGGAAGTGATCGCTCACCCTGAATGCCCGCCCGAAGTTCTGGCCGAGGCAGATTTTGTCGGCTCCACCGCAGGCATGATCAAGCACGTGGACGATGTACGCCCCAAGAAAGTAGCGATGATCACCGAATGCTCCATGAGCGACAACGTGTCGGTGAACTTCCCGGACGTTGAGTTCATTCGCCCCTGTAATTTCTGCCCCCACATGAAGAAGATCACCCTTGAGAAGATATTGAAGTGCCTGCAGGACATGGGACCGGAAATCCAGGTCGACCCCGCAGTTGCGGAGAAGGCCCGGTTATCAACGGAGCGCATGCTGACTGCCGGTCAGGTTCACTCCCGTGAAGACTGACGCAAGCACTGACCTGCTGGTTATCGGTGGCGGGCTCGCCGGCCTTGCCAGCGCATTGCACGCAGCCAACGCCGGCTTTTCGGTAAAACTGCTAATCAAGAAACCCTTCGACCAGACATCCAGTCACTGGGCACAGGGCGGCATAGCCGCGGCAGTAGGCCCGGATGATGATCCCGAATTACACGTGGCGGACACCCTGGATGCCGGGGCCGGCCTGTGCAAGGTCGCTAGCGTACAGTTCCTTGCCCAGCAAGCCCCCAAGGCCATCGCCTGGCTGCGAGACTTGCACGTGGCATTCACCGAATTACCCAACAGCCAACGGCAACTGCACCTGACCCGGGAAGGCGGGCATTCCCGTCGCCGGGTGGTCCACGCCGCCGATGCCACGGGCCAGGCCATCATGGATGCGGTGACCGTCGAGGTACTCAACCACCCCTCCATTACCGTATGCCAGGACCAGATTGCCGTGGACCTGATCCGCTCGGACAAGATAAATCCCGGAGCAGAGAAACGCTGCGTTGGTGCCTACGCCCTGAACCGTAAAACCAACAAGGTGAGTACCCATGCTGCGCGAGCCGTGCTACTTGCCACCGGCGGCGCATCCAAGGTCTACCTGTTTACCACCAACCCGGATACCTCCACCGGTGATGGCATCGCCATGGCCTGGCGCGCCGGTTGCCGGGTGGCCAACATGGAGTTCATGCAATTCCACCCCACCTGCCTGTACCATCCCCACGCGAAATCCATGCTGATCTCCGAGGCGGTACGTGGCGAGGGCGGCAAACTGGTTCTGCCCAACGGCAAGCGCTTCATGGATGAACACGACCCGCGCGGCGAACTCGCGCCCAGGGACATTGTCGCCAGGGCTATCGATTACGAGATGAAACGTGGCGGTTACGACTGCGTGTACCTGGACATCACTCACAAGCCGGCCAAGGAAATTCTGGAGCACTTCCCGAACATCAGCCGCAGATGCCAGGAGTTCGGCATCGATATCACCCGGGAACCGATCCCCGTGGTGCCAGCCGCTCACTACACCTGTGGCGGCATCGTCACCGAACTGGATGCCAGTACCGACCTGCCCGGCTTGTACGCGGTGGGTGAGTGCGCCAGCACCGGCATCCACGGCGCCAACCGCCTGGCCAGCAATTCACTGCTCGAATGCTGCGTGTTTGCAGAATCCGCGGTCGAACGACTGAAGAAAGAGCTTTCCAACGGCGTACCCGTACCGCCACCCCTGCCCGCCTGGGATGAAAGCCGGGTCACCGATGCGGACGAGCACATCGTGGTATCCCATAACTGGAATGAATTAAGACATTTCATGTGGGATTACGTGGGCATCGTGCGAACCAACAAGCGCTTGCAGCGCGCCTTGAGACGCATTGAATTGCTCAAGAGCGAAATCGCCGAGTACTACGGCAACTTCCGCATCACAAGCGACCTGATCGAACTGCGCAACCTGACTACGGTGGCGGAAATGATTGTGCGTGGAGCAATGGCCCGTCACGAAAGCCGTGGCCTGCACTTTAATCGCGATTACCCCAAGACACTTCCCCCGGAGCAGGTTACCGATACCATCCAGCAGCCCGAAGACTAGTTCTCGGCCGCGCCCCTCGGTATCTGCGTAGCGAAATACTCGCCCGCGGCATCTAGACTCGTGAGTCTTGCTCACAATGCGCCAGCTGAGCCTTCAGGGTTTATACGGCGCAAAAGGTCATGCGAATGGAACTGGTCTGCCCAGCGGGCAACCTGCCCTCACTGAAAGCCGCCGTAGATAACGGTGCAGATGCCGTGTACATCGGATTTCGTGATGACACCAATGCCAGGCACTTCGCCGGCCTGAACTTCAACGACAAGAAAGCCCACAAGGCCCTGGACTATGCCCGGGACCGAGACGTGCGAATTTTTGTCGCGGTAAACACCTTTGCCCAGCCGGCAGGCTGGGAACGCTGGACCCGGGCGGTAGACCTAGCCGCAGACTTGCGAGTGGATGCGCTGATTGCCGCGGACATTGGCGTGCTGGGTTACGCCGCTGAGACCCACCCGGAGTTGAACCTGCACCTTTCCGTCCAGGCCTCTGCGACCAACGCCCGGGCACTGAATTTTTACTTCGACAACTTCGGCATTCGACGCGCCGTGCTTCCCCGGGTGCTCTCCCTGCCCCAGGTTCGCGCCCTGGCCGAAGACAGTCCGGTGGACCTGGAAGTATTCGGTTTCGGCAGCCTTTGCATCATGGCTGAGGGGCGTTGCTATTTATCCTCCTACCTCACAGGCCAATCCCCCAACACCTTCGGTGCCTGTTCGCCGGCCAGCGCAGTGCGCTGGGAGGACACCGCTGACGGTGGATTGGAAACTCGTCTGAACGGGGTGCTTATTAATCGGCATGCTGCCGGTTGCAACGCGGGTTATCCAACCCTGTGCAAGGGACGCTTCAACGTAGCGGGTCAAACCGGGCATGCCCTGGAAGAACCCACCAGTCTGAATACCCTGGAGTTACTTCCAGAGCTACGGCAACTGGGAATCGGCGCGATCAAGATCGAGGGCCGTCAACGTAGCCCGGCCTACGTGGCCCAGGTGGTTCACGTATGGCGGCAGGCCATGGATGCTCTCGAGCAGAATCCAGAACATTTCACTATCCAGAGCGAGTGGTCAAAAGTCCTGGCTGCTGCTTCAGAAGGTTCCCAGACAACACTGGGCGCCTACTCACGCCCCTGGCAATAGGTAACTGCGATGAAAATATCCCTGGGATGTGTGCCCTTTTACTGGCCCGCGGACACCCTGAAAACGTTTTACCAGGATATCTCCAGCTTACCGGTGGACATCGTGTACCTTGGCGAATCCGTGTGCTCCAAGCGCCGTGAATTAAGCACGGCGGAATGGATAGAACTCGGGCAGGAAATCGCCCGTAGCGGGAAACAGGCGGTGCTGTCCAGCCTGGCCCTGATCGAGGCCCGCTCCGAACTGACTACCTTGAAACGCCTGTGCGACAACGGGGAAATGATGGTGGAGGCCAACGACATGGCCGCCGCCGAAATGATGCATGAGCGGGGGCTGCCATTTGTCGCCGGTAACGGCATCAATATCTATAACGCCAGCACATTGCGCGTCCTTCATCGCCAGGGCATGGTTCGCTGGCTCTTCCCGGTAGAGTTATCTGCCCAGTGTCTCGCCGACATACTGCGAGATGCCCAGGACATGGGCTTCGCAAACCAGGTCGAGACCGAGGTGCTCAGCTATGGTCACCTGGGACTGGCCTACTCCGCGCGCTGCTTCACTGCACGCGCCCATCTCCTGCCCAAGGACCGCTGCAAATTTATCTGCAAGGACTACCCGGAAGGGCTACCCCTGACCACCCAGGAAGATCAGGAATTATTTACCCTGAATGGCATCCAGGTCATGTCCGGGGAAATCTGCAATCTGTTACCCGAGGCCCAGGCAATGCACGACATGGGCGTGGACATTATGCGCATCACTCCCACCACCATGGACATGGCGGATGTCATCAACGGATTCCGCGATGCCCTGGACGGCAAGACCACAGCGATGAAGCAGGCAGCTAATGCTTTCTCAAATGGCTACTGGTATGGAAAGCCCGGTATGGATCACGTGCAGACCCCAGCCTCACTCGACGTTTGATCGCAGTATCCCTGGACCCAGCTATAACAATGCGGCGGCCACTGAAGCGCCTTGCAACAAGAGCAGTCGCAACAGGGTTGGCAGGCTATCCTGGTCCACACCATCCAGCAGGTTTTTCAGCTCCAGGCCCAGCTCGGTATCACCCTCGATCTGCAGGCGACGCTGGAAAAACAGCGTATCCGGATCTTCGGTTCGGGCGGTGAGTTGAAGGAAATCCTTCAAGTTTCCCCGGATAGTGGCATCGGCCTGCTGTTCCTGGCTGATCACAAGCTCACCCGTCTCAGCGCAAGTGAAATACCAGCAAAGACCCGCATCAGTGATGTCGACCTTCAGCCACTTGTCTTTCAAGAATTCGAAATCCCCGTCAGCCAGTGGTTCCTTCAACGCCTGCTCCATTAGCGGCGACAGAATCGCCCGTTGCAGGTTAAAGGGCACCAGGGCCACGGCGGGCAACAGCTTGCGTGATACACCCCGCAATAGTTCAAGCGGCGATGGCGGCAGTGGCAGTCGGCTTGGTGAATTCATGGTTAACACCGCGAAATCAAAAGTAGCGGTGATTATCGCACAGGCAGGCAGAGGGTAAAGCTTGCCGGGCGATAACCGGCAATCATCACCGAAGCCAATCTTGTCCTTAATGATTCGAGCGCCGTAGGTAAATTTCCTGATTGCAGGGCCTGCCGTTCGGCCTAGATTCGTTCTTCTAGCGAATGCGAAAGACAACACCTCCATGGAGAAAAGACCATGACTGCAACACACGGTGTCTCAACAATTCGCCGCCTCGCAGCCGCCGCCTGCCTGGTATCCAGCGTGCTGGCCGCGGCCCCTTCCATTGCAACTGCCCAAGAAGAGCAAGACACCCAGACATCCAGCAAGCCGCACTGGCGACTAGCGCTGGCGCTGGGCGCACAGGCCTGGCCCGCCCTGGCGGATTTACAGCCCGGGGCGGGGGGCGGCTTCGATTCAGTAGGAATGGTCGTGGACATCGCGGTTCATGGGCCCTCACCGTTTGGCAATGGCTGGCTCCTGGGACTGGACGTGGGGATGTCATATACCGACAGCGACGTGACCGGCCTGTTCACCGATATGAGTGGCGAGACCCTATACCTGACACCCTCGGTGAAAATTCCCCTGGGAGGCACACCGCTTTACCTTGACCTTGGCCTGGGCTACTACCGAGCGGACTTCAGCGAAATCGACTGCGACCTCTGGTATTACGAGGGCTGCATAGACCTGGGTGAGCGCTGGAGCAAAAGCACCTTCGGCGGGTACGTTGGCACTACCTGGGATATCCCCATGGGCAAGACAGGCGGCGCCATTGCCCTGAGCTTGCGAATGAACTTTGCCGACTTCGGAACACCCAGTGCGCTCGGTCAGTCTCCAGGCCAGTTGGATGGGCCCTCCGCCGTGTTCCTGGTCGGATATGCTTTCTGATTCTGCCAGGGATACGCCGTAAGGCCGGCTTGGGATAAGCTTGCATATCATCCTCGCCGCCACCCCGGGAATCACCACCCATGACAGACGCACAGCAAGCCAGGCAATTAGCCGACAACGTAAAGACCATCGCCCTGGCGGGCGCCTCGGACAAGCACCACCGGGCGGCCCATGGCGTTATGGGATTTCTGCAATCACGAGGCTACCGGGTGATCCCCGTTAATCCCCGCCTGGCAGGCAAGCAACTGCTGGGAGAAACCGTCTACGCCCAACTGGCAGATATTCCGATGGCCGTGGATATGGTGGATATCTTTCGCAACTCAGATGACGCTGCGCAGACCAGCGACGAGGCCATCGCTATCGGAGCCAAGGTCGTGTGGATGCAGTTAGGCGTCATCAACGAGCCAGCTGCCGAACGCGCTCGCAAGGCAGGACTCACTGTTGTCATGGATCGCTGCCCCGCCATCGACTGGCGCTAGGACCACTTCATCCCGGATTAAAATGCGCCCCGGTAGTCGCAACAACCGGGGCACACCCTAGTGACGCTTTATGCGCCGGTAACGGTGGCTTACCGTTTTGACCATCCCGTCACCGCCGAGTACCAGGTAGGTTCGGCGGTGGCGATCCGCCGCCGGGACCAGCGCCTGGAATCCGCGCTGGCAGACCGCCTTCCAGGCACTGCGATCAAAGAAAATGATTCGCCCGCCGTGGTTGTCGTGCTGCACGCGGCCGCACTGGAGCAATGACTCCACCACCTGGGGCGGGATGCCACGCTGCTGCATCCGTACCCTGGCGTGGAGGCTAAGCACCTGCTCCAGTTCCAGCCGTTGCGCCCGGACATCAATGTCCACGTCGCCGCCGGCTGAAGGGTATTACCCGACTCCGGTATCCCGGTGCCTGGGTGTCGTCTTCCGCCCTGCCCGTACCGCCATGGTTGTGACGAGAGAACGCCAGCAAATGCAGCAGTTCATCGTCAATCTCCAGCGCGGCACCGGACACCGTGGTGCTACGGAACCGCAGGTCCTGACCCAGGCCCAGGGCCTCAAACCGTTGGGGCACCGACTGGCCCAGGTCCGACAGGAACTCGGCCACCGCTTCCGGCTCCGGCGCCCCGCCATGCAAACGACCTTCCATGGCGTCCAGCGCGTAGCTCTGGACCAGGGCCGGCATCAAGGCGCTAAAGGTGGTGGGCCGATCGAACAACTCCAGTCCGGCCACCCGTCCCCCAAGGCAAAACACTGCGCCGCGCTGGTCGTCCGCCACCGAAAAAGCCTTAACATACTCATCCAGCTTCTGCTGGCGGTTCTCGTAGATATCGGACATGGCCTCGGTACTCGAGTTCACGTTCATACAGGCCGCCTTGTCCATCACCGACTCCCAGACGGCACCCTGGTTGGCCCGTCGGGATCCGCCCACGGACATGGCTGCTGAGACGTGTTCCATCTTTTCGGCCCGACCCCTGGCATACATGGTGCGCCTGGCTGCCGAGAATTCCTGGCTACGCCGGGACCAGCGACCACGCTCCACGCAGGACACCGGAATCAGGATAGAACTCTGGGCCGGCACCAGGATGGTGAGGTTCAGAATCCGGTTCTGCTTGGCCCCCACCAACTCCTCGCCATCAAGCAGCAAGACAGGCGCCACGCCGTCATTAACAAATTTAAGTTCCGGCACCGAGCCTGACTCGGACACCTCGGTCACTCTTGCAGTCTTGCTGGACAGTGCCTGTTCCAGCGTCAGGTAATCCCTCACGGCCCCCTGTGGTCCCTGCAACGGAAACGCCGCCAGGTCTTCAAAGACTGTGGGGTCACCCAGTGTTAGTTCGGATAAGGTCTTGGCAATTGTGTTGTTTTGCATCGTGTCGTTCATCCCCTGTGCTCCTTAAGCAATATTTCCTCTCTCACGTAGAGTGAGAGGGAATATTGCTTGGAGATCTGCTGCCCTGATCTGCCCATATTCCACTCGCGTCCCGGTCAGTCGCTCCTGCGACCAAGAACCGGGGCGAGATGTGCTCTCACCACTTCTAATCAGTCACCTCTCATGTAGTTGTCATTTTTTGAGGCGGAACTGCCTCTGGAGACTATATTAAGGGGGGTGGTAGCTCGCCAGGTGAGCCACACAATAAGTCACTGTTTAATAACTTATTTTCTGTCGCTTTGGATGCAGAATCCCGGGCTTTCGAAATGTATTCGGTAGTTGAGGTGGCCGCCCCTACCAGAGGACTGTGTGTTGAGCAAGGAAATAGCGTATAATCGCTGGCCACTTCTGAAGATCGTTCCGGTAGCTTCATCACTGGCCTATTGGCCGACTCCGCACAGGTTCCCCATGTCAACAGACTCTACTCCCGGCTTCGCCGATCTCGGCCTTGCCGATTCCGTGCTGGCCGCAATCAAAGACCTCGGCTACGAGACACCCTCGCCCATTCAGCTGGGAGCGATCCCACCGTTGCTTGAAGGCCGCGACCTGATTGGCCAGGCACAGACAGGCACCGGCAAGACCGCTGCGTTCGCCCTGCCCTTGCTCAGTCGCATAGATATTTCAGTGGCCCAGCCCCAGATGCTGGTGCTGGCACCTACCCGTGAGTTGGCGCTTCAGGTGGCCGAGGCGATGCAATCCTACGCCCGTCACCTCAAGGGATTCCATGTGCTGCCGGTGTACGGCGGCCAGGGCATGGACCACCAGTTGCGCCAGTTGCGCCGCGGCGTACATGCCATCGTCGGCACCCCCGGACGTATCAAGGATCACCTCAAACGCGGCACCCTGAAGCTGGACAAGCTGCGTCATGTGGTCCTGGACGAGGCAGACGAAATGCTGCGCATGGGGTTTATCGATGATGTCGAAGAGATCCTGGGTTACATGCCCAAGGATAAGCAGGTAGCCCTGTTCTCGGCCACTATGCCGACGCGCATCAAGCGCATCGCCGACAGCTACCTTCGCAACCCTGCAGAAGTCCGCATCAAGACCAAGACCAGCACGGTCTCCACGATTTCCCAGTATTTCTGGCAGGTCCAGGGCGTACACAAGCTGGATGCATTAACCCGCATTCTCGAGGTGGAGGAGATCGACGCCATGCTGGTGTTCGTTCGCACCCGCCTGGCCACGGTGGACCTGGCCGAGAAACTCGAGGCCCGCGGCTTTGCCAGCGCAGCCTTAAGTGGCGAGATGAACCAGGTACACAGACAACGCACCGTCGATCAACTCAAGAGCGGCAAACTGGATATCGTGGTTGCCACCGATGTGGCGGCACGCGGCCTGGACGTGGATCGTATCAGCCACGTGGTCAACTTTGACGTGCCCTACGATGCCGAGGCCTATGTACACCGTATCGGCCGCACCGGTCGTGCCGGACGCCAGGGCAAAGCCATCATGTTTATCGCCTCGCGGGAACGGCGGATGCTGGATACCATCGAGCGCGCCACCCGCCAGCCCATCGAACGCATGACCCTGCCCACCCGGGAAGACGTGGTGGACAGGCGCAGCACCCAATTCGGCCAGAGCATCAACGATGCCATCGAGTCACAGGACCTGGAGTTCTTCAAGGAAGTCGTCGCCAAGTTCAAGGAAGAAAATAATGACGTCGGTGACGACGACTTGTTTGCTGCACTGACCTACCTGGCACAGAAGGATCGCCCCCTGATGCCGCCTATGAGCGCCGACGTCAGGGAAGCCAAATCCTGGAAACCCGATGCGCGACAGGATGATCGCCGCGCGAAGCGCCCTGATCGAAGTGATAACGAACGTGGTGAAAAGCGACGCGAATTTAGTGAACGCAAGCCTCGTAGCGAAGGCCCCCCGGGCGAAGGCACCATGCGCTACAGAATCTCTGTGGGACACGAGCACAGTGTGCA
>CAKZML010000244.1 GCA_937128475.1 uncultured Chromatiales bacterium
TCCGAAAATAAATCCCAGGATACCCAATGCTTCCATTTGATCTTTTCCCTGTTCAGGTTTCCTGCTATTCCACCGTCACCGATTTAGCCAGGTTACGCGGCTGATCCACGTCGGTGCCCTTGAGCACAGCCACGTGATAGGACAGCAGCTGTAAGGGCAGGGTGTACAGAATCGGGGCCTGCAGCGGCTCGATGTGATCCGGCATTTCAATCACCGTCACACCGGGCTCGTTCTTCATACCTGATGCAGGGTCTGCGAATACGAACAACTCGCCGCCTCGTGCCCGCACTTCCTGCAGATTGGATTTCAGTTTCTCCAGCAGCTCATTGTTGGGAGCCACTGTAATCACCGGCATATCATCGTCCACCAGTGCCAGTGGGCCGTGCTTCAGCTCACCCGCCGGGTAAGCCTCGGCATGAATGTAGGAGATTTCCTTCAGTTTCAGCGCGCCTTCCAGGGCGATGGGGAACTGAATCCCGCGGCCCAGGAACAGGGCATGATGCTTGTCCGCAAAACGTTCGGCCAACTTGCGAATGGGCTCATCCAGCTCCAGGGCCTTTTCTATAAGCGCCGGAATGGCCTGGAGTTGCCGCACTTGTTCGGCCTCGGTTTCTGCACTGGCGCCATTGTAACGGGCCAGTGTCACGGCCAGCAGCGACAGGGCCGCCAACTGGGTAGTGAACGCCTTGGTGGAGGCCACCCCGATCTCGGGACCGGCCCGGGTCATCATGACCAGGTCGGACTCTCGCACCAGCGAGCTCTCCGGCACGTTGCAAATAGCCATGGTCGCAAGGTATCCACCTTCCTTGGCCAGGCGCAGCGCGGCCAGGGTATCGGCAGTTTCTCCTGACTGGGAAATCGTGACAAACAGGGTATTTGGCGTCACCACCGGGTTGCGATAGCGATATTCGCTGGCAATATCCACCCGGCAGGGGATGCGGCAGAGCTCTTCGATCAGGTAACGGGCAACCATGGCGGCGTGATAGCTGGTGCCGCAGGCGATGATGTCCACATTCTCGATTTTTTCAAATACCGCCGGGGCAGCGGCGCCAAAGGCCTCCGGCAACACCCGCTTTTTGCTAATCCGTTCACTCAGGGTATTTGCCACAGCGATGGGCTGCTCATAGATTTCCTTAAGCATGTAGTGACGGAAGGTACCGCGCTCTACGGCATCGTTACTTAACTCGCTTTCGCGAACGGGGCGATCAACCGGATTGCCCTGGACGTCAAAGATTTCAATCTTCTCCCGGGTCAGGCGAGCAACATCGCCCTCTTCGAGAAAAATAAATTTACGGGTAACCGGGAGCAGGGCGGACACATCCGAGGCGACGAAGTTTTCGCCCAGGCCCACACCTAACACAACCGGCGCACCCTGCCTGGCGACCACCAGGGTTTCGGGCTCTGATTCGGATATCACGACCAGGGCATAGGCCCCCTCGAGTTCAGCCACGGTGCGCTGTACCGCGCTCAGCAAATCCGGCGCGTCCTTGCTACGGTAGTGAACCTGGTTTGCCACCACCTCGGTATCGGTCTCAGAGGTGAACTCGTAGCCCAGGGCAAGGAGATCCTTTCTGAGTACCTCATAATTTTCGACGATGCCGTTATGCACCAGGGCCAGGGTCTCGCCCTTTGCCATATGGGGATGGGCATTGCGCTCGCTGGGAATGCCGTGGGTCGCCCAGCGGGTGTGTGCGATACCGGTTCCACCCGCGCAAGGCGATGCCTCAAGAGCCTCTTCCAACTTGTGAACCTTGCCATGGGCGCGCTGACGGACGAGTTTTCCACTTTCACCCAGTACAGCGACACCAGCGGAGTCATAACCCCGGTATTCCAGGCGTCGCAGGCCTTCCAGGAGAATGGGTACCACGTTGCGCTCGGCAACCGCTCCAACAATTCCACACATGTCCGTTTATTCCTGTTTAGTTAGTTCTTTGGCTTTTTCTCAGGGCGTTTCCACCCAGGAATCACCACCTGGCGAGCTCTCGCCACGGTCAGTTTGTTCTCAGGTGCCGGCTTGGTGATGACGGAACCGGCCCCCAGGACCGCACCCGCACCCACCTCAACCGGCGCCACCAGCAACACACCGGAACCGATGAATGCACCGTCCCCGATAATTGTCTGGTACTTGTTCACGCCATCATAATTGCAGGTCACGGTTCCAGCGCCCACGTTCACGCCTTCGCCCACCAGGGAATCACCCACGTAAGTCAGGTGATTCACCTTGCTGCCCTTGCCAATCTGGCTCTTCTTCAATTCGACGAAATTGCCAACCTTCACGTTATCGGCAAGCTCTGCACCGGGTCGCAGCCGGGCAAACGGACCCAGGTTGCAGGCCTTGCCCGCACGTACCTGCTCCATCACACAGTTGGCCAGCACTTCGGTGTCATCGCCGAGTTCAACATCTTTGAGGAAAGCATTGGGTCCGATCCGTACCCGGTCACCCAGCACCACCCGGCCTTCGAACACCGCGTTTACATCGATGAACACATCCCGACCGCATTCCAGGGTGCCACGCACATCCAGCCGGGCCGGATCTGCCAGGGTTACCCCTGCGCGCATCAAGGCTTCGGCCTGGCGGCGGCGGTAGACGGCTTCGGCTTCGGCAAGCTGCAGTTTGTCATTAATGCCCAGCACCTCTGATTCACTGTCACAGGTTACCGCGGCCACGCCATCACCCCCGGCCACGGCCAGGGCGACAATGTCGGTGAGATAGTATTCCTGCTGGTCGTTGTCCGCCCTGAGGCCATTCAGCCAGCCAGCGAGCTTGTCAGCCCGGGCAGCAAGCAGTCCGGTGTTGATCTCTTTCACCGCACGCAGCTCAGCATTGGCATCCCGGTGTTCGACTATTGCCTGGACCGCACCATCGCTACTGCGAATTATGCGTCCATAACCTGTGGGATCACTCATATCCACGGTCAGCAGAGACAGGGGATGGCTTTCCAGTTCGGCCAGCAGGCGCTTCAACGTTTTGGTCTTGATCAGGGGAACGTCTGCGCACAGCACCAGGACGTTATGATCAGCCGGGATGTGGGGCGCTGCCTGTTGCACGGCATGACCGGTGCCCAGCTGTTGCGCCTGGAGCACCCAGTTCACCGAATGGCCGGCGAATTCCTGTTTCACTTTCTCGCCCCCATGGCCGTAGACCACGTGGACGGCATCGGCAGCCAGCTCCTGGCAGCGATCCAGGACGTGGGCCAACAGGGGACGGCCAGCCATGGGCTGCAACACCTTGGGCAGGTCGGATTTCATACGGGTGCCTTGTCCGGCGGCCAGTACGACGATACTCAGTGCCATGCTTGTT
>CAKZML010000245.1 GCA_937128475.1 uncultured Chromatiales bacterium
TGTAACTGCGTACAGTAAACGACCCGCCAACAGGCAAGAAAAGGGCGGCCATTGGCCGCCCTTTTTTTATTCCTGCAATTCGTCTTTATCCCGTCGAACTGCCGTTCTTTCTTCTTGAAGCGAAGAATGCCTTCAGCATGGCCGAGGCCTCCTCAGCACAGACGCCCCCGGTGACCGCCATGCGGTGATTCAGGGCATCGTGCTCAACGATGTTAACGATGCTGCCGGCAGCGCCCGTACGAGGCTCTGTAGCGCCGTATACCAGGCGTTTAACCCTCGCATGAACCATCGCGCCCGCACACATGGCACACGGCTCCAGGGTCACGTAGAGCGTGGTATCCACCAGGCGGTAGTTCTCCAGTGCCAGGCCCGCACGTCGCAGGGTCATGATCTCGGCATGGGCGGTGGGATCATTCAGGCCGATGGGATGATTGAACCCCTCGGCAATAATTTCGCCATCCTTGACCAGCACGGCGCCCACCGGCACCTCGCCGTTATCGGCTGCCTCGCGGGCAAGCTCCATGGCCCGGCCCATGAAGTGCCGATCCAGGTCTTCTTGAGATATATCCTGATTCACAGCGCAAGCATAACCGAAGCTCAGTTCAAGATGGCAACGGTCGATAGGACACAACGGTGTTTACGGACACCGCTTCAGCCGCATCCTGGGCCGTGGCGCAGGCCAGGGTCCAGCCAAGCATGCCGTGACCCACGTTTACAAAAAGCCCCGGCATCCTGGTGCTGCCGACCAGCGGCCTGCCCGAAGGGGTCATGGCGCGGAAGCCGCCCCATGGTTTCTTGTCCACTGCGCCATAGTCCGCAGCCTCGGGTGCAAAGCGCAAGGCAGTGTTTAGCAATGTCCTGATGCGCTGCTCATCCCCGCGCGTGTCGGAACCCAGGAAGTCAGCGAATCCGGCGATGCGGATTACCTCTCCCACGCGACTGAAAACCATGCGGTGCTTGATACTGGTAATACTGACCGAGGGCGCTTGCTCGCCCGGCGGCAGCGTGAGGCTATAGCCGCGTACCGGGTAGATACGCGGACGCACACCCAGGGGTCTGAGCAGGCTCTCACTCCAGGGACCAAGGCAAACCACCGCCGCGTCAAACTGAAATTCTCCCTGGTTTGTGCGTATGCCGGTGAGCCTGCCTCGCTCACTGCATATCCCCCTGACTTCCTCCGAAAGGCGTAATTCCACATCACGGTTAGCCACCAGCCAGCGAGTCAATTCCACGGAAAAGGCCAGCGGATCTCCGACCTCGTCGCTGTCCGAATATACGGCGCCGGCAAAGGCCCCCTCCATGGCCACCAGGGCCGGCTCCATTTCCAGCGCCTGTGCCGGTGTCAGTACCTGGGTCTCGCAACCGCAACTGCGCTTCATCTCGGCCCGCTTGCGGGCCCCGGCCACCGCCGCTGCATCCCCAAGCAAGACCAGCTTGCCAGCTCGCCGATGCGAAAATTTAAGGTCCAGCCGCTGCTGCAATTCCGTCATCAGGTCGCGTGAGCGCAGGGCTGTCTTTAGCACCGCCAGGGTATTTTCCCGGGCCTTTTTCGATGTGCACTGGGCAAGAAATCGCAGTCCCCAGGGAACCAGGGCAAGGTTGCCCAGACTTTTGACCCGCACCGCGGGATCCATTCCAAGCATCAATCCCGGAATCTTAGGCACGAACTCTGGGCGCGCCATCGCGTCAGTGTAGCTGTATGACAGTTGGGCCCCATTGGCCATGCTGGTGGCGCTGGCAACACTGGCAGCACTATCTATGAGCGTTACGGAATGCCCACGCTCGGCCAGGTAATAGGCCGTCGAGACACCGATAACACCTGCTCCAAGTACGGCAACCCGCATCGCAATAGCCTTGTTGGGAATACTGGTCTGATTGTACTGGCCATCACCTTCGGCGCAATGAGATTCTCCCGCAACTCCTTGTGGCAAAACCGGTGCTCAAAAACCCGGGGCACAATGGCTGCCGGTGGTGCTATCCTCAGATCTCGCCGGGGTCTGTACAGCAAAAGAACTGCACTGCCCCAGTGGACACTACGCCATGCCGAGACACGGCATTACGCACAAGATCAGGAGTCGCCCATGACGGACTCATCCGTCGACGCCAAGTTCAGTCTCACCTCCTCAAGCACCGTGGTCATCGCCAACATGATCGGTACCGGCGTGTTCACCAGCCTGGGTTTCCAGTTGCTGGAAATACAATCCGGGTTCGTCATTCTCATGCTCTGGGCGGTCGGTGGCGTGGTCGCACTGTGTGGTGCACTCAGTTACGCCGAGCTCGGCGCGGCGCTGCCCCGCTCCGGCGGCGAATACAATTTCCTGACTCGCATCTACCATCCAGCCGCCGGTTTCATATCTGGCTGGGTTTCCTCCACCATCGGCTTCGCCGCGCCCACCGCCCTGGTGGCGCTTACCTCGGGGGCCTACCTGAGCTCTGCACTGCCCTTCTTGCCCGATGGCTCCGCAACCTGGGTTGCCGGTTTGCTGGTCATCTCCCTGGCAGCTATTCATGCAACCCACCGCAATAACAGCGCGCTGATACAAAACAGCTTCACCGTGGCAAAAATTGCACTGATCGTGTTGTTTTGCGTCGCCGGTGTCTTGATGACCCACGCACCCCAGGAGATGCACTTCCTACCTGCCCAGGGTGACGGAGCCTTGTTGTTCAGCGGCGCCTTTGCGGTATCGCTGATCTATGTCACCTACGCCTATACCGGCTGGAATGCGGTGACTTACATTTCCGGTGAAGTCGAGAATCCCCAACGCACCATCCCCCTGGCACTGATCGCCGGGACCGCAGTGGTCGCCTTGCTGTATGTAGGCTTGAACTTCACCTTTCTGCACACTGCCCCGGTCAATGCACTGCAGGGAGAGATCGAAATTGGTTACGTCTCGGCACTGCATATATTCGGCGCAGGCGGCGCGGCGCTGATTGGAGTCACCCTGTCCTTCTTGCTGATCTCGACGGTCAGCGCCATGACCCTGGCCGGCCCCCGTGTACTGCAAGTGATTGGCGAGGACTTCCCGGTATTCCGTTCCCTGGCGGCCACCAACAGCCACGGCGTGCCCTCAAGAGCCATCTGGGTACAGGCAGGCATTTCCCTGCTGTTTATCTTCACCAACTCGTTCGAATCCATCCTGGTATTCGCCGGCTTCACCCTGGGACTGAACACCTTGTTCACCGTGCTGGGCGTATTCATCCTGCGCCGCCGCGAGCCTGACCTGCCGCGACCCTATCGCATCAGCCTGTACCCGCTGCCTCCACTTGTGTACCTGGCGATCACCGGCTGGTCGTTAGGATTTATCCTGCTTGAGCGACCCGCGGAAGGATTTGCGGGGCTGGGAATAGTGCTGGCCGGTGGCGTTGCCTACTTCTTCAGTCGCAAGGGCGAAAAAGTTGCCAGCACGCAAAGCGAGACGTAGAGAATAATTAGCAGGCCGAGACGAATTCCTGGCTAATCGATGCCAAGGTCCCTGGCGGTCGACGCCAGTATCGGTTTCCAGTTCTCATCCATCTCAGGAAGCCACTTCCGCAATATGGGCGATGTGGCCTGCTCGGATGAAACGCCCTTTCTTAGCACCAGGTACTGATGCACAAAGGCGGAAGCCCGATAGTTGGCAGCGCAATGTACAAAAACGGGTTTGTCGCCCAGTTCGTCCATGACCGCAAAGAATTGTTTGAGGTGGTCGATGGTCGGCGCATCCCACGGCACGGGGATATGGATGTATTTCATACCCAGCGACGTAACAATATCGCCTTCTTCTGCCACTGCATTGCTCGACTCAGCCATGGCCAGATTTATCACGGCAGTATAATTTGCCCTGGCAATTTCCGGGAACTGATCCGCCGATGGCTGTCCCGCGATTCCGATGTGATCCGTAATCTGGAAATAATTCAGGATGCCGTCCAACTTGTCGGCTTCATCTGCCTGTGCCTGGAAAGGCAGGAAGGCGAGCACAAGGATTGCTATCCAGGCCGGCATGATTTATTCCCACTCAATCGTGGCAGGCGGCTTACCGGAGATGTCGTAGGTAACTCGTGAAATCCCTTCCACCTCGTTGATGATGCGCCGGGACACCAGGTCCAGGAAATCATACGGAAGGTGCGCCCAGCGAGCGGTCATGAAGTCGATGGTTTCCACGGCCCGCAGGGCGATCACGTAATCGTAACGACGACCGTCACCCATCACACCCACGCTCTTCACCGGCAGGAACACGGCGAATGCCTGGCTGGTCTTGTCGTACAGGTCGTGGTTGCGAAGCTCGGAAATAAAGATGTCATCGGCCAGGCGAAGCAGGTCGGCGAACTCGGGTTTTACATTGCCCAGGATACGCACACCCAATCCCGGACCCGGGAAGGGATGACGGAAAACCATGTGGGCAGGTAGCCCCAGTTCCAGGCCGATCTTGCGAACCTCGTCCTTGAATAATTCACGCAGGGGTTCAACCAGCTTTAGTTTCATGTGCGCGGGCAGACCACCAACATTGTGGTGTGACTTGATGACGTGAGCCTTGCCTGTCTTGGAACCGGCGGACTCGATCACGTCCGGGTAAATCGTACCCTGTGCCAGCCACTTCACGCCCTTGAGCCTGGTGGACTCTTCATCGAATACTTCGATAAATAAGCGGCCGATAATCTTGCGCTTCTGTTCGGGATCCTCGACACCGGCCAGTTCACGGAAAAAGCGTTCCGCGGCGTTTACCCGAATCACCTTGATGCCCATATGCTCGGCGAACATGGCCATCACCTGGTCGCCTTCGTTGTGGCGCAGCAGGCCGTGGTCAACGAACACGCAAGTCAGTTGGTCACCGATGGCCTCATGCAGCAGTGCCGCAACCACCGAGGAATCCACGCCGCCTGAGAGGCCCAGCAACACCTGGTCGCTGCCCACCTGCTCGCGCACTGTCTCCAGTGCGGCGGCAACGATGTTGCCGGCATTCCAGTCGCTGCCGCAGCCGCAAATCTGGTGCACGAAGCGCTCAATGATCCGATGACCCTGGGCGGTGTGAGTCACCTCGGGATGGAACTGCAAACCGTAGTAATGACGAGACTCATCGGACATCGCCGCCAGGGGTGCATTCTCGGTGCTGGCGATGGCGCTAAAGCCAGGAGGAATCGATTCCACCCGATCGCCATGACTCATCCAGACATCCAGCAGGGCCCTGCCCTCGCTGTCCACGTCGTCTTCAATATTCTTCAGCAACTCAGAGTGGCCACTCAGGCGAACCTGGGCGTAGCCGAACTCGCGATGACTGGACGGCGCCACGTGACCACCCAACTGGGCGGCCATGGTCTGCATGCCGTAACAGATACCCAGTACCGGCACCTTCAGTTCAAACACCGCGTCGCTGACCCGGGGCGGTTCTGCCAGGGTTACCGACTCGGGGCCACCGGAGAGGATCACGCCGTTGGGTGCAAACTCGCGCACCGCGTCGTCATTCATATCCCAGGGATGAATCTCACTGTAGACGCCTGCCTCACGCACCCGACGGGCGATCAGTTGGGTGTACTGGGAACCGAAGTCCAGGATGAGAATACGATCAGAATGGATATCCGCCACGGGAAACCCTCAGTAGTGTCGAAAAATGTAAAGGCGTCTAAAAACCGGATCAATTGCCCCGGTAGTTTGGCGCTTCCTTGGTAATGGTCACATCGTGAACATGGCTCTCGCGCACACCTGCATTGGTGATACGCACGAAACGCGGTTTGCTGCGCATCTCTTCGATGTTGGCACATCCGGTATAGCCCATGGCTGAACGCACGCCACCCATCAACTGGTGAACGATGGCGACCATGCTGCCCTTGTAGGGAACACGACCTTCGATGCCCTCTGGGACCAGCTTCTCGACTTCATCGGTAGCATCCTGGAAATAGCGGTCCTTGGAACCGTTGTCCTGCGCCATGGCGCCCAGCGAGCCCATGCCGCGGTAGGCCTTGTAGGAACGACCCTGGTACAACTCGACCTCACCGGGAGATTCTTCAGTACCCGCGAACAACCCGCCAAGCATCACCGAGGAGGCACCGGCCACGATGGCCTTGGCGATATCGCCGGAGTAACGAATGCCGCCGTCGGCAATCAGCGGAATGCCGCTTTCAGCCAGTTCACGGGCAACGTTGGCGATGGCAGTAATCTGGGGCACGCCGACACCGGCTACTATCCGGGTGGTGCAAATGGATCCGGGACCAATACCCACCTTGACCGCATCGGCACCTGCCTCGACCAGGGCCCGGGCCGCATCAGCGGTAACGATGTTGCCACCAATGACCTGGATACCGGGGAACGCCGACTTGACCCGCTTGACGCGCTCCAGCACACCACGGGAGTGACCGTGTGAGGTATCCACCACGATCACGTCGACCCCTGCAGCGACCAGCGCTTCCACCCGGGCATCGGTATCCGGACCGGTACCCACGGCGGCGCCAACACGCAGCGCGCCGCGCTCGTCCTTGGCAGCCAGTGGGTAATCCTTGGCTTTCTGGTAATCCTTGACGGTGATCATGCCGCGAAGCTTGAATGCGCCGTTGACCACCAGCACCTTCTCAATGCGGTGCTTGTGCAGCAGCAACAGGACTTCTTCCTTTGAAGCGCCCTCGCGCACCGTAATCAGGCGCTCCTTGGGAGTCATCACCGAGGAGACCGGCGCATCCAGCTGGGTTTCGAAACGCAGGTCCCTGTGAGTCACGATGCCCACCAGGTCGTCCGCACCGTCCACCACGGGCACGCCGGAAATATTCTTTCGGCGAGTCAATTCGATCACGTCCCGGATGGTCTTGTCGGGGGTCACGGTGATGGGATCGGTAATAATTCCGCTTTCGTATTTCTTTACCCGCAGCACTTCATGGGCCTGGGCATCGGGGGTCATGTTCTTGTGAACAATGCCGATACCGCCTTCCTGGGCCAGGGTAATCGCCAGGCGGGCTTCGGTGACAGTGTCCATCGCAGCTGCAACTAACGGAATATTAAGGGAAATTTCCGCCGTCAGCTTGCTCGCCAGTGAGACTTCCCGGGGTAATACCTCCGAGTACTCAGGCTGAAGCAAAACGTCATCGAAAGTTAGAGCTTCTTGAATGATGCGCATGTACTCACCCGCTGGCCGAAGTAAACCGGCTATTTTAGTGTTTGACTCATTGCAGGTAAACCCGCTGACAGCATTATAAACGCTTTCAGCGTGTTAAAGATGCCGCCATCGCCCTTGATCAGCGGCTATCACTCACCCCGGCACCCCGGTTATTATCGAGGGATGCCAAGCCAAAGCCCCACATCTCGCGCCGCTAGCGGTGACGAACGACGCGTTTACAGTGTTTCACGACTCAACGCGGAGGTCCGGCAGCTGCTGGACAACGGCATGCCTGCCCTGTGGATCCAGGGAGAAATCTCCAACCTGGCCCGGCCGGCCTCTGGCCACCTCTATTTATCCCTCAAGGATGATCGCGCCCAGGTGCGTTGCGCCATGTGGCGCCAGCGATCCCGGGGGCTGGGATTCCAGCCCCGAAACGGCCAGCAGATCATGGCCAGGGCTCGAGTCAGCCTCTATGAACCCCGGGGCGACTACCAGCTAATCATCGAACACATGGAAGAAGCCGGCGAGGGACTGCTTCGCCAGCGCCTTGAAGAACTCAAGGCAAGACTGGACGCCGAGGGCCTGTTCGAGGAAAGCCGCAAGCGCACGCTTCCCGGCCTTCCCCGCCGGATCGGGATTGTGACCTCCCCCAGTGGCGCCGCAGTACGGGACGTGCTGAAAATTCTCCGTCGGCGATTCCCCTCGGTACCCGCCCTGATCTATCCAGTGCCGGTGCAGGGAGAAGGCGCTGCAGCCAATATCGCCGAGGCCATCGCCCTGGCAAACCGACGGGCAGATTGCGACGTGCTGATCGTCACCCGGGGAGGTGGTTCCCTCGAAGACCTCTGGGCGTTCAACGAGGAACCGGTCGCACGGGCCATCTTCAACAGTGCCATCCCGGTCATCAGCGCGGTGGGGCACGAGGTGGATATCACCATCTCGGACCTGGTGGCCGACGTGCGCGCACCCACACCCTCAGGGGCCGCCGAGATTGCCGTGCCTGACCAGCATGCCTGGCTGGGACAGTTGGAACAGAACATGAAGCGCCTGGCCAGTCTGGCAGGGCGCCAGCAGCAGCGACTTGCCGAAAGACTGGGCTTCCTGACCGGTAGGCTGGAACGACAAGATCCCCGCCAACGCCTGGCCCAGGACGGTCAGCGACTCGACGAACTGGAACTGCGAGCACGACGGGCTATGGATGCAAAAACATCCAGCCAGCGCCGTGACCTGGCGGCCATGATTGCCCGCCTGGCCGCGGCCAGTCCTGCGAAACAACTGCAACGCCAGTTACTGCGCAAGGATGATTTGAACCGCCGTCTTTATCGCGCGGCAAGCCAGCTCATCGAACGAAAATCACAACGCCTGGGCGGACTCGCAAGAGAACTCAATGCCATCAGTCCACTGGCCACTCTGGGCCGCGGCTATGCCCTGGTGTACGACAGCAAGGGTAACCTGATCAGGGACCCGTCCCAGGTAAAAACCGGTGACTCAATCAAGGCGAGAGTGGCAGACGGGCACATTCATGCCCAGGTAACGAATACGGAGAAATCATGACCCGGACAGTCCGTGGATTAATCGCTTTCATTTGTCTGTTGCCAGCACTTGCAGTGGCCCAGCAACTTCCCCGGGCGGACCAGGTTCCCGGTGGCATCGCCCTGGTTGAACTGGGTGTGAACGCCGATCAGCCCAGACCCCGGGTTCAATACATGGATCGTCAAATCAGCGTGCTCAATCGCGATGGAAAATGGCTGGCCATGGTGGGGATTCCGCTGGATACCGCACCCGGCACCCAGGCCTTGCAGGTGAACGATACGGAAATCCACTTCCAGGTAAGCGAAAAGGAATATGCCACCCAATACCTGACCATCACCAACAAGCGCCAGGTCAATCCCAATGAACAGGACATGGAACGCATCACCGCCGAGCGGGTGCGTATCAACAAGGCGCTGGCCAGTTGGAGCGATAGCGACCCGATGGCCCGTGATTTCGTCCCACCAGTGAATGGGGAGCGTACCAGCTCATTCGGGCTGCGACGGTTTTTCAACGGCGAACCCAGGAACCCGCACAGCGGCATGGACATTGACGGTAGCGAGGGCGATCCCATCGTGAGCCCGGGCGCCGGAACCGTGGTGGAAACCGGTGATTTCTTCTTCAACGGAAACACGGTGTTCGTGGACCATGGCCAGGGGCTGGTCACCATGTATTGCCACTTGAGTCGGATCGATGTGAAGCCCGGACAATCTGTTGAGGCAGGCGATACCCTGGGCCTGGTGGGAAGCACCGGTCGGGTAACCGGCCCTCACCTGCACTGGAGCGTGAGCCTGAACCAGGCCATGGTTAACCCGGGCCTGTTTCTAGCTACGGCCCCGGATTCAGCTGATTAAACTCTCAGGAAAGAAACTCGCCAATCAGGGGGCGGAAATTATCCATGTCCACCAGGAAGGCGTCGTGACCCTGTAGCGAATCCAGTCCGGCGAAGGTCACATCCAGACCCGCCGCCTCCAGGTCCGTGGCAATTTCCTGCTGCTGGAACAGCGGGAACAAGAAATCGGTTTCCACGCCAATCACCAATGCCCGCCTGGCCTTCACCTTGGCCAATGCCGCAGGCACTGATCCACCGTGGTCACCCAGGTCAAACAAGTCCATGGCCCGTGACAGGTACAGATAACAATTGGGATCAAACTGCCCGGTGAATTTTCGGGCATGAGCTTCCATGTAGGACTCCACCTCGAAATCAATGGCGAAGGCATCTCCGGTCTTGCGCTCCTCGGCCACCCTTTCCCGGCCGAAACGCATCTGCCATTCCTTACTGGAACGGTAGGTGATCATGCCCAGCTTGCGTGCCAGCTGCATACCCCGGATGGGGCCGGCACCCAGGGGGTAATCGCCCTGGTTCCAGGCAAGATCCGAGCGAATAATTTCACGCTGTAGCGAGCGCAGGGCAATCGCAAATGGCAATGCCCTGGCGGCGCCGGAAATCGAGACAACCGACTCGGCCATTGCCGGGAACTTCACCGCAAATGCCAATGCGGTCATACCTCCCATGGAGGCACCCATCACCGCTGAAAGCTTTTCAATACCCAGGCCACGGAGCAACTCCCTGGCAGACCTGGCAAGGTCTTCCAGGCTCAGCACGGGGAAGTCCAGGCGATAGGGTTTGCCAGTATCAGGGTCAATTGAGGCGGGGCCGGTGGATCCAAAGCAACTGCCCAGTGAATTCACGCAAATCAGGAAATAACGGCGGGTGTCGATGGGATGATCCTTTCCGATCATCTCCTCCCACCAACCAGGACTGGGATCCAACTGGGAGGCCGCGGCATGGG
This sequence comes from uncultured Chromatiales bacterium, assembly GCA_937128475.1. GTDB lineage: Bacteria > Pseudomonadota > Gammaproteobacteria > Steroidobacterales > BM003 > CAKZML01. The sequence goes on from CAKZML010000245.1 coordinate 10,385, forward strand.
CCGACGGCGACAGGCCGGTGAACAACAAGATGGCATTGTCACGGGCCTCGTTCAGCTCACCCCAGGTCTCGTAAGCCACGTCCACCCGGGACAGGCAACCGCCCCGATACATACGCATCGGACGAGGAAGGGTGAAAATGTTGCGAGCACCGCCCATGTCTACATTATCCGTTTTAATCGTTTGCCATCCGGCCAGTGCTTCTTGGTATACCCCATTCGGCAAGCGCTGGCTATTTCTTGCGCTTCACAAATCTCTTGAGACGATCGCGTTTGTGCTGCTGATGCGGGGTCAGGGTATTGCGACGACCCTTGAACGGGTTGTCAGTGGACTTGAGCTCCAGGCGCAGGGGCGTACCCACCAACTTGAAATGCTTTCGGAACGTATTGATCAGATAACGCTTATAGGTATCTGGCAGACGCTCCGTCTGGTTGCCATGTATTACTACCACTGGCGGATTGCGTCCGCCCTGGTGAGCGTAGCGAAGCTTGATGCGCCTGCCGCGGACCAACGGAGGCTGGTGCTCCACGACGGATTGCTCCAGCACCCGGGTCAACTCGGGAGTTGAGACGTCGATCATAGCCGACTTGTACGCGCTCACCACCGAACCCATGATCAGTCCCACACCACTGCCGTGCAGCGCGGAAATAAAGTGCTTTTCGCAGAATTCTGCGAATTCCAGTTTTAGCTCGATCGCACGCTTGACCTGATTGCGCTGGTCCTCGGTGATGCCGTCCCACTTGTTGATTGCAATGACCAGTGAGCGACCACGATTCAACACCAGTCCCATCAGGGAAACGTCCTGGTCGGTCAGGCCCTCGTGGGCGTCCACCAGGCAAACCACCACGTGGGCCACGTCGATTGACTGCAGGGCTTTTACCACGCTGAACACTTCGACTCCGCGGTCTACCTTGGAGCGGCGCCTGATACCCGCCGTATCGATAAGGGTGTATTCCTGGCCGTCGCGCTCAAACGGAACATAGACGCTGTCGCGAGTCGTACCCGGCTTGTCAAACGCCACCACGCGTTCTTCACCAATCAAGCGATTAATCAGCGTCGATTTGCCTACATTCGGGCGACCCACCACGGCCACCCTGATTCCCGGCGCTTCATCGGGGCGCTGAGAACCATCATCCACGGGAAGCATTTCCAGCACGTAGTCCATCAGCGCTGAGACACGGTCACCGTGAGCGGCAGAGATGGCGACGGGCTCACCCATTCCCAGGCGGAAAAATTCTGATCCTGCGATCGTGGAATCACGTCCCTCGGACTTGTTTATGACCAGGGTGCAGGGCTTGCCGCTGCGACGAACCACCTTGGTGACCAGTTCATCCACGCTGGTCAGGCCTTCCCGACCGTCTACCATGAACAACACGTGATCGGCTTCTTCCAGGGCCACCAGGCTTTGCTTGGCCATCTCACCGTCGATACCGGATGCGTCACCGGTAAGACCACCGGTATCCACCACCACGTAGGGGCGCGGACCCACTTTGCCGAATCCGTACTTCCTGTCCCGGGTCAGCCCCGGCAAATCCGCAACCAAAGCATCCCGTGAACGCGTCAACAAGTTGAACAGCGTTGACTTACCCACATTGGGTCTGCCGACCAGGGCAATTACAGGCAACATAAGGAGGTCCGGATATCAGTCAGCGTTTTAAAAGCGGTTGGTGCACACCTGGCACCACCGAAAGTTATTCAGTTTCGAACTTGGCTCGGTACGCTTTTAGCGACGATTCCTCGTTCAAAACATAAATCATATCGCCTACAACCAGCGGCGGGCTGTAAACAGCGGCACCGGTGTCGGCGCGCGCGAGAAAACTTCCATCGGCTGCGGACAACCAATGCACGTAGCCCTCAAAATCTGCCACGACCACAGAGTTTCCGTAGGGCACCGGCGCAGTCAGCACCCGGCGTTTTAATTTGTCCTGGCGCCATACCGAGACACCGCGGGTGCGCTCCAGCGCAACCACTTCGGATAACTGGTCCGTGATGTAAACCGAATTCCAGTCCAGCCCCAGGCCTGAATAGCTGGATACTTCCCGGCTCCACATCACCTGCCCGGATTCCACCGCCAGGGCCACGGTTCTGCCGTTGACGCCTGTCACGTACACATCATTGCCGATCACGCCAAACGTGCCGTCAATGTCGGTCATACGATCCAGTTCAGTTCGTCCGGAGGGCTGGGTCAGGAAAGCATCCCAGGCGGCATCACCTTCGGCGATATCCAGTGCCAGGAACTTACCGTTATCAAAACCTGCCAACACCATCGATCCGGAGATCACCGGTGCAGAGGTTCCGCGCACACTCAGGCGAGGCACGTCTTGCTCCGTCATCCAGGCCGGAATGCCGTTCCTGGCTTGCAGGGCGCGCAGGGTTCCATCCACCGCACGCAACAGAACCATATCCCGGGTGATAGCGGGACTGGCCAGCACCTCGGCATTAAGCTTGGATTTCCATTTCAGGCTACCGTCGGTCGCGTCCAGGGCAATAACTTCACCGTCCCAGGAGACCACCACTACCAGGCCGAACCCATAAGCCGGACCCGCAGCCAAACCGGTTTCCATTTTGCTACGCCACACACGACGCCCCTTCTGGGCATCGTATGCGCTAACCAGGCCATCCGGACCGGCGGCAAATATATTGGTGCCATCCGAGGCCAGGGTAAGACCCAGGCGCAGACTCTCGGCATCATCTCCGACACTGGCACTCCAGACCTTCTTCACTTTCAAGGAAGCCTTGAATTCAGGAAGCGGTGCCGGGGGATTGGGATCTTCGTCTCCACCAAACAAGGAGCAGGCACCCAATGCCAGGGTCAGGACCAATATGCCGAGAAGTCGGATCATGATTCGGATTCAACCTCGGCCAGGCTAGCCTGGGGAAGATCATTCAATTTGATTTCAATCAACTCGCGGTTTACCACCCCGGCCCCCAGATCTGAAATCGCGATTTCGTACTCGCTCCTGGCCGTCGACCAATCGCCACGAGCCACCGCAATATCACCGCGCAATTCGCTGTAGCGGGCAGAAAACGCGCCGGCGTCCTCTACATTGAGAACGTCAACTGCTGCGTCGAAATCACCCTGCTGGAGTCGGACCTGGGCCAGGCGCATACGCGCTACCAGGACCAACTGGGGATCATCTTTACTGGCGACAACATAGTCCAGCGCTTCAGCGGCCGGCTCAAGACTTCCCTGCTCCACCAATAACTTGGCCAGGACCAGCGATGCCTCCTCGGCGTAAGGGGTTGATCCGAACTCGCTGCGCAGTTTCGCGGTAAGTTCAGTGGCCCCGTCAGCATTGCCAACCATCGCCTGTATCCGCACTTGCTCAAACAGGCTGGAGGCCTGCTCAGCCGTGGTCTTCACATGGCTCTGCCAGCTATTCCAGCCCACAAGCAGGGAAAGACCCAGCACCAGGCCACCCACGACCCAGGCACCATTTTCTTTCCACCATTTGCGGATTTCTTCAACTTGTTCTTTTTCAGACAAAAACTCGTCCACGTCTAACTCCTGTCGGCGATAACGCCCCTGGCCTCAGCTGCCAGCGCCCGGTTCAATCAAACCGCGCAGTTTGCCAGCTAAGTCACCCCAAGTCACTTCTTGCTGATCGCCGCCTCCTCGCAGGGGCTTAAGTCCCGCGACACGACGACCAACCTCATTTTCTCCAATAATCAATGCAACCCCGGCCCCGCTGCGATCAGCTCGCTTCATCTGGGACTTGAAACTGCCCCCGCCACAGTTGGTTTCCAGCCTGAATCCGGGCAATTGGTCACGCAAGGACTCAGCCAGGCCCATACCGGCCTGCTCAGCCGCCTCACCCACCACAACCAGGTAGGCGTGGGGCGCTTCGACCGGGAAAGGATAGTCCTGAGTCTCCATCAGGGCCAGCAACCTCTCCACGCCTATAGCCCAGCCAATAGCCGGGGTGGCGGGACCACCCAACTGCTCTACCAGGCCGTCGTAGCGGCCACCCGAGCACACCGCGCCCTGGGAGCCCAGCTGATCGGTCACCCATTCGAAGACCGTACGGCTGTAATAATCCAGTCCGCGAACCAGCCTGGGATTCACCGTGTACTCAATGCCCGCCTCATCCAGCACCTGTTTCAGGCGCTGAAAGTGGCTCTCAGATTCCTCATCCAGGTGCTCGCTCAGCAAGGGAGCCCCGTCAATCAGATCTCGCATATCCGGGTTTTTCGAGTCCAGAATGCGCAGCGGATTTCCTTCCAGGCGTCGCTTGCTGTCCTCGTCCAGTTGGTCAAGGTGCTCACGGAAATAACCAACCAGAAGCTCTCGATAGACCGCCCGGGATTCCGGCGTGCCCAGAGAATTTAATTCCAGGTGAATGTGCTTGAGGCCCAATCGCCTCCATAAACGCGCAGAGAGCAGGATCATCTCCGCATCCACATCGGGACCAGGGAACCCCAGGGCTTCCACGTCCACTTGATAAAACTGCCGGTAACGGCCCTTCTGGGGCCGTTCGTAGCGGAACATCGGTCCAATGCACCAGAGTCGCTGACGCTGGTTGTACAACAGGCCATTGCTGATACCGGCCCGGACCATTCCCGCGGTGGCTTCGGGTCTCAGGGTAACGCTCTCACCACCCCGGTCCTCGAAGGTATACATTTCCTTTTCGACGATATCGGTCACTTCACCGATGGAGCGCTTGAATAACTCGGTTCGCTCCACGATGGGCAGACGGATCTCCTGGTAACCATATGAACCCAGCACCTCCCGGATAATCGACTCCAGGTGCTGCCACCGACCGGTTTGCTCCGGAAGGATGTCATTCATACCGCGTATAGGCTGGATGCCCTTACTCACAAATACTGCTCCTTTTTCAGGGCGCCTAGAGGGAAGGATCGACGATAAATCTCGCCGTGTTTCCTGTTCGTTGGCTGGCCGGGATGGCAAAGACCTCCCCGTCCACACTGAGAGTCACACCCTGCACATGACCCAGGTATATCGACACTGGAGCAGGGACATTCAATTCCCGACGGGTTCCTGACCGGAACAACCCATACAGGACACGCTTGCGATTACCGTCATGGATTTCCGCCCAGGAATCTTCCTCGAATGTCAGCACCAGCAGCACCTGCGGGCCAACAGGCTCCTCCGGCGCACTAGCCTCGGGAATCACAACCGGCGCGGACTCCTCGACCTGCACGGGTAAGGGTTCCGGTTTGGGCTCGGGCTCAGTCGTCGCGGACTGCTCGGCAGACTCGGCCTGGGCCTCGCTTTCCGGCGGCGGTGTGACCGGAGCCGACACCTCGGTGGATTCCTCGTTCACATTCGCACTGGGCAATGCCAGGGAGACCGTTCCTCCGCCTTCCTGGACCACACCCTGGGACTGGCTCCGCTTTGCTAACTGGGTATCGTGTAGCACATCCATTTCACGGATCTGGAACCACCACCAGACGGCTGCACCCTGCACCACGACCAGCAGGATCACCAGAAATATCAATCCGAAGCTAAACTTTCTGCGATGGCGCGATATGCCCACAGCTTCACGCAAGATCGGATGAGAAAAATCGGTCTTGGTGTCGCCGACTTTTAACTCGTAGGCATCAAGCAATTCCTGTTCGGGCAAATTCAGTATCCGCGCATATTTACGCAGGTGTCCGCGCACAAAAACCGGCGCCCCCAGGGCATCAAAGTTTTCGGTTTCAAGATTATTCAGTACCGCCACGTCCACCTTGAGAGAGGCGGCGGCTTTTTCCAGGCTGAGTTCCTGCTCGTCCCGGGCGCGAGTCAGCCGGGCGCCCAACTCCGTCTCAGGGGCCTGCCCTGTTTCGTTTGGAGTATCCGATTCAGTTTCCATTACGCCGCTGCTCCAGCAACTGACGGGCTTCTGGTGAATCCGGGAACTCTCGCAACAGACGAGCGGCATAATCATTGCCGACCGAGGTATTCGCCATGGCCCTTTCAATTCTCACACCAAGCATCAAGGCTTCTGCTGTGGCCTTGTTACCTTGCAGGAAACGCTCAATAAAAGCTCTTGCAGGAAAATAATCCTGACGCTCGAAATTCAGTGACGCCAGTTGCAGCAAGGCTTCATCGTATTTGGAGTTTTCCGCCAGTGCCTTGCGGAAGTACTGATCGGCCTCATCCAACTTGCCGCCATCCCGTGCACACACACCAGCGTTGGTATAGGCAGCCTCGGGACTGCGGTTCAAGGGAATACTGGCTGCCTTGGCAAAGGTCTTCAATGCGTCGTCAGTGGAACCGTGCTGGCACTGCATCACCGCGAAGGCATTCAGGACCTGGGGATCATCCGGAGCCAGCTTCGCCGCCTTGCGCATATGCTTTTCAGCATCGCCAGGCTGCCCAATCTGCTCGTACAGGAATCCCAGGGCCATATGTGCGTCAGCCAGCGACGAGTCTTGCTCAACCGCCTTCTTTAGCTTGTCCAGGGCCAACTGCAGTTCGCCCTTTCTCAAGTATCCGACACCCAGCTCCAGGTTGTACTGGGCTGCCTCACTGGCCATCTGATCGCTACTCTTACTCGACTCGGGCGCGTTGGACACACAGGCCGAGAACAACACCGAGACCGCCAACACTAGCCATGTTCTTGTCATTGGTTTTGCACCGATACGCTAATCATCTTGCTGCCCAAACGCACACGAATCCTGTCATTGACTTTACCAGCCAATTGACCGCATGCCGCGTCAATATCGTCACCACGGGTTCGCCGCGTGATGGTAATAATACCGTGATCCACCAATACCTGCCGAAAGCGATCAATCGTCGCCTGGGGAGACCGGGTGTAACGGGTTCCGGGAAACGGATTAAACGGTATCAGGTTAACCTTTGCCGGACGGTTTTTCAGCAATCGTGCCAATTGGATAGCGTGCTCCACGGTGTCATTCACACCCGCGAGCATCGTGTATTCAAATGTAATCTGGCGGTTGGAGTACAGCCTGGCATATGACCAGCAGGCCTCCAGTAATTCCTTGATCGGATGACGCCGGTTAATCGGAACCAGTTCATCACGAAGCGTATCGTTGCCAGCATGCAAGGACACTGCCAGTGCCACGTTGCAGTCTTCGGCAAGTTTATTGATCTGGGGGACCAGCCCCGATGTGCTCAGGGTTACCCGGCGGCGGGACAACTCAAAACCATAGTCGTCCAGCATGACCTTGATGGCCGGCACCACGGCGCGGTAATTGGCCAGGGGTTCACCCATGCCCATCAGCACCACATTGGAAATCACCCGGTCGGCGGTGGAGGCTCCGGCACCCAGTTCCTTGCGAGCCAGCCATACCTGGCCGGCAATCTCGGCGCTAGTCAGGTTGCGGTTAAAACCCTGGGCTCCAGTGGAGCAAAAGGAGCAGTCCAGCGCGCAACCCACCTGGCTTGATATACACAGGGTTCCCCGGGACTCTTCCGGGATAAACACCATTTCGATGGCTTGTTCCGCGCCAGCCCGAAGGGCCCACTTCACTGTGCCATCTATCGAATCATGCCGGCTAACAATCTCTGGCGGGCGCACCTCGGCCATCTCGCCGAGGCGCACCCTCAGACTTTTTGCCAGGTCGGTCATCTCCTCAAAGTCATTTTGACCCCGGGCATAGATCCACTTCATGACCTGTCGGGCACGAAAGGGCTTCTCCCCCCACTCGGCAAACAATTCTTCCATTTGCTCGCGGGGAAGTCCCAGCAGATTGATCTTGCCTGATGACACGGTGACTGGCTGCTCCCTGACTTAGCGGGTACGGGGGCAGATCTGGCCGTCAGCGAAGAAGAACGCAATCTCGATCGCAGCGTTCTCGGCACTGTCGGAACCGTGCACGATGTTCTCTTCGATGGATTCGGCGAAATCAGCACGGATGGTACCGGCGTCAGCGTCCTTGGGATTGGTGGCGCCCATCAGATCGCGGTGAGCAGCAACAGCGTTCTCGCCTTCCAGGGCGGTAACCATAACCGGACCGGTCATCATGTAGCTGACCAGGTCGCCGAAGAAGGGACGCTCTTTGTGCACGGCGTAAAATCCTTGGGCCTGCTCGAGGGTCAGGTGCATCATGCGGGCGGCGACGATGCGCAGACCGGCGCCTTCAAAGCGCTTGTAGATCTCACCAATCAGGTTCTTTTCAACGCCATCGGGTTTGATGATAGACAGGGTGCGTTCGGTCGCCATTTCAATGTTTCCTTAAAAATCTTACAGATATAAAAAACGGACGCGTGCCCAGGACCCAGCGGCGAAATCCGCCTCCCGGAACCCGGTGCACGCAACTTAATCGGGGAATTGTACTGTGCGCAGCCCCTAAAAACGAGGCCGCCAGCGCCTAGACGGTGAAACTTTCACCGCAGCCGCACTCTTCCTTGACGTTGGGATTCCGGAACTTGAAGACCTCATTCAGGCCCTGTTTCACGAAGTCCACCTGCATCCCCTGGAGCATGGGAAGCGCATCCTGATCCACCACCAGGGTGACCCCGTGATCTTCGAAGGTCACGTCAGAATCAGTAATTTCTTTAGCATATTCAACATGATAGGCGAAGCCCGAGCAGCCTGTCTTGCGCACACCCAGACGCAGGCCAACCGTATCATCCTGCTTGGCCAGGTAGTCGCTCACCCGTCGGGCAGCGGAATCTGTCAGGGAAATGGACATCACCAGGGAATCCTCGTTACTTCGCTTACTCATTTAAATAGTGACGCTGCCGAGCATTTTCAAGGCAGGCACCCAGGGCATCTTCTAGAATCAGTATACTTCCCAGCTTGTCCGCTGGCACGTCCAATGCAGCAGACACCTCGTTACCAGTGATCCTCGCCGCCTCGACCAGGCCCATTCCGGCCAGTCTTTCCGCCAGCCAGGATGCCCCGGCGATGCTGTGAGGACATCCCCAGGCAAGAAATCGGGCTTCCAGGATTTTTTCTCCATCCAGCCTGCACTGGAATTGCACGGCAAGCCCCTGCTCCCGGCTTCCGGCACAGCCCTGGACCACCCCGGGAACACCGGGTTCAAAGCAACCCGCCCCTACCGGGCGTGAAAAATGCTGTCTAACCAGCTGAGCATACGCAGGGGCATTCATAACTACTTGACCCAATCCGGCGCCAGGGCTCTCAAGCGCCGTACCTGGGCACTGAGCATGGACACCACTACATCGATGTCATCACGGCTGGTGGAACGTCCCAGGCTGAAGCGCAGGGACGACTGGGCGGCCTGGTCATCCAAACCCAGGGAGCGAAGCACGTATGACGGCTCTCGACTACCGCTGGCACAGGCCGATCCGCTGGATACGGCGATTCCATCCAGGCCGAACAACAGGCTCTCACCTTCAACGCCCTGGAAGCTCACATTGAGAATATTCGGCGCGCTGTATTCCAATTCACCATTGGCGGTAACCCCGCCAATTGCCTGCAATCCGGACCACAGAACCTCACGCAGTTCGTGCAATCGCTGCTGGTCAGCCTGCATACGCCCGGCTGCCAACTCAAAGGCCAATCCCATACCCGCGATCTGGTGGGTGGCCAGGGTTCCCGGTCGCAAGCCCTGTTCCTGGCCCCCGCCGTAGGACACTGGATAGAGGTTGCAACGGGGTTCACGGCTGACAAACAGCGCGCCAATCCCCTTCGGGCCATAAATCTTGTGGGCCGAGAAGGACATCATGTCGATCTGCATGGCCCGGACATCGATGGGCAGTTTTCCCGCGGACTGGGCCGCATCAACGTGAAACAACACGCCATGGGATCGGCATAACTGACCCAGCGCGGCGATGTCGTGTACCAGGCCGGTCTCGTTGTTCACATGCATCAACGACACCAGGGTGGTGTCAGGTCGCAGCGCCGCCTGCAATTGTTCCGCAGAAACACGGCCATGATCTTCCGGCACCAGCCAGGTCACCTCAAAGCCCTCTTTTTCCAGGGACTTGAAGGGATCCAGTACCGCCCTGTGCTCGGATTTCGAGGTAATGATATGCCGGCCCTTGTGGACCTGGAAAAGCCCTGCGCCGCGAATCGCCAGGTTATCGGCTTCAGTAGCGCCAGAGGTGAAAATAATTTCCCCGGAACGCGCACCCAGCAAGCCGGCTACCTGCTCGCGGGCATTCTCCACCCTTACCCTTGCGGCAACCCCGGGGGCATGGACCGATGAGGGGTTGGCAAAATCACCGTCTTCACCCAGGCACTCGACCATCACCTTAACCACCGCCGAATCAACCGGCGTGGTTGCGGCGTAATCCAGGTAAATCGTCTTAGCTGTCGCGCTGGAGTCGGTCACTTTTTGGTGCCTCCCCGAGCGTATCCATAAGAAGTGAGTATACCCCTGAGGATATTTACCTCGTTCTCATCCAGGTCCGCGCGCATGTAAATCCGCCTCAAGCGGGCCATCAGTTGACGCGGATTATCCGGATCCAGGAACCCCGTCTGTTCCAGCACTTCCTCCAGGTGGACAAAAAATCGCTCCAGGTCTTCTGACCGGGCTGGCGGAAATCCCGGGGGCTGGCTCATGGCCCGTCCACCCAACACCGCCATGCGTATTTCATAGCAAAGGATTTGCACCGCCATGGCCAGGTTCAATGATCCATAGTCCTCGGCAGTCTGGACGTGGATCATCCGATGGCACTGCTGCATTTCCTCGTTGCTAAGACCCGAGGCCTCACGGCCAAACACCAGCGCCACCGGACCACCAGGCGGGCTCTGGACAATCTGCTCGGCGGCTTCCCTGGGGGTTTGCAGGGGCCAGGCTAATGCGCGCAATCTGGCGCTGGTACCCACCACCAGGCGGCAATCAGCCACCGCCTCTTCCAGGGTGTCCACCACCCTTGCTTCGGCCAGTAAATCATCGGCACCGGAGGCCATCGCAGTCGCGGAGGCATTGGGGAAAAGCTTTGGCGCAACCAGCCACAACTGCTTCAAGCCCATGACTTTCATGGCTCTGGCGCTACTCCCGATATTCCCGGGATGGGTGGTTCCGACTAGTACAATTCTAATATTCTCAAGCATTTCCAAGGCCTTTAACTTCCGGGGAGGCATCTTTGCGCAGCAATTCTGCCGCCTTCAGCCAGCTTCATGCAAAGACTTGCTCACTCAAACAGGATTTTTTTGCTAAACTTCGCCGCCACAAGGCAGGGTCAAGTCCCTGCAACGCTGTTTACAAAAGAGGGTTTCCACGATGCAGGCACAACTTACCATAGCTGTGCGAGCGGCACGGCGCGCCGGCGATCTAATTCTCCGCAACCTGAACCGTATCCGCCCACAAGACATTTCCTCCAAGGGCTGGAACGAAGTCGTTACCGAGGTCGACTTGCGGGCCGAAGAAGACATCAAGGAAACCATCCGTCGCAGCTTTCCTCACCATGCATTCCTGGCCGAGGAAAGCGGGGCCAGCGGTGACAACGACCACGTCTGGATCATCGATCCCCTGGACGGAACAACCAACTTCGTACACGGATTCCCGGTGTTTGCCGTATCCATCGCATTGCAAGTGCGTGGGGAACTGGAAGCCGCGGTAATTTACGATCCCACTCGCCAGGAAATGTTTACCGCCGCCCGCGGCGCTGGCGCCCAGCTGGATGGTCGCAGGATTCGCGTCAGCGGCGCCACTCATCTCAAGGACACCCTTATCGGCACCGGTTTCCCCTATCGGGAAAACGTCAAGCACATGGACTCCTACCTGGGCATGCTCAAGGCTGTGGTGGAAAACGTATCCGGCGTCCGGCGTCCCGGCGCAGCAGCCCTCGACCTGGCCTATGTGGCAGCGGGTCGTTTTGACGGATTCTGGGAACTGGGCCTGAAGCCCTGGGACATCGCCGCCGGCGCCCTGATTATTCAAGAGGCCGGCGGGATTATCAGTTCGGTGCGTGGCGACAGCCACTTCCTGGAAACCGGCAACGTGATCGCCGGTTCACCCAAGGTACATGAAGCCTTATCCAGGCTTCTGCAGCCGTTGCTACCCGAATCTCTGAAGCGCTAGACGCTTCAGGGCATATCGTCTACCAGGTCTTCTTTCTTGGGCGGCATCAGGTCGGCCAGGGTCAACTTCAATTCCAGGGCCAGCGCGCTGGCGACGTAGATTGAAGAGTAGGTACCGACAAAAATACCAACCAGCAGGGCAACCGAGAACGGGCGAATAGCCTCACCACCCAGGAAAAACAGGGCCGACAGCACCAGCAAGGTGGTACCCGAGGTCATCAAAGTACGGGCCAGCATCTGGTTCAGTGAGATATCCATTATCTCCACCGGCTCGCCATTACGGATGCCCCGGAAGTTTTCACGAATTCGATCGTAGACCACGATGGTGTCATTCAGCGAGTAACCAATCACCGCCAGCACTGCGGCCAACACCGACAGATCGAAGGCGATCTGGGTAACCGCAAAGAATCCCAGGGTGATGATCACGTCGTGAGTCAGTGCCGCCAGTGCACCAGCAGAGAGCTTCCACTGGAAACGCGCCCACACATAACCGCCAATCATGATCAGCGCGAACAACATGGCCAGGCTACCCTGCTCGGTCAATTCCTCACCGACCTGGGGGCCGACGAACTCAACCCTGCGCAGCTCAACACCCGGCGTTGCATCGTGGAGGATGGCCATGATTTTCTCGCCAACATCCGCGTTGTTCTGGGTTTCATCCGGCATGATGCGGATCATCACATCCCGGGAGGTACCAAAATTCTGTACCTGGGCCCGTTCGATTCCAGCGTTGGCCAGTTGGTCACGCACGGCCGGCAGATCCGCAGCCTGGGGATACCCCACTTCCAGCAACACACCGCCGGTGAAGTCGATACCGAAATTCAAGCCGCGGGTAGCAATCGAGCCAATGGACAGGACGATCAGCAAGACGGACAGGATAAAAGCCCCCTTGCGTAGCCCCATGAAATTGATATGAGTTTCTTTAATTAGTTCCATGACATGTCCCGCCGGCTAAATAGCCAGGCTCTTTAGCTTGCGTCGACCGAAGACCAGGTTCACAACAGAACGTGTACCCACGATGGCGGTAAACATCGAGGTGATGATTCCCAGCGACAAGGTGACAGCAAAGCCCTTAATGGGTCCGGTTCCGAAGGCAAACAGCACAACCGATGCGATCAGGGTGGTGACGTTGGCGTCGGCGATGGATGAGAAAGCCTTGTCATACCCGGCGTGAATCGCCGCCTGTGGCGTATTGCCGTCTCGTAGCTCCTCGCGTATTCGCTCGAAGATCAGCACGTTGGCATCCACAGCCATACCCACGGTCAACACGATACCTGCGATACCCGGAAGGGTCAGCGAGGCCTGCAGTAACGACAACAGCGCTACCAGCAACACCACGTTCATCATCAGGGCAAGGTTGGCAATCAGGCCGAAAGCCTTGTAGTAGATCGCCATAAAGAACACTACCACCAGGAAGCCGGCGGTCACGGCACTAAAGCCCTGGTCGATATTGGCCTGACCCAGGCTTGGGCCGATGGTCCGCTCTTCAACAATGTAGATAGGCGCTGCCAGTGAGCCGGCGCGCAGCAACAATGCAAGGTCACGAGATTCGAACGGCGTCAGCCCCTCGATCTGGAAGGTAGAGGAAAACACACCTCGTATTGTGGCCACATTGATCACGGTGCGTTCGGTGACATCCACCTCGACCTGCTCACCGTCACGCTCGACCATTTCCCGCTTCTTCTCGATAAACACCACGCCCATGGGCTTGTCGAGATTCCGCTTGGTGGTTTCCAGCATCTTGCGAGCGCCCTTGGCGTCCAGGCGCACTTTCACCACCGCTGATCCTTCAGAGAAGCCCGAGGAAGCATCGGTCAGCTGGTCACCGGTCACGATGGTGTCGCGCCTGAGCAGCACGGGCTGACCCTGGCGATTCTCCAACAAGATAGCGTTAAGCGGCACGCGTCCGGTGCGCTTGGCCTGGTAGGGGTCGCCCTCCTGATCCACCAACCTGAATTCCAGGGTAGCGGTAGCACCCAGGACCTTCTTGGCCCGTGTGGAGTCCTGGACACCGGGCAACTGAACCACGATGCGATCCAGGCCCTGGCGTTGCACAACAGGCTCGGCCACACCAATCTCATTCACACGATTACGCAGGGTAGTAATGTTCTGCTCAATGGCGAAATCCTGGCGCTGCTTGATCTGCTGCTCTGTCATGCTGACTTTCAGCACCACATTCCCGGCGTCGTCGCTGGCAATAATCTGCAGCTCCGGATCAGCGTCCTCGATCAGATCGCGCGCGATATCGGCATCGGCCTGATCACGCAGCACAACTTCCACGAGATCCTCCTGGTGACGAACACGCACGTAGCGGACGTCTTCTTTGCGAAGAAGTTGCTTGAAGTCGGACTCATAGCGTTGCAGGGTCTGGTTCACGGTTCCCTTGACATCCACTTCATACAAGAAGTGCACACCGCCGCGAAGATCCAGGCCAAGACTCATGGGTCTCAAGCCAATAGCGCGAAGCCACATCGGCGTGCGAGGAGCCATGGTCAGGGCCGAAGCATACCCACCGCCAAATTCGCTCTTCAGCAGATCATGAGCTTTCAGCTGGGTTTCGACATTTTCAAAGCGCACAAGCGCCCTGCCGTCTTCTGCGAAGACACCACGAGTGACTATCTGTTCGCGCTCCAGCAATTCCCGAATTCGCGTAATAGTGCTGTCCGCAACAGCCTGGTAGTCATCACGGGCTATTTGGATCGCGGGATCCTCTCCGAAAAGATTTGGCAGTGCCAGCAAGCCACCCAAGGTGACCACAAGCACTACCATCAGGTTTTTCCACCAGGGATAGTGATTCATTTGTTTTTTCCGGAAGGAGATTAGTCGGCTTTATAGGAGCCCTTGGGAACGGTCTGGCTTACGGTACTGCGAGCCACCGTCAGTACGATGCCCTTGGCCACTTCAACTCGCAGCCACTGGTCGTCAACCTTGGTGATCTTTCCGAGAATGCCGCCAGAGGTCATAACTTCCTCTCCAACACCCAGCGCTTCCACCATGTTGCGATGTTCCTTGGCGCGCTTTTGCTGAGGGCGAATCAGCAAAAAGTAAAACACTATGAAAATCAATACGATGGGCAGCAGACCCTCTAACATACTCGGCGCAGAGGCCGCAGCGTCCTGGGCCCAGGCACTAGAAATAAACATATCCATTAATCGTTCCTCTAATTAATTCGCTGGGGCAGCCCCTTTTACAGGAAAGCGCCCCAAAATCAGCGAGCTATTATGACACAGACGGTACGCTTTTCCCCCGCAGGGCGTAAAACTCATCAACAAACTCGTCCAGGCGCCCTTCGGCGATGGCCTCTCTCAGCCCGCGCATCAGGTTCTGGTAGTAGCGCAGGTTATGAACGGTATTCAGGTGTGAACCCAGCATTTCATTGCACTTGTCCAAGTGCTTTAGATATGACCGACTGTAGTTTTTACAAGTGTAACAGTCGCAATTTTCGTCCAGCGGCCGGGTATCGGACTTGTGGCTGGCATTTCTCAGCCGCACGACGCCGGTGGAGGTGAACAGGTGGCCGTTGCGCGCATTACGGGTAGGCATGACGCAATCGAACATGTCCACACCCCGTCGAACCGCTTCCACAATGTCCTCAGGCGTTCCAACACCCATCAGGTAGCGAGGGCGATCGGACGGCATATGGGGCGTGAGGGTATCCAGCACCATGAGCCGCTCTTCCTCGGTCTCCCCTACTGACAGCCCGCCAATGGCGTAACCGTCAAAGCCGATCTCCAGCAGGGCGTCCAGCGACTCCTTGCGCAGGCCCGGATACATGCCACCCTGGACAATGCCAAACAAGGCCGAGGAATGCTCGCCATGGGCCACGCTGCAGCGACCAGCCCAGCGCATGGACAATTCCATGGACTGCCGCGCCTGCTCCTGGGTCGCCGGATAGGGGGTGCATTCATCAAAGGCCATAATGATGTCCGAACCCAGTTCCTGCTGAACCCGCATGGATTCTTCGGGGCTCAGAAATACCTTGTCGCCATTGACCGGTGAACTGAAGCGAACACCGTCTTCACTGATCTTGCGCATTTCCGCCAGGCTCCAGACCTGGAAACCGCCGGAATCGGTGAGAATGGGGCCTTGCCAGTGCATGAAGTCATGCAGGTCCCCATGGGCCCTGATGACCTCGGTTCCCGGACGCAGCATCAGGTGGAAGGTATTCCCCAGGATAATCTGGGCTCCCACCTCGGTGAGATCTTCCGGAGTCATGGCCTTTACCGTGCCGTAGGTACCCACCGGCATGAAGGCCGGCGTATCCACCGCACCCCGGTCAAACATCAACTGGCCGTTACGGGCCCGGCCGTCAGTGGCATTGAGGGTAAATTTCACTGGGAACCCCCTGGCGGCAACGCGGTTGCCGGGGCTATCCACATGGCATCGCCGTAACTGAAGAATCGATATTCCCGGCTCACCGCGTCACGGTAAGCGGTCAAGATCCGCTCACGCCCGGCGAAAGCGCTGACCAGCATCAGCAAGGTGGATTCCGGCAGGTGAAAGTTGGTCACCAGGCGTTCAACCACCCGGAATTCGTAACCCGGATAAATAAAGATATCGGTATCGCCCTTGAACGGCGCAAGTTCGTCCCCGGCGGCGGCGCTTTCCAGCGCCCGCACGGCGGTGGTTCCCACGGCAATCACCTTGCCACCACGCTCGCGGGTCCGACGTACCGCTTCCACGACCTGGGGGCTGACCTCAACCAATTCGCTATGCATGTGGTGGTCTGTAATGTCGTCCGCGCGCACCGGCTGGAAGGTCCCGGCACCCACGTGCAAGGTCACGAACGCAAACTCCACGCCCTTGTCCCGTAATTTATCCAGCAGCGGTTCGTCAAAGTGCAATCCGGCGGTTGGCGCGGCAATGGCGCCAGGCTCACGGGCATAGATTGTCTGGTAGCGCTGGCGATCTTCAGCACTGTCCTCACGATGAATGTAGGGCGGCAGGGGCATGTGGCCATGCTGCTCCATGAGTTCCGCCACGGGCATCTCGAACTTCACCTTGAACAGGCTGTCCTGGCGACCTTCCACCACGGCGCCCACGCCGTGAAACTCAAGTCGGCTACCCTCGCCCGGGGACTTGCTTGCGCGCACGTGAGCCAACACCGTGTGGCTATCCAGCACCCGCTCCACCAGGCACTCCACCTTGCCGCCGGTAGCCTTGGCCCCCAGCAAACGCGCCGGGATAACCCGGGTATCGTTAAACACCATCAAGTCACCTGGATGGCAAAGCCTGTCCAGTTGATCAAAGGTGCTGTCCCGTGCGGGCCTGCCTGATGAGCCAACCACCAGCAGTCGGCTTTGGCTGCGTCCAGGCAGGGGCGCCTGGGCAATCAGGTGCTCGGGAAGGTCAAAAGTGAAATCAGATCGTTTCATGGCGGCGCATAATAACAGAGGCCAGCCACCGCTGGCGCTATCTCGTAGCTCCTGAGGACACGACGGGAACAAGAAACAGAGTTCTCCGGAGGCTGTTCGGGAGATTTACCCCGACAAAGTATTGCGGGCGCCGAAGCGCCCGCAACCTCAAACCTACAGTTTCAGTAACATCTTCACCATGTCGGTGGAATCCGGATCCATGGTGATGCTGAAGCCAAGTTCCCGAGCCAGTCGAATCATGTTGGAGTTCTCGCGAAGCGCAACACCATCCATGTATTTCAGTCCCCGGTCCCTGGCCACGTCGATCAGGTCGCGGAACAGCCGGGAGGCCAGTCCCCTGCCCTGCAATTCGTCAGCCAATACGATGGCAAATTCGCAGCCCTCGCCGTCCAGCTTGATAATGTAGCGAGCCACACCGACTTGCTGCTCACCCTCGGGAGTCTCGCGCACTGCAATCAGGGCCATTTCCCGGTCATAGTCAATCTGGGTAAAGCGTGAAAGCATCGCCGGGGTCAGTTCCCTGAGTGTGTACATAAAGCGCAGGAAGCGGGTCCGGTCGCTGAGCTTGGCCATCAACTGCTGCTCAAGCCGTGCATCTTCGGGACGAATCGGACGAATCAGGAAACGCTCGCCATCGGGAATTTCGAAGTGATGCGCAAGCCCGCTGGGGAACGGATGAATCGCCATGTGGGCATAGGGCTGCTGGCCGGGTTCGACCTTGCGAACAACTACCCGGGCATCCACGGCCACCACGCCATGCTCATCAACGATCAGAGGATTGATATCCATCTCCTCGATTCCCGGCAACTCGCAAACCATTTCCGAGACTCGCAGGATGGCGTCCTGCAGAGCCTTCATATTCGCCTTTGGCAAACCACGGAATTCCTCGAGGTATTTCGCCGCCTTGGTTGAACGAATCATGCGATGGACCAGGTAGGAGTTAAGCGGTGGCATGGCCAGGGCCCTGTCACCAAGAATTTCCACCATGGTGCCACCCAGGCCGCAACTGATCACGGGGCCGAACACCTTGTCATTGACCACGCCAACCATCAATTCGCGACCGCTGGTGGAGTGCCACATGCGCTCGATCACCACACCGTCCACCTTGGCATCGGGCGCCAGCCGGGTAACCTTCTCCATCATCTCCTTGTAGGCCTTGCGCACTTCATCGGCGCTGTTCAGGCCCAGTCTCACACCGCCCACATCAGATTTATGGGTAATGTCAGAGGAGTAAATTTTCATCGCCACGGGGAAACCCACTTCCTCGGCTACCCGTACTGCCTCCTTGGCCTCCCGGGCAGGAAGGCTCTGCAGAATCGGAATCTTGAAGCAATCCAGAAGAGCCTTGGATTCAGCTACATCCAGAACGTTGTGACCCACCTCAAGTGCATTCTTGATAATGCGCCGGGCCTCCACCAGGTCAGGGGCATCTTGCGGACTCAGGGGATCGGGAACCTGCAGCAGCAGTTTCTGGTTAGCCGTGTAGGCTGCGGCGGCGGAGAACGCCAGCACCGCATTTTCCGGCGCCCTGTAAGACGGAATGTTGTTGGCCGAGAACAGCTTGCGGCTGCTGGACACGGCTTTCTCGCCCATCCAGCAGGTAAACAACGCTTTCTTGTGATTCGCTTTCAGCTCCACCACGCGCTCAGCTACCGCAAAGGCATCTGTCATGGCCTGGGGAGTTAGGATCGCCAGGACTGCGTCCACGCCCTTGTCATCCATGCAAATTCTCAGCGCTTTCTCATAACGGTCTGCCGAGGCATCACCGATCACGTCCACCGGATTGCCCTTGGACCAGGTTGCCGGCAATACACCGTCCAGCGCTGCCATCGTCTCAGGGCTGAGCTCGGCCAGTTTCAGGCCCATCTCGTTGACCGAGTCGGCAGCCATCACAGCGGGGCCGCCACCATTGGTCACGATGCACAGACGCGGCCCACCGGTTCTGACACCTGAATTCAGGGTCAGCGCGGCAGCGAAGAAGCTGGCGAAACTGAGTACCCGGACGGCACCGGCACGTTTCACCGCGGCGTCGAACACGTCGTCTGCGCCCACCATGGCGCCAGTGTGTGACACCGCCGCCTTGGAGCCGCCATCATTACGTCCGGACTTCATCACGATGACCGGTTTCACTCGTGCCGCTGCACGAAGCGCACTCATGAAGTGCCGGGCGTCATGAAGGCCTTCCACATACAGCATGATCGAGTCGGTGCCCGGATCCTGCACCAGGAAGTCCAGGATCTCGCCGAAATCCACGTCGGCGGAAATGCCCGTGGAAATCACGCTGGAGAAGCCCACACCATTGGTCTTTGCCCAATCCAGGATCGCCGTACACAAGGCGCCGGACTGGGAAACCAGGGCGATACGACCCGGATTGGCTGCACCATGACTGAAGGTGGCGTTCAGGCCCAGGTCGGTTCGCATGACACCCAGGCAGTTCGGGCCCAGGAAACGCAGTCCGTACTTCCTGGCCACGGCCAGGGCCTTTTTCTCGAGTTTCACACCTTCCGGCCCAGCTTCACGGAAGCCGGCTGAAATCACGATGGCGCCGCGGACACCCTTGCGGCCACATTCCTCGAGAATCCCGGGCACGGTCTTCGCCGGGGTCACGATGAGGGCCATATCCGGCACCTTGGGCAGGTCCGAAACACTGGCGTAACAGCGGCGTCCCAGCACTTTTTCATACTGGGGATTTACCGAGTAAAGACGGCCCTTAAAGCGTGATTTCAGGAGATTCTTCATCACCACGCGGCCAAGGGAACCCTCTCGCTCACTGGCGCCAATCAGGACCATGCTGTTGGGGGCGAAAATTGCGGCGACATCATAATCAGGGACCGAAAGGTCATTTTTCTTGGACATTTTAATTCTCTTGTAGGCGGTAAGAGAATTATCCCATTAAACTGCTTGCCATAGTCCTGTGGAGAGCCGAATGGCGACTGCGTTTATTACTCATTCTAAATTTTCAGCCCATGAAATGTTGCCCGGTCATCCGGAGAATCCCCACAGACTCAGGGTTATTGGCGAACACCTGGCCAGGCTCGGCATTGCGGACTTCCTTGTTCACGTCGACGCCCCCATGGCCACCCGTGAACAGGTGGAACGCGCACATTCGGCCAGCCACATCGAAAATCTGGCTCACCACGCCCCGAAACATGGCCTGGCGTTTATCGATTCGGACACAGCCATGAACCCGGACACCCTGGAGGCGGCATGGCGAGCCGCCGGTGGCGCCGCACTGGCCACAGACATGGTCATGGAAGGCAAGGCGCACAACGCTTTTTGCGCCCTGCGGCCACCGGGACACCATGCAGAACGTAACAAGGCCATGGGATTTTGCTTTTTTAACAATATCGCGATTGCTGCCGCCCAGGCCCTGGAGGCCCACCACCTGACCCGGGTAGCGATCCTGGATTTCGATGTCCACCATGGAAACGGTACCGAGGACATCTTCAGGGACGATAACCGGGTCATGGTCTGCTCAAGCTACCAGCATCCTCTGTATCCTTTCCTGGACCCGGCGAGCGTACCGGGGCGACTGGTCAACACTCCCCTGCCAAGGGGCGCGGGAAGTGACCAATTTCGGCAGGCGATCAGTGATCACTGGCTACCTGAACTGAACGCGTTCAAGCCTCAGCTGGTGTTAATTTCAGCGGGTTATGACGCACATCGGGACGACCCGCTGGCGGATCTCAACCTGACCGATAGCGACTACGACTGGATCACCGATGTGGCAATGAGGGTGGCCGAAGAGCACGCCGGAGGGCGCATTGTTTCCTGCCTGGAAGGCGGCTACAGCCTGGAAGTCCTGTCCCGCTGCGTACCCGCGCATATTAAAAAACTGGCCGCGTTATAAGCGCGGCCAGTTACTGAAAATACCCTTGCGAGAATCAGGTCCGTGCCGGCGGCGCGGCGGGTGCCGGGGGCGCTGACAACTCGTCCAGCACATCCAGTTCGTGCAACTCTTCCAGTTCCCGTTCCAGGATTCGATGCATGCCACTGACCTTGCGCTCCGGCAACGTGACCTCCACCGTCATCTTCTTTTTCTTGCGAACAATCTGAATGCTCAGCTTTTCTCCAGCCTGGTAGCTGCGCAGGATACGCATGGCGTGGGCCGGACTGTCGGGGGTCCGTCCATCGATCTGCTTGATGACATCGCCGTCCTGAATATCCATCTCTTTCTCACCAGGCCCTCTGACCACCAGCAGACCTTCGTCGGTGCCGAAATATTCACCCAGTTCCTTGGTCAGGCTGACCATCTCCATGCCGCCCCAGCTGCGGAAAAATCCCCTACCCATGTGCATGGGAGCTTCCCCGTCCTCAAAGACCTCTATATCAAAATTGCGTCCGCGAGGACCCATGAATACGCGATCAGGTCCCGGGCCGGCGAAACCAAACGCCATCGTATCGGCGGCCTTGGTCCGCAGCTGAATCTCATTCTCGATCTTGCCGTCGTCGCGCTGGTATACCAGCTTCACGTCGCTGCCCGGTTCCATGTCCCGCATGAACTGCAGGAGCAACCGTTGTGATTCCCGGGCCGAGTCCGCGGCCAACGATGTATCGCCAATACGGGTAATAACGTCACCGGTTTTCAGGCCTGCCTGGTCTGCAGGACCGCCTGGCGTAACGCCCAGGACTTTGACGCCCTTGCCGGCACCACCTTCACCCGGACCGATATTAATGCCCAACATGGCCCGTCGACCGTTGCTGCGGATATGCCGGATGATTTCCATATCTCCAGCGGCTTCCATACTCAGCTCAGCCACTTCACGGGCCGCCTCTTCCAGCCGGCGCCGCGCATCCTCAAGACTCCTCTCGGCCTCTTCCAACTGCGCTTTTTCAGGCTGGGGATCCGCCGCCTGTACAGGACCCGCCAACATCGCCACGGCCAACATCACTAACAATTTGGTTTTCATCGCTTTACTCCTCAACGTGTCGGGTCCTGGCCCGAAGCACTTAATGATCCTATCTGGCTGCGCAATTCACGCGACCGATTAAAAAGACGCTCTCTGTGCCTGGGCATAACGCACCTGGACCAGGGAATTCATTACATCCACCCGCTCTTGCCATAGCCGCTGAAGCTGGGCGGAGGACAACTCGGGTTGCTCCCCCATGCTCAGTCGGTAATCAATCATCGCCACCCGGTCTTCCAATACGGAGATCGTGCCGGCCGTGTCAGCGCTCACCACTTGCGGCCCCTCGGGCATGGCACGCAACACCTGTTCAAGCTGCTGGGACCGGGCCATCAATTGAGCCATGTCGTCGGACTTGACCTGAGATGCGGCAGTCTCGGCACCGGAACGGGAGACCAGCACAGGCGTGGTGCCACTCATCGCCGAGCCGATTCCGCTTTCCGATCCACGCGGCACCTGGTTCAACAGTCCAAACAGCACCACTGCCACGGCCAGCCCTGCAGCCAGTGACCCGGCCCAGAACCAACCGGTAAACGCCAGCGGCGCACTGCTTCTGCTGCCAGCCCGCGCTCGGGATATAGCCTGCCACCCCCCCTCGGGGGCCGGAATTTCCGGCAGGCTCTGCAGACCCACCTGTACGATGCGCAGTCGACCCAGTTCCGCCTGACAGCGCTCGCAACCATTAACGTGGGCAGCCACATCTGCAGCTTCCGGGGCCGCATCCCGCAAATTCAGGAGTTGTTCGACGCTTGCATGCATGTCAGCCCTCCTTGTTCAGGTTTCAACATGGCCTGCAGCCGCTGATGGGACCGCGCCAACTGTGATTTTGAAAAACTCACGGTTTTACCAAGCATTTCCGCTATCTCCGGGTGGGTGTATCCCTCGACGTCGTACAACCAGACCACCGCCCGGCCCACGGGGTGGAGTTGCGACAGGGCCTGCTCCAGGTCCATCGCCACACCGGTCAAATCCGCCTCCGACGGGCCTGCCTGATCCTGCAACACGAGTTCCACCACACCGGGGATTCCCTCAATGGAACGACCCTTGCGGTACCAGGCCGAGCGCAGGTGCATCAAGCACTTGCTCACCGCAATCTTGCGGATCCAGGCGGAAAGGGGAGCATCGCCCCGGAATTTGCCAATCCCGTCCAGGACCTCGACAAACGTGTCCTGCAGCACTTCATCCGCTTGTGCCGGCTGGCCAAGCATGCGACGCGCCAGGGTGTACACCGGACCGCTGAAGGCAAGGTACAGACCCTCATGAGCCTTTGAGTCACCGGCCACCGCCCTGGCCAGCAGACTTGGGGTAATTTCTGTTTCGCTAAATCTAGACATCCTGTACCTATAGATGCGGCATCCCGGCAAATGGTTGCAGCTAATTGGCAAAAAAGACGATTTTCACACCCTCGTGGCGTTTCAAAGCATCCCTACTGGCAAGCTCGACGTCAAAATACTTGGAATCATTGTTGGTTTGACGGTGCTTGCCGTCTATAATGGCGCGCCTTGATGGCGGTGTGTTGGAATTGGTAGACAAGACTGACTCAAAATCAGTTGCCCTCTGGGCGTGGCGGTTCGAGTCCGCCCACCGCTACCATCTTTAAGGAAAGCAGCCTCCGGGCTGCTTTTTTTATGTCAGCAACATCAACTGGCGACCAATTCCCGGGCGAATTCAAGGCTAATAATCCGAACCGAAAAACCGGCTTGCCCGGGACTTCCATCACCATGCAATGGGTTCCCCCGGGCAGGCTGTTAGCAACAGCATGTGCTTTAGCGGGATTTAACGCGACACCGCCGATAATTCCGTCGATCCTGCTACAGGCCCGGTAAATAACTGGACGCACGGCGAAGCCTGCGGATATTCTCGGTGCCTGTCCTAGCCAGCACCAACCGGGAATGCCATGAACTATTGCAGTGACTGCGGGAAGCCCATCGTCATAGAGATTCCCGATGGCGATAATGCACTCCGTCACGTGTGCTCGGCCTGCCGAACCATTCACTACAAGAATCCCCTGGTCGTGGTTGGCTGTGTCCCGGAGTGGGAAGGCAAGCTGCTGTTGTGCAAGCGCGCCATTGAGCCGCGCCTGGGCTACTGGACCGCACCGGCCGGGTTCATGGAGCTTGGTGAGACCCTGGAAGAAGGCGCTGCAAGAGAAACCCTGGAGGAAGCATGTGCCCAGGTGGAAATCGGGAGCATGCTGGCCGCGGTCTCGGTTCGCCACGTAAACCAGGTACACATCATGTTCCGGGCACGCCTGCTGGATGGTCAATTCGCGGCGGGCTCGGAGAGTCTGGAGGTCAAGCTGTTCAGCCCGGACGAAATACCCTGGCAGGACCTGGCCTTCCCCAGCGTCACCTTCTCCATCAAGAAGTTACTGGCCGACCCCGATGGGGGCATGCACAGCCATTCCATAGAACCCCGGTAGTTTGGACCCAGGTAGTTTGCACCCGGGTACTGTTCGCGCCGCCCCCGGCGTGGCAGAATTAGCCTCTTACCAACGCCCCGCCTTCCCGGTGGCGTCGACTTCCGAGTAAATGTTGGCTGGAGCTACAAATGACGTTCGTTGTTACCGAGCAGTGTATCAAGTGCAAATACACAGACTGTGTTGAGGTCTGCCCCGTAGACTGCTTTCACGAAGGACCCAACTTCCTGGTAATTGACCCGGACGAGTGCATTGACTGCACCCTGTGCGAACCGGAATGCCCGGTAGAGGCGATCTCCGCAGACGATGAGTTACCTGAAGGCGAGGAGAAGTTCATCGAGATCAACGCCCGCCTGGCCAAGCTGTGGCCGGTCATCACGGAAATGAAAGCCGCCCCGGCGGATGCGGACGACTGGCAGAACAAGCCGGACAAGCTTGCCCTGCTGGAAGAATAGTTCAGCCCTGCAACACCGAAAAACGGATATAAAAAAGCCGGCCCCAGGGCCGGCTTTTTTGTGTATCTCATTTCTCGCCTAGTAAGTACCCGGCGGAGTCGTCGCAGCCAGTTCCAGTTTCTTAAGCAGTTCTTCCGGCGCCATGTAACCGCCTAGATAATCGCCACGCGCACTGAGTATTGTTGGCGTGCCTCGCAAGCCCAGCTTCAACGCCAGGTCATATTGCTGGCTCACCTGCGCGGCATCACATTCGCGAACCGGGAACTCTTTGTCGCTCTTGGCTGCAGTCATGGCACCAGTGCGATCCGTCGCGCACCAGACATCAACCGCCTTCTTCCAGGATGCTGTTCCAGGACCGGCAACCGGGTACATCATGTAACGCACCTCAATGCCCAACTCATTCACTCGCTCGATACTCTGGTGGAAGCTTCTGCAATACCGGCAGTTTATGTCAGTGAATATGGTCACCGCATACGTGGGATTGACCGGCGGCCGGGGCGAAAACACAATCATTTGTGTCTGATCCAGCCCGGTGAGCAACCCACGCCTGGCTTCAGTCTTACGCGCCTCGGTCAGGTTCAAGTTGTTATCCAGGTCAATAACCTCACCCTTGATCAGGTAGCGGCCATCCTGGGTCACGTAAGCCACCTGCGAACCGAGGGTTATCTGATACAAACCGGGTACCGGGCTGTCCTGGATGTTCTCCTCCTCGATCCCCGGGAAGCCACTGGCTAGTTCAGCCGGTGTTTTCACCTCGGCGGCCTGCAAGCCGGTTGCGCACAGCACGCTACCAAGACAAGACAGGGAAACAAGAAAGAGGGCTCTGAATATACGCATGGGAACAACAGCCTGGCTGAATCAAGAATCAATGGAATTTGACAGACAATGCTGCGCCCGGTTCGCACGGGCATCACTGTCTGCCGGAGGATTCTAGCAAATTCCGGCTCGGGATTCGGCAGTTTTCAGGCCATCAGCCCCTGGGGTGATGCTGGGAATGCAGCTCTTTCATACGCTCACGGGCCACGTGGGTATAGATCTGGGTGGTGGACAAGTCGCTGTGACCCAGCAGCATCTGCACTACGCGCAAATCCGCGCCGTGATTGAGCAAATGGGTGGCGAACGCATGTCTCAGGGTATGGGGAGACAAGTTGCCTTCCACACCGGCCTTTGCCGCATAGCGCTTGATGATGTGCCAGAACGCCTGGCGGGTCATGCAGTTGCCACGACGGGTGGGGAACAGGAATTCAGTTTGCCTCTCCAGCAAAATTTCGCCGCGAGGTCCCGCGCAGAATCGCTCAATCCAGTCCAGGGCTTCTTCACCCAGGGGAATCAGACGTTCACGATCACCTTTGCCGGTAATCCGGATCACGCCCTGGTTCAGGTTAACCTGGCTGAGGCGCAAATTAATCAATTCAGAAACACGCAAACCTGCGGCATACAGCACTTCAAGCATGGTGCGATCACGATGCCCCAGGGGGTCTTCGGTATCCGGTGCGCCCAACAGCGCCTCTACCTGGGCCTCGGTCAGAGACTTGGGCAGGGAACGGCCGATCTTGGGCATTTCAATCTGGGCAGTCGGGTCTTCGCCTATCACTCTTTCCCTTACCAGGTAGCGATAGAAGCGACGGAAACTGGATAACTGGCGTGCCGTTGAACGAGGACGACCACCGGTTTCAACACGGTGAGCGATATAGGCAAGCAAATCCGCACGGGTCGCCTTCTGCAGGCTGACGCCACGTTTCTCAAGCCACTCGGACAGCGCCTTCAAATCAGCGCGATAGGCGGAAAGCGTGTTGGCCGAAAGCCCACGTTCCATCCATATCGCATCGAGAAAGCTGTCGATGGTGACCTCCACAACCGGTTCTTCGCTGGGCGAAGACTGGCGTAACTGTGATGAAATACTTGCCATTATTACAAATCCTTGCCGATTACGCCCATCGTGGGCGTGATCTTCGACGTAAGCGGTCAATTCATCCGGAATCTCTCCGGATCAGCGGGAAGCACCGCAAAGCCCACTGTTTTTCTTGGTGAATGCGAGTATGGATTCGTAAAAATGACATGGCCGTGACGGAGGTCACATAATGCCCGGCGCGTTAACATAACTGTGGAACGGTTCACAAAACCAAAGCAATTCCCGGGCTTACAACGACACTTTTCGCGCTCTGACAGTCGCTTTCGCTTGCGTTGCACAACGGAATTGGCAATGCTCGCAACACATTTGGTTACCTTTTACTTATGAATCTTTTGAAACGGTTTTTGATTGCTGTGTGGGGCGTCTATGCCCTGATCGTATTCTTCACGCTGGCTTTGCTACTCACACTGGCCGTGGCGCTGATCCCGTCACAAAACATCTGTCGACGCATGGTTCATCGGACAGCCCAACTGATACTCAAGCTCGCCGGCATACCCATGAAAGTCCATCACCTGGACAGGCTGCCAGAAGGCCCCTGCGTCATCGTCGCCAACCACGCCAGTTACCTGGACGGACCGCTGATCGCTGCCGCCCTGCCTCCGGTATTCAGTTTCGTTATCAAGCAGGAAATTCGAAAAATGCCCGGGGCGCACCTGTTGCTGCGGCGGGTAGGCTCACATTTTGTGGAACGGTTTAATCGCAAGAAGGGCGCCGCGGATGCGCGTCGCTTGCTGGATTCAGCGAAAGACGGCCAGGCACTGGCGTTCTTCGCCGAGGGTACCTTCCAAAAGAAACCAGGGCTGATGCCGTTTCGCATGGGGGCTTTTTCCACTGCCGTGCGAGCGGATTTCCCGGTAGTACCCATGGTGATTCGCGGTGCCCGACATATCCTCCCGAGCGGCTCATGGCTGCCCCGCCCCGGAAAACTGGAAGTCATCATCCAGATGCCGCTCAGGGTGAATCAGCTTGCCGCCAATCCGACACGGGAACTGGTCGCAGCAACCCGCAGCCAGATGTTGCGTGAACTTGGAGAAGAGGACCTGGCACCGGAGACAACCACCCTGGCCCCGGCTCCCAAAAAGGACTAGCCCCGGAGAACCTCCGGGGATCGCCTACATATTGCGGCGGTACTGACCACCTACCAGGTACAACGAATGGGTGATGGTGCCCAGCGAGCAACTCTTCACCGCTTCCATTAATTTACCGAAGGTATTTTCTCCGGCCTGGGCTGATGCGGCCAGGGCCTGCAGAGCCTCACCTGAGCGCTCTGCGTGACGCGCCTGGAAGGCCCGCACATTGTCCACCTGGGCGCGCTTTTCTTCTTCGCTGGAGCGAATCAGTTCAGTGGCCATGACCTCGCTGGCTCCCTGCTCCGAGTCTGGCAGGAAGGTATTCACTCCCACCAGTGGCAGTTCACCGCTGTGCTTCAGGTGTTCGTAGTACAGACTCTCTTCCTGGATCTTGCCGCGCTGGTACATGCTCTCCATGGCGCCAAGCACACCACCACGTTCGGAGATGCTTTCAAACTCTTTGTACACCGCCTCCTCGACCATATTGGTGAGGTATTCCAGGGCGAATGAGCCCTGCCAGGGATTCTGGTTGGTGTTCAGACCCAGTTCCTTGTTAATGATCATCTGGATGGCCACTGCACGACGCACCGATTCCTCGGTGGGTGTGGTCAGGGCTTCATCATAGGCATTGGTATGCAGGCTGTTGCAGTTATCGAACAGTGCATACATAGCCTGCAAAGTGGTGCGGATATCGTTGAACTGAATTTCCTGGGCATGCAGGCTGCGACCGGATGTCTGGATGTGATACTTGAGCATCTGGCTGCGAGGACTCGCTGAATATACCCGCTTCATCGCCCTGGCCCAGATTCGACGAGCCACCCGGCCAATCACCGCGTATTCCGGATCCATACCGTTGGAGAAGAAGAAACTCAGGTTGGGTGCGAAGTCATCAATCTTCATTCCCCGGCTCAGGTAGTACTCAACGATGGTGAAGCCGTTGGCCAGGGTGAAGGCCAGCTGGGAAATCGGGTTCGCCCCTGCCTCTGCGATGTGATATCCGCTGATGGAAACCGAGTAGAAATTACGAACTGCGTTATCAATGAAATAGGCCTGTACATCACCCATCATTTGCAACGCAAATTCAGTGGAGAAGATGCAGGTATTCTGGGCCTGGTCTTCCTTCAGGATATCGGCCTGAACCGTGCCACGAACCTGTGACAGGGCATACGAACTGATTCGCTGATAGGTTTCCGCATCAACCAGTTGATCACCGGTGACGCCCAGGGTGGCCAGGCCGAAGCCGTCGTTACCTTCGGGCAATTCACCGGCATATGTCGGACGTTTGGCACCGGCGTAAAGTTTGCTAATTTTCTCCTCGGCCTGCTCCCAGCGCCCTTCTTCTTTGAGGTGGCGCTCTACCTGCTGATCAATCGCGGTGTTCATGAACATGGCCAGGATGATCGGCGCCGGTCCATTAATCGTCATGGATACCGAGGTCGTGGGCGAACACAGATCAAAGCCCGAATAGAGCTTCTTCATGTCATCCAGGGTGGCGATGGATACACCCGAGTTACCAATGCGGCCGTAGATATCGGGCCGCTCGTCCGGGTCCTCGCCATACAAGGTGGTGGAGTCAAAAGCGGTGGACAGACGAGTCGCCGGGTTGCCCAGGGCAAGGTAATGGAAACGTCGATTGGTGCGTTCCGGCGTACCCTCGCCGGCAAACATGCGGATCGGGTCCTCGGCCTCGCGCCGATAGGGGTATACACCCGCAGTATAAGGATAGGATCCCGGAAGATTTTCGCTCAGCAGGAACCTGAGCTGATCCGCCCAACCCTTAAGCTGGGGCGCAGCAATTTTCGGCACCTTCTGGTGGGACAGGGTTTCGCTGTAATTGTCGCCACCGATCTCCCGGCCACGCACGGTGTAGGAATATTTTTCGCTTTCCACCGCCGCCTTTCTTGTCGGCCACTGCCTGAGCAGCCCCAGGGCTTCCTCGCCCAGGCTGTCCAGGGCGTCGTTATAGCGCTGGCGCAAACCGGCCAGGGCACCGTCGGAATTATCCAGTGAGGCACTGGGGTACTTGTCCAGGGCGGCGGGTAATTCCGGGTCTTCCAGCAACTGGAGTGCCTGGTGACAGGACTGGGCGCGCTCAGCGGCCTCGGCTAACTGTCCATTGATCCCGTCTTCCTTGCGACCGGTTTCTGCAATCTCGGCCAGGTAGCGATTTCGATTGGCCGGTATGACAGACAACTTGCGCCTGGCCGAATCCGTGAGTTGCTGTGCCGATTCCCAGCGCTTCGCGCCCCGGGGGTCCAGTCCGGAAAGTTTCTCGCACAAGGCGCTAAACAGGCGGTTCACCCCCCCGTCGTTGAACTGGCTGGCGATGGTGGGAAAGACCGGCAGGTCTTCATCAGCCACCTGGAATGCCTTGCGGTTTCGCTTCCACTGCTTGCGCACGTCACGCAGGGCATCTTCGGCGCCGCGCTTTTCGAACTTGTTCAGGGCCACCACGTCGGCGAAGTCCAGCATGTCGATTTTCTCAAGCTGGCTGGCGGCACCGTAATCCGAAGTCATCACGTACATGGACAAATCCACGTGGTCGACAATCTCCGTATCGCTCTGACCGATGCCGGCGGTTTCCACGATGATCAGGTCAAAGCCGGCGCTACGCAGTAACTCCACGGTGTCCTTGAGCACTGCACTGGTGGCCAGGTTTTGCCTGCGGGTAGCGATGGAGCGCATAAAGATGCGGTCATCGGACAGACTGTTCATGCGAATCCGGTCACCCAGCAAGGCGCCACCGGTGCGGCGACGAGTGGGGTCCACCGCCAGCACCGCGATATCCAGATCCGGCAGCTGACGCAGGAAACGGTTCAGCAATTCATCGGTGAGGCTGCTCTTGCCTGCACCACCTGTGCCGGTAATACCCAGCACGGGAGCCGTTGAGTCCCCCTGTTTCCAGATCTTACGCAGGGCCTGGACCTTGTCCGGGTGATCCACGGCCTCCTCCAGCAGGGAAATCATGCTGGCAATGTCCTTATGATCTCGAGTACTGAGTTGCTGGGCGGAGATCTCGGGACGCGGCCATGCCCTTACCCTCTGGAAAACGTCGTCAATCATGCCTTCCAGGCCCATCTGCATACCGTGCTCGGGGCGATAGATTTTTTCCACCCCGTAGGCTTCCAGTTCCACCACCTCATCCGGGGATATCGTGCCACCGCCGCCGACGATGATTCGAATGTGCTCGGAATTCAGTTCCTTGAGCATATCCACCATGTATTTGAAGTATTCAACGTGACCGCCCTGGTAGGAACTGCAGGCAATGGCATCGGCATCTTCCTGCACGGCTGCCCGGACGATATCCGCCACGGAACGGTTATGCCCCAGGTGAACCACTTCCGCGCCGTGACTCTGTAACAGACGGCGGATCAGGTTAATGGCCGCATCATGGCCATCAAACAAGGAGGCCGCACTAACGAAACGCAGCGGCGTACGGGTGCGCAACGGGGAAGGATTCGGGTTATTCAAGGCAGTACTCATCCAGCTAACTCCACCGGGATTCAGGCTCAGCAGCGCATTATACCGAACTCAGGGCTGCCCGGGCCGGTCAATCGGGGCCCTCCAGGAGCCAAGCCCCTCCCCGGCAAGCCCATAATTCATCAGGTTAATCCACAATTAGGCCTCGGAAAGTACGCTTGTGCGCTGCAATACGCTGGGGCATCATTCCCGGATGAATGGCGACACAACGCCAATCGGCAGCTAAACCCGGTTTTACCGGTCCCGGAGGCGAGTTCGCTGCGCCTGGGAGCGGAGACAGAATGGAGTAATGACATCATGCATAACGATTCGGTAGTTATCCTTTCCGCACTTCGGACACCGATTGGCTCATTCCAGGGACAGCTTTCGCCCCTTACGGCCCCAAAACTGGCGGCGGCCGCCAATCGCGCTGTACTCGAACAAGCTGGTATCGACCCTGCCCAGATCGGAGAAGTGGTGTACGGCTGCGTATTGCCTGCAGGCGTGGGACAGGCCCCTGCCCGCCAGGGCGCACTGGCTGCCGGAATTCCCGAAAGCGTGGGCGCGGTGACCATTAACAAGATGTGCGGATCCGGAATGAAGGCCGTGATGTTCGGTCATGACATGATCGCCTCGGGCGGCTCAGACCTGATCCTGGCCGGTGGCATGGAATCCATGAGCAACGCCCCTTACTTATTGCCCAAGGCACGCGCCGGTTACCGCATGGGCCACCAGGAAGTACTGGACCACATGTTCTATGACGGTCTGCAGAACGTTTACGACGGCCAGATGATGGGCGTTTTCGCAGAAGCCACGGCTGAAAAGTACGGCTTCACACGCGAGGAACAGGACGAATTTTCCACCGAATCTGTGCACCGCGCTTTGCGGGCCACCAGCTCCGGCGCCTTTGCCGATGAAATCGTGCCAGTGACTGTCGAGCACCGCCGCAAGAGTTATGTGGTGGAGCAGGACGAAGAACCCGGTCGCTGCGACATCGACGGCATTCCGAAATTACGCGCGGCCTTCAAGCGCGATGGCGGCACGGTAACCGCAGCCAGTTCATCGTCGATTTCAGATGGCGCCGCCTCGGTGCTGCTGGCATCGGCCGCCAAGGCAGAGGCCCTGGGAATCAAGCCGCTGGCCTATATTCGTGGACACAGCACGTTTGCCCACGCCCCGGAATGGTTCACTACCGCCCCGGTTGGCGCCATCAAGAACCTCCAGGAGAAACTTGGCTGGAGCAACGATGACGTGGACCTGTACGAGATCAACGAAGCGTTTGCCGTGGTTACCATGGCAGCCATCAAGGACCTGGACCTGGATCCCGCCAAGGTAAATGTGAACGGCGGCGCCTGCGCCCTGGGACATCCCATTGGCGCAACCGGCGCGCGAATTATTACCACCTTGTTGCATGCCCTGAAACGCAGCGGCGGCAAGCGAGGCATTGCAGCTCTTTGTATTGGTGGCGGTGAAGCCACCGCTATCGCAGTGGAACTGGCATAGCCAAGTCGCTGTTCATGAAACCCCAGGGGCGCAGAGGTGGTAATCTCTGCGCCCTGTTGTGTTCCCTTTTGTGTCTTTGAGAACTGGAGATTCCGACCATGTCGGAGAACATACTTCTCAACACTGATGAGCGTGGCGTTGCCACGGTTACGCTAAACCGACCGGAGAAGCGTAACGCCTTTGGTGATGAACTTATCAGCGACCTGACGATGTTGCTGAACGACCTTGATGGCGACGAGACCATCCGGGTGGTTGTACTCACCGGCGCCGGAGATACCTTCTCCGCAGGCGCCGACCTGAACTGGATGCGGGCCATGGCCGGCTACAGTGAACAGGAAAATTTTGACGACGCGCTGAAGCTGGCGGACCTGATGGAAACCCTGGACCGACTGCGCAAGCCCACGGTTGCCCGGATCAACGGTCATGCATTTGGCGGCGCGGTGGGCCTGGTGTCCTGCTGCGATATCGCACTGGCCAGCAAGAAAGCCCGGCTGTGTCTGTCCGAGGTGCGTCTTGGCCTGGTGCCGGCAGTGATCTCACCCTACGTGATTGCTGCTATCGGTCCGCGCCATGCGCGTCGCCTGTTCCTCACCGCCGAGGCCATCAGCGCCAAGGCTGCCCGCAAGATCGGCCTGGTGCACGCGGTTGCAAAACCCGAGGAACTGGATGAACTGGTAGAAGAACAGGTTCAGATGTTGCTGCGAGCCGGCCCCCACGCGCTGGCCCAGGCCAAGCGCCTGGTGCAGGACGTGGCGGATGCGGACCCCCAGCGGCGTGACGAGTTGCGGAGAACTACTGCGGCCCTGATCGCACGATTACGCGGCAGCGCAGAAGGACAGGAAGGCCTGGCAGCATTTCTTGAGAAACGCCCGGCAGCCTGGATTACCCCAGACAAGACAGACTAGCCCGATGTCAGTCGGGAAGGCTTGAGCAAACCATATGGCGAATTTTCCGAGCAAAGTTAAAATCGT
Source organism: uncultured Chromatiales bacterium (assembly GCA_937128475.1). Lineage (GTDB taxonomy): Bacteria > Pseudomonadota > Gammaproteobacteria > Steroidobacterales > BM003 > CAKZML01. Next base: position 44,360 of record CAKZML010000245.1, read on the forward strand.
TGAAGTAGGCGCCCGGGATGGCCTGCAAAACGAAAACGCACGCATCTGGACTGCCACCAAGGTAGAACTGATCGACCGCCTCAGCGCCTGCGGACTAACAGTCATCGAAGCCAGCAGCTTCGTCAGCCCCAAGTGGATTCCCCAGCTCTCCGACGCCGAAGATGTCTACACCAGCATTACCCGCAAACCGGGAGTGTCCTACCCCGCCCTGGTACCCAATGTGCAAGGGCTGGAACGCGCCTTGAAAGTCGGGGTGGAAGAGATCGCGGTGTTCACCGCCGCATCGGAAACCTTCAACCAGCGCAATATCAACGCGTCCATCAAGGAATCCATCGAGCGATTCGAGCCAGTCATGAGCGCCGCAAAAGATGCCGGCGTTCGGGTTCGCGGCTACGTCTCCTGTGTACTGGGCTGCCCGTATGAGGGCCAGGTATCTATCGAGACCGTGGCATCGGTGGCCAGGGACTTGCTGCAACTGGGATGTTACGAAGTATCCCTGGGCGATACCGTTGGCATGGGTACTCCAGCCGCCGCCAGGTTGATGCTGGAACGGGTGGCAAAAGAAGTACCCATGGAGCAGTTGGGTCTGCACTTCCACGACACCCGCGGCCAGGCGCTTGCCAACCTGTATGCCTGCCTGGAGATGGGTGCACATATTATCGATACGGCGGTAGCCGGGCTGGGCGGATGCCCCTATGCAAACGGCGCCACCGGCAATGTAGCCACCGAGGATGTGTTGTACATGCTGCATGGCATGGGCATCGAAACCGGTGTCGACCTTGAACGCCTGCTGGAGGCCGGTCGCTTTATCAGTGCCGCCTTGAATCGGGCACCGGCCAGCAAGCTGGGACGAATCGGAAAGTTATAGAATTCACGTAATTTCGTAATACGACTACCAATCGGGAGAAGACACATGGACATTTCCAAGGCCATAGCAGTGGTAACCGGAGGCGCCTCAGGACTGGGGCACGCCACCGCCCAGAGAATCGTCGCCGAAGGCGGGAAGGTCGCCCTGCTGGATGTGAACGAGGAGATGGGCCAGGCCGCAGCCAAAGAACTGGGTGACAGCGCGATTTTCATCCGCACTGACGTCAGTGATGAAGCCCAGGTTAACGCGGCAGTGGAAAAAGCCCATGCGCATTTTGGTGGACTGAACCTGGCCGTGAATTGCGCCGGTATCATTGGCGCCGGTCGTGTACTCGGTCGTGAAGCACCGATGGAAGGCAGCTTCTTTGCCCGAACCATCCAGATCAATCTCATTGGCAGCTTTTTGGTCGCCAAGGCTGCTGCCAACCTGATGCAGCACAACGAGCCTAACGAAGAAGGCGAGCGCGGCGTGATTATCAGCACCGCCTCCATCGCCGCATTTGAAGGCCAGATCGGCCAGGCCGCCTACTCGGCATCCAAGGGTGGCGTTGCCGCCATGGCCCTGCCCATGGCCCGTGAATTTGCCCGTATCGGGGTGCGCGTAAACACCATCGCTCCCGGCATCTTCATGACCCCCATGATGTCCGGTATGCCGGAAGAGGTGCAGAAGTCACTGGGTGCCCAGGTCCCCTTCCCATCCCGCCTTGGCCGTCCCGAAGAATATGCCGACACCGTCGCATTCATCTTTGGAACACCCATGCTGAACGCCGAGGTCATCCGGCTGGATGGCGCCATCAGGATGCAGCCCAAGTAGCACCTAGCAGCGGCCGGGGGTCCGCCCCCGGTTACAGGTTTTGAATACACGACAAAGAAGGGTTAGACCATGAGTGAACGCGATGTCATGGAATACGATGTAGCGGTAATCGGAGCGGGTCCCGCCGGACTTGCCTACGCTATTCGTCTGAAGCAGATCAATCCGGAACGCATGATTTGCGTACTGGAGAAAGGCTCGGAAGTGGGTGCCCATGCCCTGTCCGGCGCAGTACTGGAGCCAGGCAGCCTGGACGAATTGCTGCCCGAGTGGCGGCAGAATCCACCCGCCATTTGCGTGCCGGCCAAGGACGATGTGTTCCTGAAGCTGAGCAAGACCGGCGCCATGAAACTGCCCACGCCTCCCCAGCAGAACAACCATGGAAACTTCATCATTTCCCAGGGGCAGTTGACCAAGTGGATGGCCGATCAGGCCGAGGCACTTGAAGTCGACATCTTCCCTGGCTTTGCCGGTGCAGAAGCCCTGTTCGGTGAAAACAATGAAGTCATTGGCGTTCGAGTTGGCGACATGGGTCTGGAAAGTGATGGCACGCCCGGACCGGCCTACACCGCCGGCGTGGACATTCACGCCAAGCTGACCGTGCTTGCCGAAGGCTGTCGCGGCAGTATCACCAAGCAATTGATCAAGCGCTACGAACTGGATGCCGGAAAGTCACCCCAGACCTATGGCCTGGGTTTCAAGGAACTCTGGCAGTTGCCCCCGGGACGTGTAAAACCCGGAAACATCCAGCACACCGTGGGCTGGCCCCTGGACAACAAGACCTATGGCGGCACCTTCCTGTACCACCTGGAGAATGACCAGGTGTACATCGGTTTCGTGGTCGGCCTGGATTACCAGGACCCCAACCTTGCCCCCTTCGAGGCGTTCCAACAGTTCAAGCACCACCCCAAGGTCAAGGGACTGCTCGAAGGTGGTGAAGTCATTTCCACCGGTGCCCGCACCCTGATCGAGGGTGGCTATCAGTCCATGCCCAAGCTGGAAATGCCTGGCGCCATGCTCATCGGCGATACCGCCGGCACTCTGAACGTACCCAAGATCAAGGGCATTCATGTTGCCATCAGCTGCGGCATGCTGGCCGCCGAACGCACCGCCGAGACTCTCTCACCCGAAGGCTTCGACGAGGCATTCCGCGCCTCACCCAGCGGCCGCGAACTGTACAAGGTTCGCAATATCCGACCGGGCTTCAAGTGGGGCCTGTGGGGCGGCATGGTCAACGCGGGACTGGAAACTGTATTCATGGGCAAACTGCCCTGGACGCTAAACCATCACGCCGACTGGTCCAGCATGAAGAAGCTGGAAGGCTACAACGAGCCGAAGAAGGATTACGTGGACCGGAGCCTGGCTCCCAGGGACCGCCTGGCATCAGTGTATTTTGCCGGCAACGCCCACGAAGAATCCCAACCGGTACACCTGAAGGTCGCTGACCTGGATTTGTGCAGCACCCGCTGCGCCCAGGAATATGGCAACCCGTGCACCCGCTTCTGCCCGGCAGGAGTGTACGAGATGGTGGATAACGATGCAGGCGGCCAGAAACTGCAGATCAATGCCTCGAACTGTGTGCATTGCAAGGCCTGCGACATCAAGGATCCCTACGAGCAAATCACCTGGGTTACCCCCGAAGGTGGCTCCGGCCCGAACTACGGCAGCATGTAGAGATCCCAGCAAACAACCGGGGGCTGCATCCAGCGGCCCCCGGTTTTTTTATGCCCGGAGGAAGCTTTGGCCCAACCATGGCCGCCCATGCTGATAGAATCCTCAGCAGACAGGTTGAACCGGATTAACAGTGAGCAATCACACCCCGACACAAGACACTTCGCTCCCTCAGCAGATCGTCCTGGACGACTGCCAGCTGAAGGTAGAGAGCGCGCTGCAAGAACTGGCCAGTGCTCTTGAGCGGGCCAAACCGCGACGCCAGCCCGGCTTCGTGGGACGCCTGCTGGGCAGGCGCACCTCCATCACCCCGGTTCGCGGCCTGTATGTCTGGGGTACGGTGGGTCGCGGCAAGACCATGCTGATGGACCGCTTTTATGAACAGCTCAATGTGCCTTACAAGATGCGCAGTCACTTCCATCGCTTCATGCATGAAGTCCACGGCGAGCTCAAGCAATTGAAAAACTTCGAGGACCCCCTGGAAGAAGTTGCCGAGCGACTGGCACTGAAAGCGCGGGTTATTTGTTTCGATGAGTTTTTTGTCAACGATATTGCCGACGCGATGATCCTGGGCACTTTGTTCGAGGCCTTGTTCCGTCGCGGTGTCACCCTGGTTACCACCTCAAACGTTCCGCCGGCGCAACTCTACCGGGACGGTCTGCAGCGCCAGCGCTTCCTGCCGGCTATCGCCCAGTTGCAAACTCACACCAAGGTGCTGGAATTGGGTGCCGGCGTGGATTATCGGCTTCGCGTTCTTGAGCAAGCTGAAATCTATCACTACCCCCTGGATGCCCAGGCGGACACAAACCTGGAAATGTATTTCCAGGCCATTGCCCCGGACGAGGCCAAACAGGACGTACCCCTGGCGTTGAATGATCGCCAGGTAAGCGCCCGGGCGCTGGCTGATGGTGTGGTGTGGTTCGATTTCCAGGCTATTTGTGGAGGACCACGCAGCCAGGAGGATTACATCGAACTTGCCCGTTGTTTCCAAACGGTAATGGTCTCGCGCATTCCCCAACTCACCCGTGACAACGAGGATGAGGCGCGCCGCTTCATCGCCCTGGTGGACGAATTTTACGACCGGAACGTGAAGCTGATTGTCTCCGCCGCCAGTCCCCTGGAAGAGCTTTACCAGGGCAAGAAGCTGGAGTTTGAATTTCAGCGCACCTGCAGTCGCATGCGGGAAATGCAAAGCCACGACTTCCTGGCCAGGCCTCACCTGCCGTGAGTAAATCCGGGACTCCCCCAGGCGGATACTCCAGTTGGCCACGCTGGGTCCGCTGGCCCCTGGAAGCAGGGGTATTTCTCCTGGTGTTTTTCCTTATTCAGCAATGGCAGGCCAGTAAATTACTTCCGGTGGATGAACTACAACCAGCACCCGCCCTCCAGGGCTCGCTTCTGGTTGGGGGTGAACTGGATATTGCCTCGTTGCGAGGACGTCCAACCCTGGTGTATTTCTTCGCCCCGTGGTGCAAGGTCTGCGCCTTCAGCGCGCCTAGCCTGAAGGGACTCCGGGAAGCCTATTCTTCGGATGAACTTGGCATCGTCATGGTGGCCCTGTCCTATGACAGCATTGAATCAGTTCGGGAGTTTCGGGCCCGGCACGATCTGGACATTCCAATCCTTCTGGGGGACCAGGCGATAGCTACCCGCTGGAATGTATTCGGCTTCCCCACCTATTACGTGCTTGATAGCCAGGGGCATGTAGCCAGCCGGGATTACGGCCTTACGACCATGCCGGGGCTCCGACTAAGGGTGCTTGGCACCGACTAGTATCGAGCAAGATTGTTGCAGTCATATCAGGTGACCTTTAAGCTGGTCTGGAGGTTGTCTACACTTCAGGGAAAGGGAACGGATGCCCATCATCAACGTCATCGACGAACAAGCAGGCCGGGTAATCTCCGAGGTTTCCGGAGACTTCACGATTGAAGAGATCGTGAAGGCAATTTCCGGATCCGTACAAGACCCCCGCTTCAGACCCGGCTTCCACATCCTGTCGGACCACACTTCCGTGGGAGCACCCCTTACGACGATCCAGGCAAAACAAATGATGGCGCACCTGGAAACCTTGAGCAAACACCTGAGGGGATCGCGCTGGGCAGTGGTAACCACCAAAGCAGCATCCTATGGCATGTTCCGAATGACATCCGTGTTGGCTGAAAGGATTCCCATGGAAATCCAGGTATTTCACTCTCACGAGGATGCCGAGGCTTGGCTTACGAGCAACGACTCCGAGTCCTCGTGACCGGCCCCTGGTAACCAGGATGTACTTGATAGCGTTGTTTGGACTTGTACTGATCAGCCTGAGCGCGATGATGGTGAGTTGCCCCGCCTGTTGGGCGAGAGGCATCGTCCGTTTTAGCGAAACAGCCTATTTCCACCCATTCGAAATTTTAAGCCGACTGGCTTTCGGCGCTATCTTTATTAGCTATGCACCGCAGACAGCTTACCCACCACTAATGCAGGCCATTGGCTATATTTTGATTACGGTGGGCTTGGGACTATTGCTGACACCGCCTTCGCGACACAAACAGTTCGCAGTATGGTCCGCGGATAAATTCGAAACCCTGTTTCGACCAGCCGGGATTATCTCAATGGGATTCGGAGTATTTATTGTATTTGCTGCGATTAGCGGACCGGAGTCTTGGTAAGGGAGGCAAAAAGTAGTATCCGGTGACTCCCAAAGTAAACGGACCGGGTATAGCCGGGACAGCCAGGAGTCGGGCTGACACCCTTCAAAGATGTCAGAGCAACCATTACACTCAGCAGATCAGGAAAATTAATCCGCTGTTCACCGATCCTGCCTCAGGGAGAGCAGCGGATAACTGGCAGAGCCATAGAAAGGAAGCGCCATGAACAAACCTGTAAAACTCTTTCTTCTTACCAGTCTGTTGCTTGTCGTTGTACAAAGCGCAGACGCAAGAACTTATCCCAAGTTGACCGATGAGCAGTCAGCGGCGACCGCGAAGAACTACCAGCAGTATTGTGCCTTGTGTCATGGCGCGGATCGCCAGGGACATGTGAATGACCACGCCCCGTCACTGCGGTCAAAGTCACTGCTGGAAACCGGCGTACAAGAACGCCGAATGGTCATCGGCTATGGTCGACCGGGAACCCCGATGGCCGGATTTTTCGATGAACTCGGCGGCCCCTTGAGTAAAGCCGATATTTATCAAATGGCAGTCTGGCTGCAGGAACAGATTGGCACCCAGGAGAAAAACCTCTCAATGGGGACCGTGGAAGGAGACGTAAGCCTGGGCAAGGCGCTATACGCCAGGGAATGTACCGAATGCCACGGTGCCAAAGGTGAAGGAGTAACCGGAACCGCGCTGGGCAACCAGGCCATGCTTTCCATGACCCGCGACAAGTTTATCCGGCACGCTATCGAAAACGGCCGCCAGGGCACCGAGATGCCGGCTTTCGGCGAGAAGCTCAGCCCTGAGGAACTCGATGGCCTGACCGCATTCATACGCAGCCGTGCAACCGGATGGGAGGTCCGCATACCGGTATTGCGCAGACCGCCTCGTGTAGAAGACTACATCCTCAATCCGGAAGGCGACTCTCCGGAGTTCACGCTCAAAGACGATCGCTACATCATGTCCAAGGACTTGTACGAAGCCATGCAAAGCAAGAAGCGCATGGTGTTGCTGGATACCCGGGCGATGTCGCTGTGGCAAATGGCCAATATCGAAGGCTCGGTTCCCATGCCCTACTATTACGAAGATGTCTCAGATCTCGCCCAGGACTTGCCCAGGGATGGCACCTGGATTGTGACCTATTGCGAATGCCCCCGGGCAGCTGCGGAGCACGTTAACCAGAAACTGGTAAAGCTGGGCTTCACGAATACCGCCGTTTTATGGGAAGGGGCCTATGGCTGGATTTCCCTGGGCTACCCGGTAACTCCCGGCGACACCACGCCGGCGGACACCAGCGCACTGCAAATGGAGTAGCGAAGCTCCACGGCAAACAGGCAAAAAAAACGCCCCGTGAGGGGCGTTTTTAATTCTACTTGCTCTTTTTCGGCGTTGGCACCAGGTTTACACGACCTCGTTTACCCGATCGTCGTTCATTCAACAAGGCGACAATTTCCTCTACCGCCTTAGTCACGACCTTGAGTTTCCCCTGGCGATGACCCTCGATTAAATTTGCACCCTGGGCAATTTCGTAGCGATGCCAATCCTTTCCTTCAGTGCCCTCCGGAGCATCCACCGGCTTTACTGACAAAATCTCGTAATGCTGAGAATTTGTCGGGGTTGGAGTTGGAGTTGGAGTTGGAGTTTGATCAGCCATCTGAGGTCACATTCTCCTAATCGAGCTATCCGTTAGGAAGCCCGCCAAAAAGGAAACAAGGGAAGCCAGTAGCACTGGCAAGCGCCTACTACCAGCGATTGCCGCCACCAAAGCCGCCACGACCGCCGCCGCCACCGGAACGTTTTTCCATGGGCTTGGCGATGTTGACTTTCATAGGACGACCGTCGTAATCGGTACCGTCAAGTGCGTCGATTGCTGCCTGGGCTTCAGCCTGGTTAGCCATTTCAACGAATCCAAAACCTTTGCTACGGCCGGTGTCACGATCAGTAATGACCTTTGCTGATTCAACACTGCCGAACTCAGAAAACTTCTCAGTAAGAGTTTCTTCAGTAGCCGAATAGGGCAGATTGCCCACATACAATTTCTTATCCACAGATATCCCCTAAATAGTTAAATTCCGCATATCAGAGGACCTGGTCAAGAAACGGCCGAAGACTCAATGGAGCGGGTTGACCCGGTATTGTACGCCTAATTGCTTGTTAGTCGTATATTAATTCTGGCTTTTGGGGCAAAGAATCAGGTTGATCAAACCATGTAAGACAGTCCCCCTGCGCTCGCCAGCAGGCTCATTCCGCACAAGACTCACTCCAAGCCCTCTCCACCGTCACTATTTGACGGCCCCTTCCCGGTACTGGAACACCTCTTCCAGGGGCAGCTTGAACGCCAGGGCAATGCGGAAGGCGACTTCAAGTGATGGGGAATACTTGTTCCTTTCTATGGCGTGGACCGTCTGGCGGGTGACCCCCACCAGTTCAGCCAGTTCAGCCTGGGTCATTTCGTCGCGCTCAAAGCGTAGTGCGCGTACCCGGTTAGTGATGAACGATCCTGCCTTGCCCACATCAAACTCCCTGGCGGTAGTAATACAGCCGTGACAGGGATTCCAGCAACTGGGATAGCACAAGTGTGGCCAGCAGAACATGGACAAACCAGAAATTACCATCGGTGAGCAGCGCACTGATAATGGCCGTCACGGAACCCGCCGCCAACAGAAAATGGGCATTCTGGGTGCTTTTCAGGGTAATCAGCTTGTCACGTTCGTCATCGGGTACCGCGTCTGATCGATTTTGTACTTCAAGGGCGATGGCCCCGACTACGAAAATCACGATCAACAGCACCAGCAATCCGACAAACAAGGTTACCTGCCCGGTGGAGATATCCGAACCGCTGGGTGGCAACACCCGGGAGAAGTAATAGCCATACACCACCAACAATCCCACGATGACAACATATTCATATTTTTCACGAAAACTCAGGTCCATCTTCGTCTCCTGCGGCCAGAACCGCCCTGCCCCGGCGGATACAAGTAAAATATAGTAGTCTTTATGTAAAAATTACTGTACATCTCTATCCATGTCAATTAATTCTTACATCAAGGTTGTAATAGTTAACTATTGGAAGAGTCGGGAACCGGCGAACGGCCTCTCGGCGCGTCCACTGAAATAACCGCTAACCCTCCCCTCAAGGCAGGGGCTGGGCTCAAGCCCGAGTCACGAGCGGGGTACACCGCCTGTTTCCGGGCGGCTTCATTTAGCGGCCGGGCGGCACGACGTATAGCAGGATGGAGAAAAAGTGCAGCACGCTGCCTGCCAGGACAAACAAGTGCCAAATCGCATGGTGATAGGCCAGTTTCTTCCACACGTAGAAGATCACACCCAGGGTGTAGCACAGGCCACCCCCCAGCAACAGCAACAGCCCGCCCATTTCCACTGACCTGAGCATGGGCTTGATGGCCAGTACCACGATCCAGCCCAGCCCCAGGTATAGACTCAGGGACAATCGTTCGTAACGCTTCTCGCAGGCCAGTTCCAAAAACACGCCCGCGATGGCAATTGTCCAGACCGCTCCAAAAAGCACCCAGCCCCAGTCGTCTCGAAGACTGACCAGGGTGAACGGTGTGTAGGTTCCGGCTATGAGCAAAAAAATCGCGGCATGATCCAAACGCTGCAGCAACTGCTTGGCCCGGGCGTGGGGAATGCCGTGATAAAGACTGGAAGCGGTGTAGAGCATAATCAGCGTCACACCGTAAATGCTGGTGCTCGTGATATGCCAGGCATCACCATTCAAGGTAGAAAAAGCCACCAGCACAACCAGCCCACCAATACTGAGCAATGCGCCTATGCCATGGGTTACCGTATGGGCAATCTCTTCCGCGACACTGTATCGACTGGCTGCTACTTCGGTCTGCATGCTCACCTTCCTGTGATAACCGCTAATCCTTTTCTGAACTGGCGATGCCAAACCACAGCATCGGCCACTATCGACTGCTACTAACTTAGGTAGAGTTCAGCCGTGAGAGGCAGGAAAGCCTGCCTCTGGAATTCCTCGAGTCTTGGTCTGCTGGCGTCTTTCTTCGCGTCCGATCGAGCCACGTCATTTTCCCGGGCGCCGGACTGAGATCATCTTCGCCCCCCTGAACCGAGCCCCGGGGAATCTACCGCCAACTTTATCACAAGCCACGATTTTCACCGAAAATTCCAGTGTTAAAGCGGCCTGAGCCCTTGATATTCCTGCCTCCTTTCAAATCGTTTATTTACAATTCTGCGGAATGTTTCTGGCGACACAATTATCCGCTTGCCGGGCAACCCCCCTCCCGACCCCGACCGGCCGAACGCTATGTCTTTTGTGGAAACCCGGGTTTTACTGGAGTACCTTATTCGTAACGACCCTTCGCGAATAAGAATAATCTCCGGAGATGTCCCCTATGAATCGCCTGCTTAAATTCTCGCTAATCGTATTTGTGTCCCTGTTTTGCCTGATGTACGCGGCTCAAAACCTGGTCAACCTGGGCCCTGCCTATAGCTTCGTAAACTCCGTCATCAGCATGGCGGATCACACCGCCTACCCCACGTCTTTCGGACCGGCCCTGAGCGGAAGCTTCCTGACCTGGCTGATACTGGCCATCATCATCGTGCTGGAAATCCTGGCAGGCCTGCTGGCTGGCAAGGGCGCCATGGACATGTGGAATGCAAGGCATGAGTCCGCAGCGGAATTCAATGCCGCCAAGAAATACGGAGTCATTGGCTGTGGAGTTGCCCTGGTAATCTGGTTCGGCTTGTTCTCTACCATCGGTGGCGCGTATTTCCAGATGTGGCAGACGCCACTGGGTAACGCTGCCCTGACCGGTGCGTTCCAGTACGCCATGCTTAACGGCCTGGTTCTGCTTGTAGTCAACCAGGCCGACGAATAGCCGACACGGCAAGCATCTCCTGCACAGCCGGGAACGATTCAGGTCTTCCTGAGAACCCGTAGCGAGCTCACCCGTCGCCGGTCTGCTCGAAGCACCTCGATGGTAAAGTCGTTCCAGTCGATGATGTCGCCCACTACCGGTATGCGCTCGAGTTCCTCGATGACCAGTCCACCCACGGTGGTCGGCTCGATTTCCGGATCCCAGGGCACACCCAGCATAGCCGACAACTTGCGCAGGTCCACTTGGGCATTCACCACCAGGGACCCACCGGGTTCCTGCTGCACGTCGCTCAGGGGCAGATCACTCTCATCGAGGATGTCGCCAACGATTTCCTCCAGCAAATCTTCCAGGGTGACGATGCCCTCCACGCTGCCGTACTCGTCCACGACGACAGCCAGATGACGACGCGTGTCCTGGTAGGTGCGCAGCAATTGGATCAGGGGCTGACTGCCGGGAACGATTAGCGCCTCCCGGGTGATCTCTTCCCAGGCAATCTCCTGGCCCTCGTTCTGCAACAACCAGTACATCAAGTCCTTCACCAGCACCACGCCGGTGACGTTGTCCAGGTCCCCGGTGGGAGAAAAGGGAAAGCGACTGTGACCGGAGCTTCGCACGTAGTCCATGACCTGCCGCCTGTCCATGTCGGCCGAGAGAAAACGCACGGCTTCCCGGGGCAGGATCAGGTCGTGGGCGTGCATGTGTCGCAGGTGGGTGGCGCCGACGATGATACCGGCAGTCTTCACGCCCACCACACCTGCACTGCGGCCCAGGGAAGCCAGCAGGCGGATTTCCTCAGTGGAGGTCACCGGGATATCCGACTTGCTGCGCAGTGACCGGGAGATTCTCTCGCTGACCAGTACCATGGGCTTAAGTACCAGGGTCAGGAAATTGATGCCGTAGGCCACCGGCGCTGCCAGCACCGACGTGTAGCTGACGCCCAGGGTCTTGGGAATGATTTCCGTGAGCAGCAACACGGCCAGGGTGAACACGACGGAGAAAACCCACAGCGTGCTGGCGTCGAACACGCTGGTATAGCTAGCGCCCGCCGCGGCGGCGCCGATGGTGTGGGCCGCGGTGTTCAGAATCAGGATGGCCGCGATGGGCACATCCATATTTTCCTTGTACTTCGCCAGCAGGCGGCCTGCGCGCTTTTTCTGCTGCACCATGAGTTCGATCTGGGGTCGGGTCAGCGACAACAGCACGGACTCGAAGATGGAGCAGAGGAAGGATACGATCAGTACAACACTGACGGCGATGACCAGGGCAAGCATGTTATCTCCTGACATGGAGGATGGGCACAAATTGACCGCTTGCGCGGTCCGAACCGAACGGCGCCCGAACCCGGTTGCAGGGCCCATCCTGGACCGCACCGGGGAGCTATCGAATCAAGTCGACATCCGACTGATTACAGTATTGATTTTCTCCGCTTCCCTGGCAACGACCCGCCCGGGCCGGCCGGTCATGGTGCGACCGTGCCGAGCGAAGCGGAGCCAGCTGAGAAACCAGCCCCGTCGGTCAGGCGCGAATCAGCCCTTCCAGGAATCCACGTAGCCGGCCCACTCCACCGGCTCCAGTTCCTCGCGCACTTCCAACGCATCCCGGGTGTCGATCATCACCGCCACCTCTTCAGTAGCCTCGGCTGACTGGGTCAACATATTGGCCAGCGCCTTGGGATGGGGTCCGTGGGTAAAGCCACAAGGATGCAGGGTCATCATTCCAGGATGGATATTGTCCCGGGAGAAGAACTTGCCCTGGTGGTAGAAGATCAGCTCGTCGTAATCATCGTTGTTGTGGAAGAACGGTACCTTTAGCGCATCCGGGTCAGTCTCGAAGGGACGCGGCACGAAGGTGCAAATAACAAACCGACCCGCCAGGAAAGTCGTGTGGGCCGACGGCGGCAGGTGATAGCGGTGACTCATCAACGGCCGAATGTCCCGCCAGTTGATGCGCACCGGGGCCAGGTCACCTTTCCAGCCCACAGCATCCAGGGGATTGAAGGGGTAACCAATCAGGCTGACCTGCTTGCCACGCTTGACCCTGACCTGCCAGGGCGTGTCTCCCTGCTGGGCCTTGAATGCCTCATCAATGTGAGGTGTCTCCAGGGCGGCCGGGTCAAAGATTGCATGAGGACCCAGGAGCCCCTTGTCGGGTAGACGATAGCTGTCGTTGGTTGCCTCCACCATCAACAGGCTCATAGGCTGCTCGATCTCCAGGCGCCACATGGTGCCCCGGGGGAGAATGACGTAGTCGCCCTCGCCCACACTCAGGTGCCCGTAATCGCAGAACAGCTGACCGCAACCGGCGTGTACGAACAGCAGTTCGTCGCCATCGCTGTTGCGAACCAGGTGATCCATATTGGCATCGCAGCGCCAGAATCGAATACTGACCGAAGCGTTGCCCATCAGTTCCCGTGCATCCAACGGACCCGGACCAAAGCCGCTCAGCTTGCCCGCATCAAACGCCCGGGGGCGAATGGGACCCTCGAAACTCTCCCATCCGGTTGGCGGTCGACGGTGGTACATGTGGGTTGCCGGACCGAAAAAGCCTTCCTTACCCAGTTCCCGTTCGTAGGTGTTCTCCGGCAGGGCCGCGTGGGCCTGGCGGGAAGACTCGCCCTCACTTCTTGGAAATGCGATCCAGCGTTTCATGGCCTACTCCTCAGATCACGCCCCGGCGAACCTGGTCCAGTTCAATCGACTCGAACAGGGCCTGGAAATTGCCCTCGCCAAAGCCCTCGTTGCCCTTGCGCTGGATGATCTCGAAGAAGATCGGTCCAATAACGTTCTTGGTGAAGATTTGCAGCAACAGGCCCTGGCCCTCGGTAGGAGCGCCGTCGACCAGGATGCTGCGTTTTTGCAATTCATCCAGGGGCTCACCGTGGCCTGCCACCCGGGCGTCCACACCCTCGTAGTAGGTTTCGGGCGTGTCCTGGAATTCCACACCGTTGCTGCGCAGACGATCCACTGTCTGGTAGATGTCGTCGGTACCCAGGGCGATATGCTGGATGCCTTCGCCCTGGTATTCCCGCAGGTATTCCTCAATCTGGCTTTTGTCGTCGCGAGACTCGTTGATCGGGATGCGGATCTTGCCGCAGGGGCTGGTCATGGCTTTACTGATCAGGCCGGTGAGCTTGCCCTCGATGTCGAAGTAGCGGATTTCGCGGAAGTTGAACAACTTCTCGTAGAAGCCGGCCCACTTGTCCATGTTGCCGCGAAACACGTTGTGGGTCAGGTGATCCACATAGGTCAGTCCCGCGTCCTGGAATTCCCCGGTAGGCTCCACCGGCAGGAAATCCACGTCGTAGATACTCTTGTCGCCGTAGCGGTCCACCAGGTACACCAGGGAGCCGCCGATACCCTCGATAGCAGGGATATTCAACTCCATCGGACCCACCGGGCTACTCACAGCAGTGGCGCCCAATTCCACGGCCCGCTTCAGGGCCCTGGTGGCGTCTTTCACCCGGAATGCCATGGCGCAGGCGCAGGGGCCATGCTGCTTGGCAAAGCGCTGGGCGAAGCTGTCCGGCTCGGCATTGATTATAAAATTCACGTCACCCTGGCGGTGCAGCGTGACGTCCTTGCTGCGATGACGGGCGGTGACTGGAAAGCCAAGACTGGCAAACAGCCGTCGCAACAGTTCCGGATCAGGAGCGGCGTATTCCACAAACTCGAATCCATCCGTGCCCATGGGGTTGTCAAACAGGTCAGCCATTACATACTCCTAGGTAGGCCGGTATACAGATCTCGAGATTATCCCGGCTGGTGTTGCGGCGTAGAACAAATTATAGTTTCATTTGAAACTAATTCAAGGGAACCCGAGTCGTGGCAAAGCAACCCTTACTGAAACTGGACGGTTTTCTGCCGTATCGAATCAGTGTCCTGGCCAATACGATCTCCACCACCCTGGCTAGCGCCTACTCCCGGCAGTTTGATCTTCGCATTCCCGAATGGCGGGTACTGGCCACCCTGGGCGGTTATCCCGACTCATCCGCCCGGGAAGTCGCCCAACGCACCGCCATGGACAAGGTAGCCGTCAGCCGGGCCGTCTCCAACCTGATGGACCAGGGCCGTGTATCCAGCGCAATTGACAGCGGCGACCGCCGGCGAACCTTGCTGCGCCTGAGCGCCGATGGAGAAGCGTTGCTGGCACGAATCGTCCCCCTTGCCCACGCCTATGAATCCAGGCTGCTGGAGACGCTCAGCGTGGAGGAACGAGTGCAATTTGAAAGCCTGCTGCACAAACTGATGCAACAAGCCAGTCTGCTCAGTAACCAAACCGTCGAATAATACCGAAAACGCAGCCAAATAGCGGCTTTCCGAGATATCAGCACCGACATTTAACAGGCAATATTCAGGTCAGAAAACCATTGTTCCCGAACTCCAAAGTCCGTCTTTGGATAACTCTTGTTTCACCCCCGTTAAAAGCAGGGTTACAATCTACATATAGCTCGATTTCGGCGAGGACTCAGGTGGCGAGACTCAAACCACAGTAAGCCGAAGTCCAGGCAAGAAATCTCAAGAATTCTTACTTTACTAGCGCCGTAGCAACAAACGGTAGCGGAGCCTATAAGTCATGCAACGCCGTTCATCTAATGCCCAGATCAAGCTGCTGGAATCCATCGTTTCAAATGCCAATAATCATCCTGCAGCGAAAGAGCACCCTCTGCTGACCGAATTCGTCAGGCAGGGCTACCGTAATGTTTCGCTTGATGACTTATCCAGTCACGACCAGGACGACCTGGTTACCGCCGCTATCTCGACCCTGAAATTTGCCCAGAAACGCAAGCCGGGAAAGCCGAAGATTCGTGTTTTTAACCCGACGGTAGATAAACACGGCTGGAGCCATGCTCACACCATCGTGGAGATCGTTAATGACGACATGCCCTTCCTGGTGGATTCGGTTCGCGCCGCAATTAACGACACCGGCCTGACGGTACAGCTGACCATTCATCCGATCTACACCGTGATGCGTGACAAAGAAAACAACCTGCTGGATATCCTGCCGAGAAAGAAAAACCAGACCAAAGGCGCGAAGGAATCCATGATGCGCCTGGAAATTGACCGTGAGTCCGATGAGGATGCGCTCAAGAAATTGATCGAGCGCCTGAAGGTCGTTCTCGCCGATGTACGCAATGCCGTGGAAGACTGGGACGCAATGCGTAACAAGGCCAGGGAGATTTGCGAAGGTATCGAGAAAAACCCTCCGCCCATTGATGAAGCGACGGTCGCCGAAAGCGTGGCCCTGATTCGCTGGATGGAAAACAACCACTTCACCTTGCTCGGATACCGTGAGTACGAACTCGAACGCGGCGAGAACAAAGACATTCTCAACCCCCTGCCAAAAACCGGCCTGGGCATCCTGCGTTCAACCAGCAGCCGCAAGCCAAAACCCGTGGAAATCACCTCCCGGGACATTCGCTCCCAGGCACGCGCCAGGGAAATGCTGTTCATCACCAAGGCCAATTCCAAATCCACCGTACACAGAAGTGCTTACCTGGATTACGTCGGCATCAAAGTTTTCGACCATGCCGGTCGAGTGGTTGGCGAGAAGAGATTCCTTGGACTTTTCACATCAGTGGCCTACAGCCGGAATCCCAGTGAAATTCCTTTGCTGAGACACAAGGTAGCCGAGGTCATGGCCGACTCCGGCATTGACCCCCACAGCCACGCGGGCAAGGCCCTGCAGCATGTGCTGGACACCTACCCCAGGGAAGAGTTGTTCCAGACCAGCGTGGAAGACCTGACCCGCATCACCACCGGGATCATGAGTCTTCAGGAACGCCAGAGAGTGAAGCTGTTTGTGCGCCGCGATGCGTTTCACCGCTTTGTCTCATGCCTGGTATTCGTCCCCCGGGACAAGTACAACACCGAGGTGCGCCAGCGCCTCGAGGCAATCCTGATAGATCGATACAAGGGCGTCGGCTCGGAGCACCGGGTGCAGCTATCCGACGCCAGCCTTGCTCGCGTGCAGTTCATTATCCGCCTGGGCGAAGGCCGCATGCCACGGGTTGATGTCGGCAAGCTGGAAGACGATCTGGCCGAGGGCGTACGCACCTGGACCGACAATCTGAAAGCCGCCCTGATCACACGCCTTGGTGAGGAAGCCGGTTCAAAGCTGTTCAAGCGATTCGGCAAGAGCTTCCCTGCCGCTTACATGGAGGACTCATCGCCCTATGAGGGCACCTTCGATGTTGAGCGTATGGCTCTGCTGACCGACGAACCGGAAGAGCTGCGAATGAGCGTGTACCGCCCCGAGGCGTTCCGCGACAACAAGCTGCGATTCAAACTGTGTCGACTGGGCAATCCAATTCCGCTTTCCGACGCGCTCCCCATGCTGGAAAACCTGGGGCTGCGTGTCATCAGCGAACGCCCCTACCGTTGCGTACCTGAAAACGGCAAGGAAATCTGGATCCAGGACTTCGACATGGTCATGGATGGCGAAGGAACCCTTTACCTGGGTGAGATAAGCGCCAACTTCCAGGAAACCTTCAGCCGGATGTGGGCCCACGTCACCGACAACGATGGCTTTAACAAGCTGGTGCTTAGCGCCGGCATGAGCTGGCGGCAGGCATACCTGATAAGAGCCTACTGCCGCTATCTGCTGCAGACAGGTTTGCCTTTTAGTCAGCTGTACATGGAACAGGTAATCGATCGCAACGCGGGTATCGCACGACTGATGGTGCAGTTGTTCGAGGCACGTTTTGATCCGCACATGAGCTCGCGCAAGCGCAAGACTATTGCCGATCAAAGTCTTGCTGAAATTAATACTGCGCTGGACAAGGTCGCCAGCCAGGACGAGGACCGCATCCTGCGTGCCTTCCTGACCGTGATCAAGGCAACCCTGCGTACCAACTTCTACCAGCTCACAGACCTGGGCGAATTCAAGGCCTATGTCTCGTTCAAGCTTGATCCTTCGAAAGTTCCGGACCTGCCCCTTCCACGTCCCAAGTACGAGGTGTTCATTTACTCACCGAGAATGGAAGGCGTGCACCTGCGTGGCGGCAAGGTCGCCCGGGGTGGTCTGCGCTGGTCGGATCGCATGGAAGACTTCCGCACCGAGGTGCTGGGCCTGATGAAAGCCCAAAACGTCAAGAACACCCTGATTGTGCCGGTTGGCGCCAAGGGTGGCTTCGTGTGCAAGCATCTGCCCAAGGGCGATCGTGACACCGTGATGGCCGAAGTGATCGCTTGCTACAAGAGCTTCATCCGGGGCCTGCTGGATATCACCGACAACCTGGTGGAAGGCAAGGTCGTCCCCCCGAAACTGGTGGTGCGCCAGGATGAAGATGACTACTACCTGGTGGTGGCAGCCGACAAGGGCACCGCTACATTCTCCGATATCGCTAACTCCGTTTCTGCCGAGTACAACTTCTGGCTGGGGGATGCCTTCGCTTCGGGCGGCTCTGCCGGTTACGACCACAAGGGCATGGGCATCACCGCCAAGGGCGGCTGGGAAGCGGTCAAGCGCCACTTCCGCGAACGCGGCATCGACACCCAAACCACTGAGTTCACCGTGGCAGGTATCGGTGACATGGCCGGCGACGTATTCGGAAACGGACTACTGCAGTCCCGACATATCCGCTTGCAGGCGGCGTTCAACCACATGCACATTTTCCTGGACCCCGATCCGGATCCGGAAACCAGCTTTGTGGAACGCGAGCGCCTGTTTAACCTTCCTCGCTCATCCTGGGCGGACTACGACACCAACCTGATATCCGCCGGTGGCGGTGTGTTCTTACGCACTGAAAAACACCTGGATCTCAGTCCCCAGGTGCAGGCCATGCTCGGCACGACCGAGACCAGCATGACACCGCAAGAACTCATGCGGGCCATTCTGAAGATGAATGTTGACCTGTTATGGAACGGCGGCATTGGCACCTATGTGAAGGCTTCCACGGAAAGTAATGCCGATGCTGGAGACAGGGCCAATGACGCCCTGCGGGTAAATGGCGACGAACTGGGCTGCAAGGTGGTTGGCGAAGGTGGCAACCTGGGTCTTACTCAGCTGGGCCGAATCGAATTCGCCAAGAAGGGCGGCCGCATCAACACCGACTTCATCGACAATTCAGCCGGTGTGGACACCTCGGACCGCGAGGTGAATATCAAGATCATGCTGCGCCAGGTTGCTGACAGCACCGGCCTTGATGAAAAGTCTCGCAACAGGCTGCTTGCCTCGATGACCAATGAAGTAGGCAAACTTATCCTGCGTAATAACTACTTGCAGACCCAGGCCATCAGCTTGATGGAAGCCCACTCGCTGGAGCGTGTGAACGAACACGCATTCGTCATGCGGGCCCTGGAAAAGACTGGCGTGCTTAACCGGCAACTCGAATTCCTTCCCAGTGATGCCGAAATCAAGGCTCGCAAGGCAATAGGGGCAGGCTTCACCCGTCCGGAACTTTCACTGCTGGTGAGTTATTCCAAGATTGCCCTGTATCAGGACCTGATCGAGTCCAACGTGCCGGAAGATTCCTATCTATCCCACGAACTTGAAATCTACTTCCCCGCGCCGATGCGCAAGAAGTACCAGGATGTGCTGCGTAATCACCAGCTGGCACGGGAAATCGTTGCCACAGTAGTATGCAATAGCGTGATTAACAGGATGGGCCCGGTGTTCACCCTGCGTATGATGGAAGAGACCGGGGCCGACGCGGCGAAGATTGCCCGAGCCTATACCATCGCCAGGGAAATATTTGGTATCCGCGAAAACTGGCACGATATTGAAGCGCTGGACAACAAGATCCCGGCCAGCGTCCAGTACGCCATGATGTTCGAGATCACCCGATTGCTGCGTCATGCCAGCGCCTGGATCATGCAGCATCACGATGCCCCGCTGAATGTGGAGTCTATAGTGTCGCGACTGCAGCCTGGCTTGGTCCGCGCATTCAAGGCGCTGCCCAAGGCGTTGATCGGGCCAATGAGTCATAGAGTTTCCGAGAGCGCCGCGCTGTATCGGGAAATCGGCGTCACCGACAAGGTCGCCCATAGCATGTCCTTGTTACCCGCAGCATTCTCAACCCTGGATATCGTTGAAATAGCCCTGGAATCCAATCTCGATGAAATTCGGGTTGCCAAGACCTACTTCGAACTGGGGCGCGCCTTGTCGCTGGACTGGATTCTCGAGCAGATCGAGACACTGGAGGTCGAAGGCCGCTGGCAAGCAATCGCCCGCGGTTCCCTGCGAGAGAATCTGTATAGCCTGCAGCGACAACTCACTGCTAAATTATTGACCCGCCGCAGCAAAGCCTCTCCCCAGGAGTTGGTCGACCGCTGGCTGAGCAGCGTCTCGGAGCAGGTATCCCACCTGCAAAAACTGGTCGCGGAAATGCGTTCAAGCGGCAATATGGACTTCCCCACCCTGTCAGTCGCCCTGCAGGAAATCAGGAAACTGTCACAACTGGGTTGATGCGGGAATCCACAATAGCAGCCCGGCTCAGGCCGGGTATGCTCTAACTTGGCCCTACTGACGTAGGACCACAGACAACTAAAGGCATGAAATGGCTGGCAAACTTGTACTTTTGAGACACGGACAGAGTGTCTGGAACCTGGAAAACCTGTTTACAGGCTGGCATGACGTGGA
>CAKZML010000246.1 GCA_937128475.1 uncultured Chromatiales bacterium
GGCCACGTGGTGGTGAGCATGAAAAAACGTCGCAGCGTGGAGAATCACATCCATTCAATTCATGCCCTGGCCATGGGCAACCTGTGCGAACTGGCGGCGGGCACATTGATGGAGGCCACCGTCCCGGTGAACATGCGCTGGCTTCCCCGTGGCATGCATATCGAATACCTGAAGCCGGCGCGCACGACCATTAAAGCCGAGGCGATACTTGAGAAAACCCAGTGGCCGGGCAAGGAAGACGTGGATGTCCCGGTATCGGTGACCGATGCCAACGGCGAGGAAGTGGTGCGAGCACGCATCATCATGCACGTCTCGCCCAGGCCGCCAAAGAAAGACATCTAAAAATAAATCAGGGTCGGAAACCCGCGATCAGGCCGATCGGGGGTTAACAGCCATACGCTCCAACAATTGAGCGTGACGATACGCACGCTCCGCATCCGCATCACACTGCACGGGATGTATGGCGATCTGCTCAAGGTAGGCCGCTGGCAGGTCGTGATAACGCCCACCGGTCATCACCAGGGAGTGATACCAGTCATAGGGATGCAGTTCGTCGACCAGGTTCTGCGGTTGTGCAATGTAAGAAAACGCCTGGTGAGATTCACCGCCTGACAGCACATTCATGTGGCGAACCTCATAACCACCCTCGGCCCTGTCCAAGGCCGCCTTCTCTTGGGCATCGATATGGAACAATGCTCCGTGTACCCGGGCCTTCGCGCCGGCGAGCATGACATTGCACTTGCCGGAGTTGTCCGCACCACGCTTGTTGAAAGCCAGCCGGTAACCCTCGATTACCGCAGGACCAATTACCCGGGCTGAGGGCACCCGTTGCAGCAATCTTTCAGGGTGAAGATTGGATCCGTAGGCGAAATATTTCAGGCGACCGCTCACTGACCGTATTCAGCGTAAGGCTGCAGGTTGGATCGACTGATCCTGGCGCCATTGCGATGCTGGTTAATCTCGAAACTCAAAAACTCGCCGGGCCGGCGCAGGGAAAATCCCAGCACGAACCTGATTCCCTCGACATTGAAATCAGAGAATATGCCGCTGTCAGATTCACACCGTACGAAATAGGCCTCAGAAGGCTCGTCGCCAACCAGGGCGCCCTGCTTCCACAAGCCGTCCAGGTATTGCTCTACCTGGCTTTTCAACATCTGGGGCACGCTGGTGTCGGTGACACCAAAGACCGACCAGCGGGTTCCCCGCTCCACGTCCTGCAAGATTTTCAGGGACAGTCGCCGGGTAGCCAGGTACTTCCAACTGGGTGCCGAACTGTCCCCGGCAGCCATGGTTCGCGCCGAGGCCATGCGGGCCGGAGCGCCAGGGCGACCTGAGAGGATTCCATTCACACCCACCGATGCCAGGCGAATGGCGTCTTGCTCATCCAGCATGATGCAGGGCCGTGTACGGCTATTAATATTTGCCTTGTCACCGGACGGGGTCACCCACACTCCGTGACGGGCGTCATTACGCGCCAGCAGCCCGGCCACCACGCCACAGGGGGCCTGGGGACGATTCCGGGAAATACCGCCCAGGGTATGCAGCCTCGGGAAGGCAATCACCGCGTCTTCGCTGGCGAAATTCATCTTCCGCATGCCGGCAACCGCAAGATCCACGGTTGTCCATTCCGCGGGCGGGTCCACGATCAGCATCGCGCTGTGACTCTTGCAGTAACGTACTGCCGCCAGCCATGTCACCAGGTTCACGTCCCGGTCACGATCCAGGGGAGGAATGCACAGCAGGTTAAATCCATCGGTGCGGGACAGGGCAAACATGCCCGTGTACTTGGTAGCTGAACCGATAATGTCGTAATCAGTCAGGGGTTCGCCATCATCACCATCGCGGTTGGTCGACAAGTAGCCAATATGTTTTTCCGGCGTGGCCGCCGGAGTGCGATCGGGTCGCACAGACGGAACATCTCCCTCCAGCGAAACCAGTCGGGAATCTGACAGGAAACTGGCGACAAACCGCTCATGGTCCTCCGAGACGGAAACGCCACGGTAACTCTCCTGCTCCAGGACTCGCTCAGACCCTGGTTGTGTCAGTCGCTGTACCACCAGGTTAAAGGCGCCGGTATCGGAACTTTCAATGCCGTCAAAATCTACCGAGGCGCGAATCGCATCATGGGTACCCGGAGCACGCGCGCGCAACCGCAAAAATTCGTCTCCGGCCGGCAGGCTCAAGCTCGCTCCCCGACCCCCGTTGATCACCCGCACTACGAAAGCTACCTGGCCACCCTGGGAAAAATATTGTTCCACTGCAAAACTCAGCGGACTCATTCCCCAAAGACCACCAAAAACGCGCTGGTAATCGGCGAAATTTTCCAGGCGTACGGGTTCGTTGACGGGACCACGCTGGGTCCGCCCAACAAATGCGGTTACGGAAGTTGGCGCACTGGCAATGTATTGCTCGTGCTGCGGTATTTCCTGGACGTCGATGCCCGACGAATATTGTTCCGGCACAAAACCCTCCGGGGTTTTCGGCAAGCTTACACGGCCACCCCTCTCGGTAACAGGACTTTCTGATTTCCTGTTATTAAACAGTACTGATTATTGCGTTGCCCGTTACATTGCCCCAACATTGCCATCTTCTCCCCTCCCAAGTGCCCACGGGCGCTGGATAATTTCGTGCATACAGCCACCGGCAACTGGAAACTGGGTCTCGTGCTCTCACTGATCACCACCGTGATGTGGGGTCTTCTGCCTATATCCATGAAGTTGCTGCTGGATGAAATGGACGTCTATACCGTCACCTGGTATCGCTTCGCCTCCTCGGCCTTGATCATGGGTGCGTACCTGGCAATAAAAGGCGGCCTGCCTTCACTGAAACATTTGCGCGGAAGTTACGCCTGGCTAATGCTCATTGCGATTACCGGCATTTGCGCTAATTACCTTCTCTACCTGATTGGTTTGCAACTGACCTCGCCCAGCATCGCCCAGGTCGTGATTCAGCTTGCGCCGTTACTGGTGATCCTGGGCGGAATCGTTTTATTCCGCGAAAAAATGAACCGTACCCAGGCACTGGGCGTGGCGGTGGTCATCATAGGTTTGCTGGTGTTCTTCAACGAACGACTGCCTGAACTGTTCTCAGCCGAAGGCGCCAATGGCAAGGGCGTGCTAATCATTATCGTGGCCGCAATAGTCTGGGCCGCCTATGCCCTGGCCCAGAAACAGCTGCTCAAGGTCTATTCATCCCAGGCCATCATGTTAATGCTGTACTCGTTGGCCACTTTGGTTTTCCTGGCCCCCTCCCATGTAACCTCCATCACCTCCCTGAGCTCACTGGGGTGGGCCATGCTGATCTTCTGTAGCGCCAACACCCTGATCGCCTATGGCTGCTTCGCCGAGGCCCTGCAGCAGTGGCAAGCGAGCAGGGTAAGCGCCGTATTGGCCATGGCGCCACTGATCACCCTGTTCACCATCACCCTGATTGGCTGGCTGGCCCCCGAAATTGCCCTGGACGACCATATCGATGGTCTTTCGATACTTGGAGCGTTGATGGTAGTACTTGGCTCTGCCGCCTGCGCAACAGGTGGAATTAGACGAAAATCCATTCCCAGCTGATAAACTAGGCACTCGACCGCTTCAATCTACGAACACGGACTAAAAATAATCGTGGACACAAATCAAAAAAACTCCCTGGCACTGTTCAAGGCTTTTCCCGGACTGGCTGCAAAGCTGGACTGGCTTCCTATTGCAGACCTGCCGACGCCGATTCAACAGATGAACCTCCTGGCGGAGGAACTGGACGAGGACGACCTGTTTATCAAGCGGGACGACCTTTCCGGCAAAATCTATGGTGGCAACAAGGTCCGCAAACTCGAGTTCTTGCTGGCAGAGGCACGCACCCGGGGTTCAGATTCAGTCATGACCTTTGGCACGGCCGGATCCAACCACTGCCTGGCGACGGCTATCTACACGCGCCAGCTGGGCATGGAAGCGATATCAATACTCTCGCCCCAGACCAACTCTGCCGCCGTGGGCCGGAACTTGCTGATGGGCTACCACGTGGGCGCTGAACTGCACCACTACCACAGCGAACCCGCCGCAGATCGCGGTGCCGCATGGCAAAGCGCACGACGGCTTGGCGCAGGCAAGAAAGCTCCCCACATTATTCGTCGGGGCGGATCCTCTCCACTGGGGACCATAGGATTTGTAAACGCAGGTCTGGAACTGGTGGAGCAGGTCAGAAAAGGCGAAATGCCGGAGCCAGATCTTCTCTATGTGGCGATGGGAACCATGGGCACTGCAGTGGGCCTTGCGCTAGGTCTGGCGATCGCTAATTTCAAAACCAAAGTCATCGCGGTCAGGGTTGTGGACAAGCGCTACGGCAACGAGGATGGCTTCCACAAGCTTTTCGATAGCACTGCCACCATGCTGAACAAGCTGGATGAAAACTTCCCGAAACTGCGCTGGGTGGATGCAAATGTCGAGTTCAGGCATGAACAGTTTGGCCAAAAATATGCTCTGTTTACCGAAGCGGGGATGGAAGCGGTAAGCTTGTTGAGAAGCACAGAGGGCATTCAGCTTGAAGGTACCTACACCGGAAAAGCGATGGCCGCGTTGATTGCCGACTCTCTAGCTGGCAATCTGGAAGGCAGGCGAGTGCTGTTTTGGAACACGTATAATTCTCGTCAGTTCCCGGAAGAAGCCATGGAAAGGGATTATCAAAAATTACCTTTCCCGGTTCAGGATTATTTTGAAAAGGATTGCCAGGCACTGGATCCGTAGAAAGCGCTGGCAGTTCAAGACGACATTAGAATACGAATACAAAACGGCCAGGGATACGCTGTGAAAATTTGCAAGGAAAGTTGAGTTGAGTGCAATACGAGTACTGTTGGTAGAAGACCACAACCTGGTTAGGGCCGGAATTCGATCCCTGCTCGACAGCTTCCAGGATATCGACGTGGTCGGCGAAGCTGCCAACGGTCGAGATGCACTGAGAATGACCCGGCAGTTGGGACCAGAGGTCGTCCTGATGGATATATCCATGCCGGAACTCAACGGCATGGAAGCCACCGGTCGGCTGAAAAAGTGCTGCCCGGACTCAAAAGTATTAATGCTCTCCATGCATAACGATGAAGAGTACGTTGCCCAGTCCCTTCGGGCGGGAGCCCGGGGATACCTGGTCAAGGACGCCGCGACCAAGGAACTGGAACTCGCCATCCACACCCTCGCCCGGGGCGAAATTTATATCAGCAGCAGCGTCTCCATGAGCGTGGTCGACAAGCTCATGGCTGACGATAGCGACGGCTCTGCCCTGAACCAGCTCACCTCCCGACAAAGAGAAATCCTGCAACTGGTCGCTGAGGGCTGCAGTACGCGTGAAATCGCCGAAAGACTCTCACTTAGCATCAAGACGGTGGAAACCCATCGCACACACTTGATGGAAAGACTGGAAATCAGGGACGTTCCAGGTCTCGTAAGATTTGCTCTTAAAGCCGGACTTATCCAGTCAGATTCCTGACACAACGCACAGGGCGTTTTCAATGCCGAGTGATAAATACCTTTCCCAACTCGATGCCATGGTGGCACGTTCCGAGGCCATTCGGTTTACCCCCGAACAATTGGCCGGGTTTCTTGAGACCTTCAACAAACTCAAGGCAATAACCCATTTCGGGGCCACGGTGGATACCCGGGAGAATCACCTGGTGCTGGTGGAACTGGCCAATGTGCAAGTCCATCACCAGGGCGGGCTAGGCACCCATGCGGTCAATGGCGCCGTGGTATCCGGACTGTTTGACTGCGGTCTGGGGGTCGCCGGATTGTTGCAGTTTCCAGGCAGACGCTGTGGCACCACAGATTTGTCGGTGAAATTTCTTCGCCCGGTACTGGGGGAGCAAGTGCGCGTCTATGCTGCCGCCATCAAGACCGCCGACAACGTTGCCTTCGTCGAAGGCATGCTGTTCAGTGGCAAAGCCCTGTGTGCGACCGCCTCCGGGATAGTGGCGACCACTGCCCGTACTCTCAAGGACTAATCCTCACTTTCAGGATACAGCAAGGCCTCAATTGCCGGTCGCGCGGTCGGGTGATAGCCCTGGCTCGCCTTGCGATAAATCTCCCTTGCCAGTTCCTGATCTTCCGGCGTCGACTCCGACAGCGCCCGGTAAATATTGTTAATCAAGTAGGATCGCCCCACCCGGGTAAGAAACGGTTCCAGCCGGCGATAAGCGGGTAGATAACCCGTTCTTACCGACAAGCCCAACCAGTTGCTGACAACGATCGCGTTGCCACTTTCGGTGAGCTTGAATTTCTCATCCAGGGCGAGAAGCTGGGCATGCTCAACGTTCGCCGGAATCTGTCCGAACAGGTATTGCCACTGCTGGGTACTCCAGCCGGGTGCGGGCACATCTTGCAATTCAAGCTCACCTTTTAGCCAGCGAGCAATGCTTGCATCAACCCGGTCCAATTCCAGGGACTCGGGCGCCACGACCTCCGCCGGCATACCCGGCTCATACACCCATTCGTGCAACTGCTCCTGGCTGACTCGCCCAGGCATGGTCTCTACCAGGTTGGTCTGCAAGAACGTCATGAAGTCATCAGTGCTGGCACTGCGAAAGGCAAACTCACTGAAATACTTTTCCAGGAACGTGTCGAAGGCGGGTCGTCCGTAAGCATGTTCCAGGAAAACCAGGAACTGCGCACCCTTCTGGTAAGCCACCGCGGTGAACGCGTCATCAGGGTTCTTCAATATCTTCGCCGGCACTAGTGATTGTTCAGCCGCCGGCAGCTCGGACAACTCGACTAACAATTCCTGGTAGGCGAGAAGCTCTTCCATCTTTTGCTGATCCTCGCCATACAGCGCTTCAACCAGGCGCATCTCCACGTAGGTGGTAAAGCCTTCGTTTAACCACAGATGCCTCCAGGACGCGTTGGTCACCAGGTTTCCCGACCATGAGTGCGCCAACTCATGAGCCACGGTTCCCACCAGGCTCTTGTCACCGGCAATCAGGGTTGGCGTGATAAACGACAGTCGCGGATGCTCCATGCCACCCACCGAGAACGCCGGCGGCAATACCAACAGGTCGTATTGCTCCCAGCGGTAAGGACCGAAGAGCTCCTCGGCCTGGGCGATCATGGCAGGTGTGTCATCAAACTCCGCAGCCGCCGCCTCGATCACTGAAGGCTCGGCCCAGACCCCCGATCTCGGTCCAAATGCCCGGTATTCCAGGTCGCCGACTGCGATGGCGATGAGATAGGCAGGAATTTCCTGTTCCATCGCGAAGGTAAATTCGCCGGTGGCAAAATCCGAGCGCAAGCTGCGGGCACTCATCAAGGCAGTCAGTCCCGGCGGCACATTTAATCTGGCGCTATAGGTCATGCGCACTGCCGGCGAATCCTGAATCGGAATCCAGCTCCTGGCATGAATGGTTTCGGCCAGTGAATACAGGAACGGCGACTCGCCGCCAGCGGTCATGGCCGGCTCCAGCCACTGCAAGGCCTCGGCCTCCGGGCGAGTCGAATAGTGGATGGTAATCGCGAAACGCCCGGCTCGCCCTACGGAGGAAACATCTATTTCCAGGGGCGCACCCAGCAAGTTATCTGACTCTCCCAAACGCCAGGACAAGTCACTCAATTTGGCGCCACTTTCATTCTTCGACACACGCTGGATATCCAATCCCCGGGTATCCAGCACCAGTGACGTGGCCTGGGGATCGAGTCGCTCCACGTTCAAGGTGGCCATGCCCGTAAGAATGCGAGTGTCAAAGTCCACCGTCAGTTTCATGTCCACATGCCTAACCCTGAATTCCAGGTAGTTGGCATAACTGTATGGATCAGACGAGACACTACTCGGTGGCGGTACCGTAACCTGGGTCGCCACGGCTTCGGCAGGCTGTTCAACACGGGCGTCCGGCTGGCAGGCCGACAGCCCAAACAGGACCAGGATTTGCAACAGCACCGATACTCTCATCACCTTAACTCCAGCTTCCAAAATCGCCCCGTCGCACCGGGTTTCCAATTCCCACAGGTCACCCCATCATGATACACGGCATCCGTACAGGGGGCAGTTACTGAACGCTCAACCAGCCAGGGAGCAGGACCCAATGCAGCGTATGCCCAGCCACGGTAGACTTAGCGCTGGATACCTAGGCGCGATGCAAGGACAGCAGGCCAGTCAATACCGTGAATGAAACGATTCTCCAACGCATAGCAGCGGGAGATCAGGCAGCCGTTACCGAATGCATGGATCAATACGGCGGTCTGATCTGGTCACTGGCAAGGCAATTCCTGCGCTCCGCCGAGGACGCGGAAGACGTCGTGCAGGATATATTTATCGAGCTGTGGAGCAAGGCGGACAGCTTCGATCCCGACAAGGCAGGTGAAACCACCTTCGTAGCCATGATCGCACGACGGCGAATTATCGACCGCTTGCGTAAGCTGGGTCGACAGCCACAGATGGATGAACTGGATGAAGCGGGCCTGTTGGAACAAGTATCGGATTTTAGCCAGGCCGAAACTGTCACCGACCTGGCCAAGGCAGAAAAAGTCATTGCCGCACTCAAGCCTGAACATCAAAAAGTTCTCTACATGTCTATTTATGAGGGGCACTCTCACAACGCCATCTCGGAGTTGTTGAACGTACCATTGGGAACCGTCAAGACAACGATCCGCAGGGGACTGATCAAAATTCGGGAAGACCTGGAAGAGGATTAGCCGGGGCTATTGTGCGGCTTGGGGTTCAGCCAACAATGGCGCCTCAGCAGGCAACTCATCCACAAGCTCTTCCGGCACTGGCCGCGTGTGGCGAACCACGTTTACCTGCTCAAGGGCAGCCTGGACATCCAGGCTGTTCACCGAAATCGGCAGGGGAATACCCATGGCTGCCTCGATTATTGCCCTGGCCTTTTCCCAGTCGATTTCACGACTGGCCACCCGGGGATCCTGCAACAGGCGTCCCTGGACTTCTTCCCAATGCCCCTGCCAGGTCTGGTCATCCTCAAACGGTGGATGCGCCTCCAGGTAAAGCTGACCATCGACTTCAGCAACGGAAATCGGCTCATTGAGAATCGTCACCGGGGCGCCAACCGGCACCCGGGGAAACAGGCTTTCTATGTCCTCGGGATACAACCGGACGCAGCCATGGCTCACCCGCATCCCCACACCGTATGGCTTGTTGGTGCCGTGAATCAGGTAACCGGGCATATCCAGCGCAATCGCATAGCCACCCAGGGGATTGTCCGGACCCGGCCCTACCCGGCGTGGCAACGGATCACCCGCCTCGGCATGTTCGGCGCGAATCGAGGCCGGTACAAACCAGACAGGATCCTTCGCCTTGGCCCTTACCTTTGCCTGCCCTGTGGGCGTGGCCCAACCCTCTCGACCCACACCGATAGCAAAGGTGTCCTGCAAGACTCCCTGCTCATCGAAGTGGAACAGTCGGCGACTGGCAACATTCAACACCAGGCCTTCACGCTGGCTGGGCAGGATCATCCGGGTAGGCAGCAAAACCCGAGTACCTTCACCGGGCAACCAGGGGTCCACACCGGGATTCGCCTGGATCATCTCGTCAAAACCCAGCCCGTGCTGCCTGGCAATATCGGGCAGGGTGTCTTCGTGATACGCGCTTATCCACTGCAAAGAACCGACGATGGATGCGTCGGCGGGCATCGACTCCAACTGGCGCAGGTCGATGGGAGCCTGGGGTTCAATAACAACAACCACCGAAGGCGGCGGCTCCGACTCCACCAGGGTTTCGTCTAAAGCCGCGTCGGGTTGCAGAAAAACGCAGGCAGAATTGAGGATGCAGCCGAAGATGAGTAGCGCTGATTTGGAAAAAGACATGGGGGAACAGAGTAGCAAGTCGGCTGTGGTCGGCACAAAGCCGGCGCTAGCGTCGCTTTGCCACCGCGTCTTCCAGGCCTACATTGTTCTTCGCAAAAACCTGGTCTGCGCGGTAACTGGAGCGAACCAGCGGCCCGGAGACGACTTCCATGAAGCCCATATCCAGCCCCCACTGCCGATAGGTCTCGAACTCGGCGGGAGTCACAAAGCGC
Source organism: uncultured Chromatiales bacterium (assembly GCA_937128475.1). Classification (GTDB taxonomy): domain Bacteria; phylum Pseudomonadota; class Gammaproteobacteria; order Steroidobacterales; family BM003; genus CAKZML01. Next base: position 9,995 of record CAKZML010000246.1, read on the forward strand.
TCTACAGCAAGATGATTCGGGGTCGGCCTCAAGTACTGTCCAAAGGTAATGATATCCACCCCGGCGGCGGAACAATCTTCCAATGCCTGGCGAATTTCCTCTTCAGTCTCACCCAGGCCCAGCATCAGGCTGGTCTTGGTGGTGACATCCGGGCGGAATTTTTTGGCATGGGCAAGCACTGCAAGAGTCTTGTCGTAACCGGCACGGGGATCTCTCACCGGGTGGGTCAGGCGACGCACGGTCTCAAGGTTCTGGGCAAAAACATCCAGACCCGAATCCACTACAACCTCTACATCCGGAAGGTGGCCGTCAAAGTCCGGAGTAAGCGCCTCAACGCCGGTCTCGGGATTCAACGTCTTGATGGCTTTCACGCATGCGGCGTAATGCGCAGCGCCACCATCATCAAGATCATCACGGTCCACCGAGGTGACCACTACATATTTCAGTCCCATGATCTGCACGGACCGGGCTGAATTCTCAGGCTCCTGGGGATCCAGCCAACCCCTGGGGTTGCCGGTATCCACCGCACAGAAACGGCAGGCCCGGGTGCATACCGAGCCCATCACCATGATGGTCGCGGTACCACCATTCCAGCATTCACCGATATTCGGGCACATGGATTCTTCGCAAACCGTGGACAGCTTGTTCTCACGCACGTTCCTGCGCACTGCCTCGAAACCCTTGCCCGCGGGCATGGGAGCACGCAGCCAGTCGGGCTTGCGTTGCCTGGCTCCTGCCGCCGTCTCGCCCCGGTTTTTCTGACCGTGCTTGATAGCGGTCACGCCAGTCTCGGGGTTAGTGAACTTTGCACCCGCCTTAACAACAGGTATCCCTTTGAATTCGCTCAATTTATCTATCCTGGCGACGATTGCGCACGCTTTCTCGAGGGGAGATTGTCTCACAGCCTGCCGGATAGCCCCAAGCCCTGCCGGCGAGTGCTTTGGGGCCACTCTGAATGACACTCGCCACGCAAGACAGGCAAACCCGTCAGAGAACACGTCTCAATTAGCAAAAGTTAGACGTAGTTTCCTCACATTCATCGGCGCTTTGCCTTAAGATTCCGGGATTATTCGCATGTCACAGGATAAACCAATGACAAAAAACCGGATCAGTGCCCTCCTCGGAACGCTCCTGATGGTCGCCAGCCTTTCCGGCTATGGCGCAAATGACGCTATTCGCGAGACTCTTTTCGGCGACGCCGACGAGGCGCGCCAGGCCGCAACCGCCGCCCAGGGGGCGCTGTTGGCTCCCCGCAGTTTCGAGCGCGCCACCAAGAGTTACCAAAGCGCCGAGAAGAAACTCGAAAGAGGCATGAAGGTAGACCGCATTCGCCGCGACCTGGATGGCGCCATCCAGGAATACCGCAAAGCGATCACCGCCGCTGAGTTGGCAAAAGTCACCTTTGGTAACATGATCAAAGGTCGCAACGATGCATTAGCCGCTGAAGCGAACAACCTGGCCAGTGACTTGTGGAGTCGCGCCGAGCGGGACTTTGAGCGCGCCGCTGTTGAGCTGGAAGTGGGCGACCTGCGGGCCGCACGCAAGCGAGCTGTGACGGCAGAGAACAATTTCCGCGATGCCGAACTGCAGGCCATCAAGACATCCATGCTCAGCGAAACCCGTAGGTTGATCGAACAAGCGGATGACCGCCGGGCCGATCGTTACGCCCCCAAGACCTTCCAGAAGGCCCAGGTGCTGCTGGTACAGGCTGAACGTGAACTGGATGAAAATCGTTACGATGCGGACCTGCCACGATCGCTGGTCCGGGAGGCCCGTTACGAAGCACTGCATGCTATCTACCTGGCCGGCTATTTACGCGATGCTCGCGACCGGGATCTCTCAAGCGAAGACCTGGTACTGGAATGGGAGCGCCCGCTACATGAGATCGCCGCTGCCGGTGACCTGGTCGCCAGGCTGGACGATGGCTATGCCAAGTCCACCGCAGAGATCATCAAGTACATCGAGGACATGCGTATTCTCAATCATTCGCTGGAGCAGGACTTGCTTGAGCGTGATCAGCAGATGATGGCCATGAGCCAGGAAATCGAAGAACTGGATCAGCGCCTGGGTGGCGCCCGGGATGAGCGCATGGCCCTGGCCCAGCAACTGGCAGGTCAGGAACGGGTGCGGGAGCAGGTCAAACAGGTTGAAGGCATGTTCACTCGTGCCGAGGCACTGGTGTTCCGCGAGGGCAATGATATTTACTTGCGACTGGTCGGCCTGAACTTCGATGTAGGCCGCGCGGAAATCTCGCCAATCAACTACGCCCTGCTGGGCAAGGTGCAAGATGCCCTGCGTGTATTCCCCGAAGCCTCAATGGTAGTGGAAGGCCATACCGACTCCCATGGCAGCAACGACTCAAACCTCACCCTTTCCCAGGAACGGGCGACCGCGGTCAGGGGCTACTTGCTGAACAGCATGGGCATGGACCCGGCGATAATTTCAGCGGTGGGTTATGGCGAAACCCAGCCGGCGGCCAACAACGAAACCCCCGAAGGCAGGCGTCGTAACCGGCGTATCGATATCCGGATTCGTCCGGCTGCCGACATTCACTAGATACTCAGACTTCCAGCAGTAACTGATCTGGATCTGGCCGGTCATCACCGGTCAGGTCCAGGACATCCAGGTCCTTGCCGGCACGCAGGAAGCGATCAAGAATCTTGTAGCAGTCCGGGTCAAACTCTTTTTCCCGCCCGGGTTCCAGCATGTCCCAGAGTTGGCTTGCCGAGGCCGCGGTGCCCAGGTAGCACCATTCGTCAAAGACGTGAATGTCGTTGCCACCCCCCCATCCCCGTTCGCGTATCCCTACCGGGCCGGAAAACGGCCACGCCCTGATACTCTGGCTCATCAGTGCCGACACCAACCGCATGTTGTGTGCCTGTACCGACTCCTCTCCTGTGCAGGCGCCCTGGCAACGATGCAACTGTCGAGAAAAACACGCTCCGCTGCGATGGGCTTCAAGACCCAGCAGACGTGGACACAGCCCCTGTTCTTTTGCTATCGCTTCCAACCGTGACCGGGCTTGCTTGCGACTGCGAAACATCCCGTACAGCCTTTCATCCAGCTGAGACGGGGAAGCGCCCAACTCCACCAGTTCAACCTGTACCCGGCCCTCGCCGCCCACCCGGTAGGCAAACAAGGCCCCCTCGCGCCTGAGTTTGCGGTTGAACAATGGCTGCCGCTGCTTCACCAGGCTGGACTCCAGCAACAAGGCCCCCAGTTCTCCGGCGGTCTCCTGCCAGTCCAGTCGGCGCAATTGCTGGGCCATGCGCATCTCTTTCGAGGAACGGTGATCCGATGAAAAATGTGACATCACCCGGGAGCGCAGGTTGATGCTCTTGCCCACGTACAGCAAGGCATCGTTTTCGCCGTAAAACAGGTAGACGCCGGGTCGCGTGGGCACCTTGTCAAGAATTTGCGGATCCAGACCCACGGGGGTTGCCGGCCGCTTGAGCAATTCCGCCACGGCCTTTTCGATAGTGCTGGCAGGAACGTCCCGGTATATCTGCTGCAGGAAATCCCACAACACCCGGGCATCAGCCAGGGCCCGGTGACGGTCTTCGCACCCCAGGCCATGGCGTTTCATGATGGCATCAAGGTTGTGTCGGCGATGATGGGGATACAGGGCCCGGGAAAGCTTCACGGTACACAGGACTTTTTCCTGAAAGGCCATGCCGGCGCGACGAAATTCGTTCTTCAGGAAACTGTAGTCAAAGCGCGCGTTGTGGGCCACAAATAAGTGACCGCGTAGTCGTTCCAGCACTTCTTCACCCAGCTTGGCGAAGGTTGGCGCGGCCTCAACCATGTCAGTGGTAATACCTGTCAACCGTTCAATCGCCGGTGGAATACTTTGCTCGGGATTCACCAGGGAACTCCACTGCTCCACCACCTGGCCGTTTTCCACTCGCACGATGCCTATTTCCGTTACCCGGCAGTGGTTGGCATTGGTACCTGTGGTTTCAACATCCACGAAGGCGATACGCTCAGCGATCAATCCCGGCACCTCCCTGTCCGACCCAACTTGATCGAGAGTTCCTCCAGGTCCGAAACAATCATCCGCGGCGGTGGCGAGTCGGGCTGCCAGTTCTCAGCCTTGCGATTAACCCAGGCCGCCTGCATACCCGCCTGGTGTGCGCCATGCACATCGGTGTGGGGATCGTCTCCCACGTGCAAGACCCTGGCATGGGGAACACCGGTACGCTGCACCGCTGCATCAAAAATTTCACGCCCAGGCTTGGCCACACCTATTTCCCTGGCCTGGACGTTGGCGACAAAATATTGATCCAGCCCAACCCTGCTCAGGTCAGCAGTGCCGTTGGTCACCGCCACCAGCGGGAAACGCGCGCCTAACCACTCCAGCGCAGGCAACACATCCTTGTATAAGTCCACCCGATTACGTTCTGCAAAAAACACCTGGTAGGCCTGTTCCGCCACCTCGGGTGGATGACCCGCCTGTTTGGCGATCTCACCTAGCAAATGACGACGATTGAAACTCATGTCGTGCTTTTGCTCCGGGAAGCGTTCCAGGATCTGCGCCAGGCGCTGGCGTAACGTATTCCGCGGAAAGCGCCTTGAGATGTCCGGGTAATTGGCCTTGAGCCAGTCCTGCATGGCCCGCTCCGCCCGCTTGATGACCGGCAGCACCGGCCAAAGCGTGTCATCCAGGTCCAGGCAAATGGCCTCGATGGGTTGTTCCGCCGCGTTCATGATTGAGTCCTGAGCATGAATCGATTCTAGCCTGTCCCGGAGTCAATCACACCGCCCGTGCAGCTTGGGTTATGCTCGGCCTCGAACCGTTCACCAGGGATTAGGCGACCATGCCCACAAAGTCTTTCTCAGCCGAATTTGTCGCCCACCGGGGCGCTGCAGCCAGCGGTCCGGAAAATACCCTGCCCGCCATACAGACGGCCCTGGACTGTGGATTGAACTGGGTGGAAATAGATATCCAGTTCAGCGCCGACGGAATCCCGGTAGTGATCCATGACGAGGACTTGCTGCGTACCGCCGGAGCGCCGGGACTGGTCAGGGAAACCCACAGCACAGAACTTGCCCGGGTGTCAGTGCATGAGCAAGCTCGCCTGGGCCGGGCATTTCACCCGACCCCGCCACCACCGCTATCCGCCGCCGCCGCCCTGTTGCAACCCTACCCCAGGGCCAGGATGTTCGTGGAACTGCGGGTGGACGGCATCGAGTTCATGGGCCGGAGGCAAGCGATGCGGGCGGTCAACGAGGCCCTGGGTGAGCAGGCATCTCAATGCATCATCCTGTCTTACGATACCCAAATCCTGGAACGGGCCCGTAGCGAATACGGATACCCCATAGGCTGGGTACTCAGTGACTACAGCGAGGCAACTCGCCAGGAGGCAGAGAAACTGTGCGCGGACTTCCTGTTTGCCCACCTCCAGGACGTGCCCGCCGGCGAAACCTTGTTCAATGGTCCGTGGCAATGGGCGGTTTACGAGGTCACTAGTACACAGGATGCCCTGGATTGGGCCTCCCGGGGCGCGGGGCTGATCGAAAGTTTCCAGGCCTGCGAACTGGCCGCCAGCCTCGGGAAAGCCTAAACCCCTACCAGGGCAGGCTCTTTCCCTGGTAACTCTTGAAACAACCCGATTGCTCAGGCTGTAGCGACCCGATAACCCGGCGCATTCCGGACACGCTGACCTGGGGAGTGATATCCGCATCCGGTCCACCCATGTCCGTGCTGACCCAGCCCGGGTGCAAGAGCGCCACGATGATGCCTTTCTCCGCCAGGTCCAGTGACAGGGAGCGCATCACGCAATTCACCGCCGCCTTGCTGGAACGATAGCCGTAACTGCCGCCACTGTCGTTCAGGCCGATGGAGCCCATGTTGCTGCTGATGGTGACCAGCTTGCCCTGCTCTGCCGAGGCCAGGTGATCCACAAAGGCCTCGGCCATTTTCATGGGCGCGAACACGTTGATTCGAAATACATTTTGCCAGTCTTCAAAATCGCTGTTGCCCAGCGCCTGCTCGGGTCGGGCAGCCGCGTACCCACCCTGGGTATAACTGCCGGCATTATTCAGCAGCAGATCTATCGGCTCGCTGGAAAGCTCATCAGCCAGGGCATCCACCGCAGAGAAGTCACCCGGGTCCAGCCGGTGCACCACCACCTGGCCCTTCGCACTCCCGGCCAGTTCGGCCAGGTCCGACGCAGTAGAGGGGTTGCGGCAACAGGCGTGTACTCGCCAGCCATCGGCCGCATATTGAAGGGCGAACTCCAGACCGAGTCCGCGATTGGCCCCGGTGATTAACACGGTAGGCATAACACTCCTCCTGTCGTTCCGGCTTGGAGCCGCATCCGGCAGCTCCCGCCATCAGCCGAACTGAACCTCAGCTTCCAGGTGAGACTCAGAGGTCAGTGAATTGGTAATCAGGCAGACCTTCTCGGATTTTTCCAGCAACTTGATGGCTTTCTCCGGGTCGGTTCCCTCGGGCACAGTCAGCACAGCTTTCACATCGAAGCGTGTAAAACGAAGCACGCCTTCGACCTTATCCAGATAGCCAGTCGTATGGCAATCAAGGTGAGTCCAGTCAAACCGGCTACCCCGGGCCACCGCCTTGAAGCTCAGGACAAAACAATCGGCCACGGCCGCTGCAATGAAATCCTCGGGAGACCACACATCACCACTGCCACCAAACTGGGCAGGCGGTCCGCTGGCGATATCCGGCAGACCCGGCGCACTCACTGTCACGCCACCGGTCTCGCCAGAACTGGCACTTACCTTGTATTCGTGAGGAAAATCACTCATTCGAAAAAACCCCGGATTATTAATAGAAAACGTCTAGCCACAATGTAACCCCAGTGGTGGCTGCGCCTAATCCGGAATTACCCTCATGGTCGAAACTAGTTTTCGCTGATGTCCTGGATCACCTGGACTTTCTTGATCATCCGGACTTCACCGGCAGGGCCTTCCTCGGTGTCTTCATGAATGAACACCTTGCGCATGCCAGGCTCCATGAACTCCACCTTCCGGGTGATGCCCGCAGCCTGCAAGGCACTGCGAATAGTTTCACGGGTTGCCTCGTCCAGGGGTTCCGCGCTGGAAATGAACAGGCCGTCAGAGCTCTGGCCCATGATCACCTCGACCTCCATCTCGCCGGCACCTTTTTCTACCCAGGTATGACCTTCATCGGGCGCGGGCATAGCCGGCAGTACTGTCTCGCTGCCATCGTTGGCAATGATCACCACTTCTCCGCTGCGCTTTGTCATCTGCATCGTTTCACCAGCGGTGTTGGTCACCGTCCGGCTCTCACCTTCGGGTAATTCCGACGGCAGAAAATCCAGGTCCAGGACGCCTACCTTGTCGCCCATATCCAGCACCACGGCGATCTTGCGCTCTATCTGCTCAGCGGCAGACAGACCCACAGACATCAGCAAAGCCAGGGTGGCTGCGAACGCAACGCCGGTCATTTTTCCTGCGGTCATCATCATTCAATCCTCCAGTTCAATTCCAATTGCGCTTCCCGGGCCAGGCGCTTCCGCCGGCATTGCATGGCCGCGCAACCAGTTGGCGATTTCAGTGCCGGTAACAAGATTTGCAAGATACCCGTAAGAGCGGTGTGGATTCCACCCGTCTTTATCACGAAAGGCATTTTGCACGCCGTTGGTGTGGTCGGAAATTCCCTTGGTCAAGTCCAACTCAAGCATGGAACTGTAGTCCTCGGACATTTGCCTGTTCAGGGCGATACAGTCACCGTCAGCGGCGATGTTAACCCAGCGCCGTATACCCTCTGGATAGCGCCCCACCTTCCCGTGACCCGCACCCAGCCTTCTGCTGCGCACAAAATGGGTACCCAGCGGACTGCCCAGGCTCATAAATAAATCCACGTCCCAGGGATCGGCATACAAATGCGTGGACTCCCACAACATATCAAAGCTCACCACCGAACCCAGGCTGTGACCAATCAAGAGCAGCGGCCCTTTCGATTGCAGCGCCTGGAGCACCGTCTGGCGCACGTGGGCACGAACCCTGTCCGCCTGGCGTCCGTGATTCTCGAAATACCTGAGCGCTTCCATCATGGTGTTCTTGATCTGGGGGTCGGGTATGCGCTGGGCCAAAAACGGAAACATATCGCCCATGATGAACATCAGCGTCATACGGCGGCGCTCTCGCAGGACCTCATGACCCGGACCCGCTCCATCCTCTGCCCGCAGCAATTCCTCGATGGTCGCCTGGGTATCTACCGCAGCAATCTGGTTCGGGTAAAACAGGGCATTCCAGTCAGCCAGGGCGAAAATTTCGGGCTGGGCCCTGATCCAGTGGTAGATATTCTCATCCGCCCTGCGGACTCCTTCCAGCAGGCAGCGCCATAGCAATCGGCGATGCACCCCGGGCTCCGGCTTGGGATTCTGACCCGGTACAAAAACTATCCGGGGAGTGGCCGGCACCGATGCCTGTGAACTGTCCGTCAACATCGACAATTAGAGTCGGCCGTAAAGCTCCGCTGTTGCGCCACACTCACTGTTACGCGGCTCCCGGGTCTTTAACGATGTAGCCACCGGAACGCTCATCCCGCTCGAGCTTGAGAGTTCCACGGGTCTGCATCTCTTCCAGCAACTCACTGAACGTGCTGAACCCGTAATAGGATTCATTGAAACCCGGTTTACGCCGTTTCAGAGTCTGCTTGACCATGGATCCCCAGATATTGCTATCCCCGCCACGTTCGTCAGTCAGGGCGGCAATGGTCTCGGACACCAGGTCAAAGCCATCCTGCATGAGCTGCTCTTCCTTGGTCAGCTTGGCCTTGGTCACCTTTGTCGTCCGACCACCCCGACTGCGGGTTTTCCTTTTCGCCTTGGGTCTTACCAGGTCGTCGTAAAATATGAACTCGTCGCAGTTGGCGGTGAGTAAATCCGAGGTGGAATTCTTTACTCCCACGCCAATCACAATCTTGTTGTTTTCCCGGAGTTTGCTCACCAGGGGAGAAAAATCCGAGTCGCCACTGATAATCGCGAAGGTATCCACGTGGGACTTGGTGTAACAAAGATCCAGCGCATCCACCACCATGCGAATATCCGCCGAGTTCTTACCCGACTGACGCACGTGGGGGATATCGATCAATTCGAAGGCGGCCTCGTGCATGGGCACCTTGAAATCCCGGTAGCGCTCCCAGTCACAATAGGCCTTTTTAACAACGATGCTGCCCTTGAGCAGCAGCCTTTCCAAAACACATCCGATATCAAAACGGTCATACTTGGCATCACGCACACCCAGCGCAACGTTTTCGAAATCGCAGAACACTGCAATATTACTGATGTCGTTCTGGCTCACACGGGTCTCCCGTTCGTGCATCAAGAAGTGTAATTATACTCTGAATTCCCGGTATATACTTTAAACCGGCATTCACGAATTGATCCCCAAGGGGCCCCATGTCTTCACTTGAACAAGTCGCAATTTTCCTCGCTGCAGCCACTCTGTGTGTCCCGCTGTTCAATCGCCTTGGACTGGGCTCGGTATTGGGCTACCTGGCCGCCGGACTGATCATCGGTCCATCGGTGCTGGGACTGGTCACCAACGTGGATCAGATTCTCCACTTCGCCGAGATCGGCGTGGTGCTGCTGATGTTCATTATCGGACTGGAACTACAACCCGCCCGCCTGTGGGTACTGCGAGGACCGATATTTGGTCTCGGCGCCGCCCAGGTACTGATAACCGGATCACTACTGAGCCTGGCAGCCTGGCAATTCGGCATAGCCCCCGGGCCGGCAATATTGATTGGCCTGTCACTGGCCCTGTCCTCCACCGCTTTCGTTCTGCAACTACTGGGTGAGCGCAAGCAACTCGGTACCCGGCACGGCAAGGCCAGTTTTGCGATTCTTCTTTTCCAGGACCTGGCGTTTGTTCCCATGCTGGCGCTGGTCAATCTGCTCGCCGAAGCGCCTGGCGACAAGATCACCAGCAATCCGACCACCGAGTTATTCATGATCCTGGGTGCGGTGGTCCTGCTACTGGTCATTGGACACTACTTGCTACGTCCGCTGTTCCGCGCCGTGGCCTCCCTCTCGGATATCTTTACCGGCGCGGCCTTACTGGTCGTACTGGGCGCGGGCATCCTGATGGAACACGTGGGTGTCTCCATGGCCATGGGCGCATTCATCGCCGGCGTCATGCTGGCGGACTCCGAGTACCGCCATGAACTGGAAGTCACCATTGAGCCTTTCAAGGCCCTGCTGCTTGGCTTGTTCTTCCTGGCCGTGGGTATGTCTATACAAGTCCAGGCATTGGTCGATGCTCCGCTGACAATTCTCGGACTGGTACTGGGGTTGATGCTGGTAAAAACCCTGGTGCTGCTGGTCCTGGGTCGAATATCCGGACTCGACTGGCACCGGGCCAGGCGGCTTGGCGTGGTGCTCAGCCAGGGCGGTGAATTTGCCTTCGTGATCCTGGGCGCGTCCACCCTGCTGGGAGTTGTTCCCCAGTCCCAGGGCAACACCCTGATCCTGGTGGTCACTGTTTCCATGGTGCTCACTCCCCTGCTGGTAAATTTCAACGAGGGACCCCTTGCCCGGTTGCTGGAAAAAACCCCACCTCCCCAGTACGACGAGATCGAGGAAGCGGAGAACCCGGTCATCCTGGTTGGCTTCGGGCGATTTGGACAAATCATTGGTCGCGTACTGGCGGTACGGGGCATTCATTTCACCGCCCTGGAGTCCAGCGCCTCACAGGTGGATTTCGTTCGCCGCTTTGGTAACCAGGTGTATTACGGTGACCCTACCCGCCTGGAATTATTACGCTCGGCAGGCGCCGAAAAAGCCAAGATGATAATTATCGCCATGGACGACAGCGACGCCGCGCTGAAACTGGCGGAACTATGCAAAAAGCACTTTCCCAACCTGGCCATCTTTGCCCGGGCGAGAAACCGGCAACACGCGCACCTGTTCATGGATATTGGCGTCGCCGGCTTGATTCGAGATACCTTCCTCTCCAGCCTGGACCTGGCTCAGCAGGTTCTTGTAGAGCTGGGAGATTCCCCGGAAATGGCCGTCGACACGGTCACGCGATTCCGGGAACACGATGAGAAGAACCTGGTAAGACAGCATGCAATCCATCATGACGAGCACATGCTGATCCAAAATTCCCGGGAGGCTGCAGAGGATCTGCGCCGATTGTTCGAGGCCGACTCCAGGTCAGAGACCTTCGTTCCGGAAAGCATAGAGACACCCGCGCCACCAGAATCCGGATAATAGCCACCACCTGCACCGGTAATGGCCAGTCTGCGCTACCATGGGGCTCAGACGCGGTTCTGGTGTATCAATAAATGAAACCTTATCCCAAACACTTGCTCACCGACGGCCAGCATGAGGCCGGCAGCGCCGGTTGGCAGCAATGGCTCTTCGTGCTTATCTTCAAGCACGACACACCCACCGGGAAACTCTTCGACGTTTCGCTGATCCTGGCTATCCTGGTCAGCGTACTGGTCCTGGCCCTGAGCACCGTCAGCAAGTTCAATTTCCAGTATTCACAATGGTTCTACAACCTTGAATGGACATTCACGGTGTTGTTCACCATTGAGTACGGGCTGCGACTGGCCTGCGTGAAGAGCAAGCGCACGTATGCCCGCAGCTTCTACGGCATCGTGGACCTGCTGGCCTTCTTGCCGGCTTACCTGCAATTGATCGTCCAGGGTGCAAGTTACCTGTTGATCATCCGCATCATTCGAATCCTGCGCATCTTCCGGATTCTCAAACTCACTCGCTATGTGGGTGAAGCCGATGCACTGATGGAGGCGGTAAATGGCAGCCGCCGAAAAATCCTGGTTTTCATCTATGTGGTGTTCACCCTGGTGGTGGTCTGCGGATCCATCATGTACCTGGTTGAGGGCGAGGAGAACGGCTTTACCAGCATCCCGGAGAGCATTTACTGGGCGGTGGTCACGCTGACCACGGTGGGGTACGGGGATATTTCCCCCCAGACACCGCTGGGCCAGTTCATTGCCTCCCTGGTCATGGTCATGGGCTACGGCATTATCGCGGTACCCACCGGCATCTTCGCCGCTGAACTGGGACAAGTCATGGTGCGTCGCCGGCACAACAACAAGCAGTGCAAGGCATGCGGATTAACCGGCCACGACGATGATGCAACCTATTGCCGGGGCTGCGGTAACTCACTCGAGGTGACGGAGGAGTCATGACCCAGGATTCGAAATCCGAGCACATCACTCGCCGGGTTTATTCAGGCAGGGTCATCGACCTGGACATTAGCGAAGTCACCCTACCCAACGGTGTGACCACACGGCTTGAATTGATTCGCCACCCAGGTGGCGCAGCCGTGGCTGCCCTGGACGAAAAAAATCGTATATGCCTGCTAAGGCAATACCGGCACGCCGCAGATGGTTGGCTGTGGGAACTCCCCGCAGGGAAAATCGACAAACGCGAACCTCCCCTGGAAACCGCCCAGCGGGAATTGGCCGACGAAGCCGGCGTAGCCGCATCGGACTGGACTCCCCTGGGGCAAATGCTGCCCTCACCCGGAGTATTTTGCGAAGTCATCTACCTGTGGATGGCCCGGGGCCTGTCCGCGGTCACTCAAGCACCGGAAGAAGACGAATTACTGGAAGTGCACTGGGTGGATTTCGAGGAAGCCTGGGCTATGGCCCTGGACGGCAGAATTCGCGATGGCAAGACCCTTGCGGGACTCTTGCGAGCCCGAGCCTATCTCTACGATCAACACGATACCGATTCCCAGGAGTAACAAAACCATGAAACTTTATGATTACACCCGGGCCCCAAACCCGCGCAGGGTACGCATATTCATGGCGGAAAAAGGAATAGAGATTCCCCTGGAAGCGGTGGACCTGGGGACCGAAGCCCAGTTCGACGAGGATTTCGCCAGGCGGAATCCTTTCCGCACGGTACCCCTGCTCGAACTTGATGACGGCACGCATATCAGCGAATCCATGGCGATATGCCGCTACCTGGAGGCCCTGAATCCGGAGCCACCGCTGTTTGGCAGCACCCCGCTGGAACAGGCCAGGGTGGAAATGTGGAGTCGGCGCGCGGAACTCACCGGACTACTGCATGCGGCGGATGTGGTTCGCAACTCCATAGCGTTTTTCGCCGACAAATCACTGCCCGGCGTCCAGGGTGGTTCACCCCAGATCGAGGCACTGATCGAGCGGGGCAAAGCCGGCCTGGACAGGTTTTTCAGGGCCTTCGACCAGCAGTTGGCAGACAACGAGTTTGTCGCCGGTGACCACTATAGCGTGGCCGACATCACCACCCAGGTCACCATCGAATTTGCCGGGTGGCGAAAAATAGGCATACCGGAAGAGTGCCAGAACCTGGCCCGCTGGTACCAACAGGTTTCCGCAAGACCCAGCGCAAAAGCCTGACAGGGCGTATCCGGCTAGTCCTGCCGGGGGCGCAGGTGGTAAACGCTTTCCTGCATGGTAGTGAGCCCCCGTTGCTTAAAGCGTGCGTTGTCCTCAAGGACATCGTTGCTGGTCAGCACATCAATATCGAATTTTTCGCTGTATAGCGCTTTCACCTGCTCGGGAGAGACCGAGAAGGGCGGGCCGTTCATGACTTGCTGGTCATAGTCGATACACACCACCATCTGTGGAACATGAGGAAGCAGCGACCCGAGCAGCGCGGCATAGTTCTCCCGCAGGTCCTGGGGCATGGCTACCAGGGCCGCCCTGTCATACACCGCGGTCACCCCTTCCAGGTGCACCGGCTCAAGGTGGAAGAAATCCCCACACAGGATTTCAATCCCCTCGGCGCTGTAGCAACGAAACTCAGCCGAGGCCTGTTCGCGAGGCTGCCTGCCCCACTCCTGGAAAAAGTTCTCAACTGCCAATTGGCTCAATTCAACGCCGAGCACATACCAGCCCTGCTCCGCCAGCCAACGCAAATCGAGACTCTTTCCACACAGGGGCACCAGCACCCTGCCCGGCGGTTCACCGGCAAAATCACGCCAGTAACTCTTCAGGTACGCATTCGGCTCATCCTCGTGGAAACCTATCTGGTTCTGGGCCCATCGCTGGTGCCAAAAATCCGGATGCATGATTCACCTCGCCGTTGCATAAGGGTTGTGGATAAAAGTATCACCGGGGAACAAATATTGAAAATGCGGAACACACCCTGTACTTGGGTGTCCAAGTGTTTAGAATGCCTTTACATTAATTACCTGCGGACCATTTTATCCATGGCCAACATTCTCGTCGTAGGCGCAAGCGGTTATATCGGCACCCACCTGGTGCCTGAACTGCAACAACAGGGGCACAGGGTTCGGGCGGCAGCCCGGCAGGTGAAAGTCCTGCAAGGCCGAAACTGGCAGGACGTAGAATGCGTCCGGGCAGACGTGCTCGAACCCGAATCACTGGATGAAGCACTCAAGGGTATGGACATCGCCTACTACCTGGTGCACTCCATGGCGGCCGGCAGTCGCTTCGATGAGCTTGAGCGGCAAGGGGCGACAAATTTTGCTGCAGCGGCCGAGCGCAGCGGGCTGCAGCGCATTATCTACCTGGGCGGCCTGGTACCCGAAACTACCAAATCTTCACGGCACATCGAATCCCGGGAACGAACCGGCAGCTTGCTCAGGAAAGGCGCGGTCCCGGTGACCGAACTGCGGGCCGGGATGATCATTGGACCAGGCTCAGCCGCCTGGGAGGTAATCAGGGACCTGGTGAATCACCTGCCTGTCATGGTGACTCCCCGCTGGGTGAATTCTCTCTCGCAACCCATTTCCCTGGACAATATCCTGGGATACTTGACAGGCATTGCCAGCCTGCCGGAGACCGAGGGACTGATCTACGACGCGCCCGGCCCCGAAACCCTCACCTATGAAGCAATGATGCTGCAGTATGCGGAATTGGTGGACAAGCACCCGCACATTTTCCGGGTACCGGTACTGACTCCGAAACTGTCCTCCTACTGGTTGCGCCTGGTGACCTCGGTTCCTGCCAACATCGCCCGCGCCCTGATGGAGGGACTGCAGTACAACTTTGTCTCCACCGGCCCCACGCTTCGCGAGGTGATTCCCCAGTACCTGATGAATTTTCGCGAGTCCGCCCGGGCGGCACTGGCGGCAGACAGAGAGAACAAAATCGTCGCGCGATGGGTAGAAGGCGCAATTATCTGCCGCGGCTTCAATAGCGAGTACAGCTTTTATGCCAAGCGCGAATCAGGACATATTCTCACCACTGCCAGTCGCGAACAGCTCTGGGCAACCATTTGCCAGATCGGAGACAAGCACCAGTATTTCTATGCCGACGCGCTGTGGTTCGCGCGGCGCGCCCTGGACTGGATCGTCGGCGGCCCCAGCTTCAGACGCCCCAGGCGTCACCCCAGGGACCTGCAGGTCGGAGACATCGTGGACTCCTGGAGAGTAATTGGTATGGAACGCTCCCGGAGCCTTACCCTGCAAATGGAAATGCGTATGCCCGGAGCCGGGGTGCTGGAATTCGAGATTGAAGACATTGGCGACCAGCGGCGCCTTAGCGTTAACGCGTATTTTCATCCTGCCGGATTGCCGGGACTACTTTACTGGTACGCCCTGCTTCCCCTGCACGGGATGATATTCCGGGGAATGACCCGGAATATCGCCAAGCTGGCACTGAAAGAGTCGCCTGGTACACCCTGAGTCAGTTGGCGTTCAATGCCGCCAGTTGCCTGTCATGAAGTCGTGACAGACTCAGTTGGGCCAATATCGCTCCACACAGGGCGAGGAACATGTCCCACTGGGTATCCCAGATATCGCCCTGGGTGGCCAGGAACTCATCGGCCTCCCCGCCCATATACAACGCGACCCACCACTCGATGAGTTCGTAAAAGGCCGAAATTGCCAGGGCCACGCAGGTCACCAGCAAGAACAACCAACCACCTCGCTGCAGCGGCGTCTTACGCAGCAACAGTTCCCTGGCAATCATGGCCGGAATAAAACCCTGTGCCACGTGCCCCAGGCGGTCATAATGGTTGCGCGCGAGATCCAGCGCATCCTGCACCCAGAATCCCACTGGGACCCGGGCATAGGTGTAGTGGCCACCGGTAATCAGTATGAGTGCATGGATGGCAATCAATATGTAGACGATATCGGTCAGGCGAAAACGATCGTAAGTAAACCAGAGCACAGGTGCAGCGATCAGCACCGGCCCGACCTCCAGGTACCATGTCGCCCGATCAAAGGGTTGGTATGCCGAGATCGCCATTGCAAGCGCAACCAGACCTAACAATGACAGGTGGAGTACTCTTGAATTCATATCTACACTCTCGTGACCCGGACCTGATGAGAATCCCAGCATACCTGTGCATCAAAGCCTGTAACACTCCCGCCCCGGGCCAGCGGGTTGAAATTTGTTCGCAGCAGATGAAGAATTCAGAGCCATACCAAAACTTGCACAGGAACGCCCCGGATGGGCTGACCATCGGAATTCCAAGCCATGATTGAAGCCCAATCTGTTTCAAAACGCTTCGGCAGCCTGCTCGCTGTCGACCAGTTGAGTTTCTCGGTAAACCCCGGGGAAGTGCTGGGTTTTCTCGGTCCAAACGGCGCTGGAAAATCCACCACCATGAAAATGATCACCGGCTTTATCGCCCCCACCGAGGGACGAATACTGGTGTACGGACACGATGTGGAAAACGACCCCATCCAGTGCAAACAGCAGATTGGCTACCTGCCCGAAGGCGCACCCAGTTACGGTGAAATGAACCCCCTGGCGTTCCTGGAATTTATCGCCGACTTGCGCGGTCTGCAGGGCGCACACCGGCGTCAACGACTGGACTATGTGATTGATAAGCTAGCCCTTGAATCGGTCCTGAAACAAAATATCGACACCCTGTCCAAGGGCTTCAAACGGCGCGTAGGACTTGCCCAGGCTGTGCTTCATGATCCCCGGGTGTTAATCCTGGATGAACCCACCGACGGCCTGGATCCGAATCAGAAACACGAGGTCAGGGACCTGATTCGAGATATGTCCAACGACAAGATCATTATCATCTCTACCCATATCCTGGAAGAGGTTGAAGCGGTCTGTAATCGCGCAATGATAATTTCCCGGGGCAAGTTACTGGCTGATGACACGCCGACCAACCTGGCGGCCCGCTCCCCCGGGCATAACACTGTGCACCTGGTCATGGGAGACAGTAGCCAGGCCGCCAACCTGGCCACGGCGCTGGAACAACTTGACCCGGTTTCCGCAGTGGAAAGACTCGACGATGGTTTGTCGCTCAAGGCTATCCCCGACGCGGGCCAGGAGATTCTCCCGCAACTCCAGCAACTGCTGGTGGAAAAAGGCCTGGCACCCTGCCAACTGTACGTGCAGAGGGGAAAGCTGGATGACGTCTTCCGCAGCATCACCACCGGGGCAAGGCCATGAACGCCGCAATGATCCTGTTCCGCCGTGAACTTCGCAGTTACTTCGCCACACCGGTGGCCTATGTGTTCATCGTGATCTTCTTGTTGCTTGCCGGTTCGTTCACCTTCTTCCTGGGTGGATTTTACGAACGCGGACAAGCCGATCTGTCACCCTTCTTCAGCTTCCACCCGTGGCTTTACCTGTTCCTGGTCCCCGCCCTTTCCATGCGCTTGTGGGCCGAGGAAAGAAAGTCCGGCAGTGTTGAGTTACTGATGACCCTGCCGATCACGCTGTTGCAAGCGGTAATGGGTAAATTCCTGGCGGCCTGGGCTTTCACCGGCATCGCCCTGGCACTGACCTTCCCTATGTGGCTATCGGTGAACTACCTTGGGGATCCGGACAACGGCGCGATTCTCGCAGCCTACCTGGGCAGTCTCCTGATGGCCGGAGCGTTCCTGGCCATTGGAGCATGCATCTCCGCCACCACTCGCAACCAGGTGGTGGCATTTATCCTTACCGTGGTGGTGTGTTTCGGCTTCCTGCTCAGCGGCTTCCCCCTGGTGCTGGAACTGTTCCGGGACTGGGCGCCACAGTTACTGGTGGACACCATCTCCAGCTTCAGCTTTCTTACTCATTTCAACTCCATATCCAAAGGGGTGATAGATCTGCGTGACCTGCTGTATTTCAGTGCCGTGATTACCGCCTGGCTGGCGGCAAATGTCGTGGTCCTCGACCTGAAGAAGGCGGAATAAACCATGGCCAAGGGACATAAAAGAACCTACGACTCCTGGACCCTGCTGGTACTGGCGTTGCTTTTCCTGGCGGTGGTCATGGCTGGCAACAGCCTGTTCAGAAACATCCGCTGGGACCTGACAGAGAACCAGCTGTACACCATGTCAGAGGGAACCCGGAACATCCTGGGCCAGCTTGAGGAACCGATTAATCTGTATTTCTTCTACTCCGAAGAAGCCAGCAGGGATATTCCGTCCGTTCGAAACTATGCCAACCGGGTAAGAGAACTGCTGGAGGAATTCGCCGCCAATTCCCACGACAAGATTAATCTTCGAGTGATCGACCCGTTACCGTTCTCCGAGGAAGAAGACATGGCCAACGAGTTTGGCCTGACCGCAGTACCCATAGGCGCCGCCGGCGAGAATATCTATTTAGGGTTGGCCGGCACCAACATGGTGGACGACGCGGCAACCATTTCTTTCTTTCACCCGGACAAGGAAAACTTCCTGGAGTACGACCTGGCCAAGCTGGTACACGCCCTGGATCATCCAGAGCGTCCGGTAATCGGACTGCTCAGCACCCTGCCGATGCAGCGAGACTTCGATCCGGTAAGCCGGGAGATGCGCCAGGCATGGGTCATCGCCGACCAGGCGGAACAATTGTTCGAATTTCGGACCCTGTCGCCGGGGTTCACCGAGATCGCCAGCGACATAGAGTTATTGCTCCTGGTACATCCCCGGAACCTGTCTGAACAAGCCATGTATGCCATAGACCAGTTCGTCATGGGTGGCGGTCGAATGCTGATTTTCGTGGATCCATTCGCCGAATCAGATTTATCCGGTGTCGACCCCAATAATCCAATGGCTCCGAGGAGCGCAAGACCAAGCTCGAACCTGGGACCCCTCTTCAGTGCCTGGGGCATACGCTATAACCCGGGACAGGTTCTCGCCGATGAGGAATTGGCGCTGAGCGTCACCATGGGTCCAGGGCGCCCCTCCATCAGGCACCTGTCTTTCCTGGGCTTCGGTGACGGACAGCTGAATCGAGAGGACATCATCACCTCACAACTGGATGTGGTGAACATGGCGACCCCCGGCTTTTTCGAATTGGAAGAAAATTCCCCGCTGGACATGACGCCCCTGCTGCAAAGCAGTTCCCGGGCGATGCCGGTGACTGCCGACCGCTTCGACTTCATGCCCGACCCGTCCGCCTTGCGCAACGGATTCTCGCCCACCGGCCAGCAGTACACTGTGGCCGCAAGGCTCACCGGCCACCTGCCCAGCGCCTTTCCCGGCGGCCTGACAGACCCGGACAGCTCCGGAGAGGGTGACAAGACCGGGCACCTGGACGAATCCATCGGAAATGCCACCATGATCCTGGTAGCTGACACCGACCTGCTGACTGACCGCTTCTGGGTACAGGTCCAGGGCTTTATGGGACAGCGACTGGCCACCGCCTTTGCCAACAACGGCGACCTGGTGGTCAATTCACTGGACAACCTATCCGGCAGCGTGGACCTGATAAGTATCCGCGGGCGTGCCGGCTACACCCGCCCCTTCAGCAGGGTGGAATCCCTGCGTCGTGAGGCCGAGGCGCGCCTGCAAGCGAACGAGCAGAAACTTGAGGAACAACTCAAGGTCACCGAGCAAAGCCTGAGCGAACTTCAATCCCAACGAGCAGACCAAAACGCCGTGCTGCTTAACGAGGAACAGAGCCAGGAACTGCAGCGCTTTCTTGATGAAAAAGTCCGTATCCGCAAGGAACTGCGACTGGTAAGACTGGAACTCGACCAGGAAATCGACCAACTGGGACGCGTCCTCAGATTCGTCAACATCGGACTGATTCCCTTGCTGCTTACCCTGGCGCTAATCCTCTGGATCGGCCTGGCAGGAAAGCGGCGCAAGGACCGGTAGGCAATATGAATATCAAAAAACTCAGCGCCCTGCTCGGACTGGCTATCGTCATACTGGCCCTGGCCTGGTGGCAGGCAGCACAGCGCACGACGACCGCCTCCCTGCATTCAGGACAGCCCATGCTCCCTGGTCTTCGGGAGCAGATTAATGACGTCACAGGGCTGGTCATCCGAAATTCGGATAACCAGGTGGTAAGCATCCGCCTGAACAATGGTCAGTGGCAGCTGGAGGAAAAGCAGGGTTACCCGGCAGACGGCGGGAAGTTACGCAGCGCGTTGCTGATACTGGCCGACGCCAAAATCCTCGAAGAAAAAACCTCCAGGCCAGAAATGTATTCCCGGCTCGGTATACAGGACCCGGAAACACCCGACGCGCAGAACCTGGGTGTGACCATCGAACTGGGTGAGGCCCATCGCGGCCTGATCATAGGCAAATCCGCCATGGGCAACAGTCACTATGTGCGTCGCACCGGGGAGGCGGCTGGCCTACTGGTAAACCAAAGTCTCGTCATGGACGCCGATGCGATGAACTGGCTGCAAACCGGAATCCTGGATATTGATGCAAAACAGATCAGTCGGGTCGACGTTCAGCATGACGATGGCGATACCCTCTCCATCGCCAGCCTCGAAGACTCCAGCGACAACTTCATCATTGAGAACCTGCCCGTGGGCCGCGAACCCATCTCGGAATTTGCCGCTAACGGCATCGCAAGCTCTCTGGCCAGGCTCAATTTCAGCGATGTCAGGCGCAAGGGCGGCACCGGGCCGGAGGAATCCACCTCGGTCACATTCACTACCCGGGATGGCCTGTTGATTACCCTGTCCATCGGACCCGGCAGCCCGGCCTGGGCCAGCTTTTCTTTCACCCAGGCCATGCCGGGGGAAAATGCAGTGACCACCGAACAAGCCAGTGGCTACTCAGCGCAACTGCAAGACTGGGAATTCGCTTTGCCAGGACAACGCGCCGACCAACTGCGTAAACACCTGGACGAGCTGCTCAAACCTATAGACTGACCCGGCCCACAAGACCAGGACTCCAACGAAGCGGGGATGGGGTTGTTTAAGCTGCAGGGTAGAAAAGATTGGTCCAAACCAACCCGTGGTCGAACCGGCGGCCTGGTGCAACTACTGGCGCGGCCCCCGGCGATTGGTGTCGCCGGGCGGCCGCACCAATCAAATTATCGTTAGTCGTTCTTTGCTTTGACTAACATGTTGTAGAGCCTGTCTTTTAAATAGACACGGCGCTTCTTCAAATCCTCTGCATAGTGATCGGCGGCCGGGGTGATGTCCTCGTCAATATTATAAATTCGTGAATCGAGAACCGTGTACTCCTCAAACATGTCCCGGAATCCCTCGTCCATCGTATGCAACTGGCGCATCAACCGGACGTACTCTGGAAATTCCTGGTCAAGAGGATGGTGTTCTATTGGCATCTCTAACCTCCTCAAGGCTTCCTTAGCGTTCGTCTCCAACACTAGAACTGGAAAATCCAGCGGTCAAATCAGGCACCCCGGGGGCTCTCGGTTTTTTCGTATGCAAACAATCCGCAGTCCACTAAATTCAATACCCTACGAGCTCTAGACTAATTCCAGTCTGAATTTGATAAAAATAACTTTTGCGCAAAACTTCCCCGATCCGGTCCTCGCAAGCCACTTCCCTGGCTGTTTTTTTAGCCTTGTGAAAGAACCCGGAACACGCGGATTGGCACACCCCATTCCCGGCGTACCGGAAATCGCCAACCCTCGCGTGCCCTGCCCAGCCAATGGCAAAGCTGTGATAGCGTTAAGCAAAACAGTAACCCCCAGCGAGGACCCAGGCATGACCGAGGCCATTTTCGAAATTGACGCGTACCAGAAGGACTGCCGGGCCAAGGTAGTGGAACTGGATTCAGAGGGAATTGTCCTGGACCGGACAGTGTTCTATCCGGTGGGCGGCGGACAACCTGGCGATACCGGATGGCTTCAATGGGCAGATGGCCAACGCCTGCAACTCACCGGTACCCGCAAACGCGAAGATGGGGAAATTCTCCACCTGGCCGAGGCCGATCAGCCGTGGCCGGAAACCGGCACGGAAGTCCAGGCCATCCTGGACTGGGATCTTCGCTACATACATATGCGAATGCACACCTGCATGCACCTGCTGGGCGTGGTGCTACCCCACGGTGTGACGGGGGGGAATATCACCGCCAAGAGAAGCCGCCTGGACTTCGACATGGAAGAACCGGTGGACAAGGATGGGGTCAATCAGCAATTAAACGAACTCATCCAGGCCGGTCACCCGGTTTCCACTATCTGGATTACCGGAGAAGAGCTGGCGGCCCAGCCGGAATTGATAAGAACGCTTTCGGCAGCGCCCCCTAAAGATGCAGGCAGGATCAGGCTCCTGAAGATCTCAGACCTGGATCTGCAACCCTGCGCCGGAACCCACGTACGTAATACCGCCGAAATCGGCTTCGCCAGCGTGGTCAAGACGGAGAAAAAGGGGCGCCACAATAGACGCGTACATTTGGAGTTGGCGGAACAGGAATAATCGGTAAGACTTAATACGGTTGAACTACTAGCGGATTGACGCTGAGTGGGTTAGTTTACCCCTTGTAAAAGGACATTTAATTAAAAACACCACGACAGATTTTGCGCAGTTAACTCACAAGAAAGGTGAATTGGAGTGTCCCAGTCGGCGCCCGTTCTACTACTAATAGATGCAAATCCGGATGATGTCCGTCTCATAAGAGGCGAACTGGCTAATGCAAAGCATGATGACTACGACATCCAGGTAGCCGAAACACTGGCTAACTCACTGGAACGTATTCGGCTAGGCGGACTAAGCGTCATCCTGATGGACCTGGTGCTTCCTGACACCCAGGGAATCGCTGCATTTCTGCGGGTATATCCCAAGGCAGGTAATGTTCCGATCATCGTCCTGGTAGACCAGAAAGATGAAGACCTTGGACAACTCGCAGTCGAAAAAGGCGCGCTGGACTACCTGGTCAAACAGCAGATAGTGAGCAACCTGCTGGTGAAGTCCCTGCGATACGCTACCGACAGAACCCATACCCTGATAGCGCTTAAAGCCTCGGAAGCCAAGTATCGCGAGTTGTTCCAGAACGTGACGGCCGGCGTATTTCAGACATCCATAGACGGGAAGTTCCTGAGCGCAAACCCGGCGATGGTGAGACTTCTCGGATATGAGTCCGAAGAGGAATTGCTGGGGCTGGACATCGCAAAAGATGTCTACATGTATCCGGACTCCCGTGAAAACTGGGCCAAGACCGTCCAGGAACAAGGTGAAATACGCAATTCCGAGCTGGTCCTGCGAAAGCGGGATGGAACCAAAATCGTGGTACTGGAAAATGCCCGAGCGGTTCGAAGTCAGACTGGCGACATCATGTACTACCAGGGTGCGCTGACAGATATTACCGAAGCCCACGAACAGTCGAAGAAACTGTCGTATGACGCCAGTCATGACGCACTCACCGGACTGGTAAATCGTAGGGAATTTGAAATCCGGGTTGAACGGGTCATTGAAGCCAATAAGGCAAACACCGCCGAGTACGCGGTTTGCTATCTCGACCTGGATAAATTCAAAATCATCAATGACAACTGCGGTCATGTTGCCGGCGACGAATTGCTGCGACAGCTGGGTGCGGTGCTTCAAGCCAGGATTCGCCAGGGCGATACCATTGCCCGACTCGGCGGCGACGAGTTCGGCGTGCTGCTTAATCACTGCCCATTGGAAAATGCGATACAGGTTTCCAAAAACCTGCTGCGCACCATCAAAGAATTCAAGTTTGTCTGGGATCAGCGTTATTTCACCCTGGGGGTGAGCATAGGCCTGGTGCCGATAGACGAATCGTTCAACAGCGTCTCGGACGTGCTTTCTGCTGCCGATGCCGCCTGTTATACCGCCAAGGACAGAGGGCGTAACCGGCTGCATATCTATGAGCCGGACGACAAGGAACTGGGGCACTACAGGGGTGAAATCCAGTGGGCCGCCAAGGTCAAAAAAGCCCTGCGCAACGATGAATTCACACTGGATGTGCAGCCCATCGTCCCGGTGATGCCGGCAGCCTCAAACCATCTGTACCTGGAAGTCCTTGTCCGCATGATGGACGAAAACGGACGACAGATTCCCCCGGGAGCATTCCTGCCCACGGTTGAACGTTACAACCTGATGGGAAATCTTGATTACTGGGTGATTGAGCATACGCTGAAAGCATTTAGCGAGAACCCCAAACTGCTGGCAAATATTGCTCGGGTATTTATCAATATTTCCCGGGACAGCCTGCAAAACAGTGATTTCCCGAATATCGTGGCCGACTTGTTGCGAGAGGGGCGATTACCTCCCCACAAGTTGTGCTTCGAAATCACCGAAGCCGCAGCAATGTCCAACCTGACAAAGGCCAACCAAACTATCAATGCTATTCGCGAACTGGGCTGCAGATTCGCGCTGGATGATTTTGGCACCGGGGTAAGCTCTTTCGCCTACCTGAAAGCCCTCAACGTGGACTACCTGAAGATTGATGGCGCCCACATTCGAGACCTGGCCGACGACAAGGGGGATTTCGAAATCGTGAAGGCGATAACCCATGTGGGTCACGCACTGGGTCGCGAAGTGATCGCCGAGTCAGTGGAAAGCAAGCGCGTCCTGGAAGCCTTGAAGGAAATTGGCGTCGATTTTGTCCAGGGATACACCATTGCGCCACCCCATAATATCCGTCAGATAGGCTCGCCCCCATCGCCTGAATCCGTGCAATCGGATTAACCGGCCATCCCGGGAAATCAGTAACGCCTCTGTACCCGAGCCTCGTGGTTTCCGCGCCGCAAGACCTTGACCTTGTCCCCGGGTTTGAAGTGAATGGCCTCAGACTGAACCACGGTCAGTAGATTGCCATTGTCCAGCATGACCTCAACCTCCAGTCCGATTTCTCCGGTGGCGGCCTTCTCGACTGCCTGGCCTGCAACCGCTCCCGCAATGCCTCCTACCGCTGCACCGACTGCCGAATTGGTCGCCTGGCCAGCCACTGCGGTGCCCACGATATAGCCGCCCCAACCTCCTACCCATGTGGCCTCACCTTCTATCTTTACTGTCCGCACGCCGGTGACCTCGCCAAACTGGGTTGTGTAAGGCTTTCTGGCCTGGCTGCGTGAGTAAACATCAGGCGAACTGCTGTGATGAGCACAGGCGGCAAGCAGCGAACACATCGCCAGGAGAATCAAGAACCGGGTCGGCATAAGAGAGTTTCCCCTTTCATGGAATGAAACACTTGCCTGAATTGGGCTCCCAACAAGGAACCAGGTCAAGCTCCCGACCTCCAAAAAGCCCCTAAACCATGAGCCAGGTCATTCAGGAAAAACCTCATTCCCTATAACAATCATAATGTTAGCTTCTCGATGCGGGGATAAGCAGGGGCCATGACCTGGCTTTACCGGTGGTGAAGGGCTTTCTCCGAACTGGCAAAAAACCAGCGATACTTCGGTTTACCCTTGTATACCCGTCAACATTGAGCGTCTAAATTCAAAGACAAGAGAGGGAAGACAACTGCGCAGGATTGTGCCCGCTACTCAATGTGGCCCCGGACTAGCCCGGATTCATGTTAACTGGCACAGCCCGCCCGGGGTTGTCGCCCAAGGTGAAACCTAGCGAGGAAGGCCGTCAATTATGAGCCAATACAAAACCACGGATATCCGGAACATCGCGCTAATCGGTCACGCCGGCGCGGGCAAGACATCGTTAACGGAAGCTCTGCTGCATCGAGCCGGAACGATTCCTGCCCGCGGTGAATTGAGTCGGGGAACGACTGTTTGTGATTATGATCCCCAGGAACGCGCGATGCAGCATTCCATCAACCCGGCCCTGTGCCACTTCAATCACAAAAACCATCGCATTAACATCCTGGACACCCCCGGATACCCGGACCTGCTGGGCCGCTCGATCAGCGTGCTCTCTGCAGTTGAAACCGGCGTACTTGTCATAAACAGCCAGCAAGGCATTGAGCTGGGAACACGACGCATGATGGAAGCCGCCAAGCGCGGCAAGCTCTGCCGGATGATCGTGGTCAACAAGATCGACGAGGGGATAGGAAACATCGACCAGCTGGTGGCCGAAATCCAGGAAATCTTTGGGGCCGAGTGCTTACCGCTGAATCTGCCCACAGAAGGTGGCGCCGCAGTCGAAGATTGCTACTTCAATGATAGTGGCCAACCTACTGCAGTGAGCTCAGTCGAAGAAGCTCATCAGCAAGTGATCGACCAGGTCGTGGAAGTCGATGAATCGCTGATGGAAGACTACCTGGAAAGTGGCAAAGAGCCTTCTCCGGGCAAGCTGCATGACGCCTTTGAAAAAGCACTCAGAGAAGGACACCTGATTCCAATTTGTTTCACCTCCGCCGAGACAGGCGTGGGTATTACCAAACTGCTGGAAATATTTTCCCAATTAGCCCCCAATCCCCTGGAAGGCAATCCTCCAGCCTTTGTTAAAGGCGAAGGCAGCGATGCCAAGCCGGTAGAGTTGTCGACTGACCCGAATGCCCACGCCATTGCGCGAGTGTTCAAGATTGCGATTGATCCTTACCTGGGCAAGCTGGGCATCTTCCGAATTCACCAGGGCACAATAAAGTCAGGTGGGCAGTTATTTGTCGGGGACCATCGCAAGCCAATCAAGGTGGCCCATCTTTACAATGTGCAGGGCAAGGACATGGTGGAAGTTCCCCATGGCATTCCTGGCGACATCTGCGCTATTAGCAAGATTGACGAGTTGTTCTACGATGCTGTCTTACACGATTCCCATGACGAGGATAACTACCACCTCAAGTCAATCAAACTTACCCCGCCGATGCTGGGCCTGGCATTGCTGCCTAAAAATCGAGGCGACGAACAAAAACTGTCCGATGCCCTGCACAAGCTGATCGCGGAAGATCCTTCCCTGAGACTGGAGCACGATGCTTCGGCTAACGAGACTGTGATGTTCGGCATGGGTGACCTGCACCTGAGAATCGTGCTGGAAAGGATGAAAGACCAGATGAACGTAGAGGTGGAAACAAGCCCGCCGACCGTTCCTTATCGGGAAACCATCACTCGCAAGGCCGACGGTCACCACCGTCACAAGAAACAAACCGGCGGCGCGGGCCAGTTCGGCGAGGTATACCTGTCTGTCGAACCCCTTGAACGGGGAGAAGGATTCGAATTCCAGAACAAGGTGGTGGGCGGCACGATTCCCGGGCAGTTCATTCCAGCGGTGGAGAAAGGCGTCCGCAGTGCTATCGATGGCGGCGCCATTGCAGGCTTCCCGTTGCAGGACATCCGGGTCACGGTCCACGAGGGTAAACACCACCCGGTGGATTCCAAGGAAATTGCATTTGTGGCCGCCGGTCGCAAAGCCTTCCTGGACGCGGTTAGCAAAGCCGGGGCGATCATCCTGGAACCCATCGTCAACCTGCACATAAACGTGCCGGCTGACAGCATAGGGGGCGTAACCGGCGACCTTTCAAGTATGCGCGGAAGGATTTCTGATCAACGCATGTTGTCAGGCAACCAGGTCGTCGTGGAAGGCCAGGCGCCCCTGGCGGAGATGGAAGGCTACTACGCCAAGTTGAAATCCCACAGCGCGGGCGAAGGCTCCTACACCATGGAGTTCAGCCACTACGAGCAGGCTCCACCGCCTGTGCAAAAAGCCCTGGCAGCGAACTTCATAAGCGGCGGAGACGACGACTAGGCTGCTGCCAATACATGCCCCGGCCTTCACTGGCCGGGGCACTATTTGCCCTGACAGCGCGTCGGCATCCGGTTCCCCAGGCCTATCCGCTCACAGCCATTGCCTCAGCCGTTCAAGCACCCTAGCATCGGGGTAACCAATTCAGACCAGGTAAGCATGCTATGTCCGGCTCAACATCTTCCGACTTCAGCCCTTGCGGCGTCCTGACACTAACCACCGACGTGGGCCACAAGGGGCCATTCATCGGCACCATGAAGGGCCAAATCCTCCGTCGACTGCCCCAGGCCAACATCGTGGATCTCACCCACGAGTGCCTGGTGCACTGGCCAGCCGAGGCGGGATTCTGGATCTCCCGGGCCTACCCCTACTTCCCCACCGGAACCGTGCATGTCGCGGTGGTTGACCCCGGAGTTGGAAGCTCCCGGGAGTTGATACTGGTATTGCGTGATGGCCACGCATTCCTTGGCCCGGACAACGGCCTGCTGGAACCCTTGTGCAACGACCAGGCGCCATGGAAAGCATGGCGAATCAACGAGCAAAGCGTGGCCCACGTGGGGCTGGACCATGTCAGCGCAACCTTTCACGGGCGGGACATCTTCGCTCCGCTGGCGGCGGAAATTGCCGCTGGCCGATTGTTACCCAGGGATGTAGGCAAACCCACCCGGGACCTGGTGCCATCTATTCTCGAAGCACCGGAAAAAATTGGCGCGTCGGTTCACGGGGTGGTGGTAACCGTTGATCATTTCGGCAACCTGATCAGCAATATAGACCAGTCACTGCTGGCGTCTTTTTCCAATCCCGTGGTACGCAGTGCAGGGCACGAGTTCCCCATGCTAAAAACCTACGGGCAGGTGACGCCGGGGGAATACCTGGCGCTGGTGAACTCTTTCGGAGTCATTGAAATCGCCTGCGCAGAGCGCAGTGCCGCAGACGGCCTGGGACTGGAACGCGGCGCCCCGGTAGTGATCTCCGAGGCGGGCTAGCAACACTCAGGGAGCAGGCAATCCCACCGGGCAACTAACGCCGGTACCCCCCAACCCGCAGTACCCGGCAGGGTTCTTGGCCAGGTATTGCTGGTGATAGTCCTCTGCGTAGTACATCACCGGCGCCGATAACACCTCGGTGGTCACGGACTGGTAGCCGGCTTTCTTCAGGACCTGGTCATAGGCTTGCCGCGAGGCTAATGCCTCGGCCTGCTGGTCTTCACCAAAAGTGTAAATACCCGAGCGATACTGGGTGCCCACATCGTTGCCCTGGCGCATGCCCTGGGTGGGGTTGTGAGACTCCCAGAACAGTTTAAGAAGCCCCTGGTAGCTGATCAGCGCCGGATCGAAGATCACCTGGACCACCTCGTTGTGGCCGGTGCCTCCGGTGCAGACCTCCTGGTAGCTGGGATTAGGCGTATACCCGCCAGCGTAGCCCACCGAAGTGCTGTAGACCCCGTCAGCCTCCCAGAAACGGCGCTCAGCACCCCAAAAACACCCCATTCCGAACATTGCCTGCTGGAATCCTGTGGGGAACGGTCCCTTCAAGCTGTGTCCGTTCACAAAATGGCTTTCAGGCACGCTAACCGCCTGGGCTCGTCCAGGCAGGGCAGCCTCGGGTTTCGGCATGGTTGTCTTGTCAAATTGGCCAGGCATATTGATGTAATCCTCTAGATCCAGGAGTCGAAACCGACTTTACACTACAGTGTTGCGATCAACGGGCAGAAACTCAAGCCCCACTATTGATTCAATGTCTGGTTATAATCAGTGCTCCTGCATACGCCAACTCAAACATAAGGAGCGCCCCCGTGCATACCGGAGACGTTCAGAAAAACTGGTCCTCACGCATGGTATTCCTGATGGCAGCCGTCGGTGCTGCTGTCGGCCTGGGGAATATCTGGAAATTCCCCTACACCGCCGGTGTCAGCGGTGGTGGAGCCTTTGTCCTGGTCTACATCGGTGCCGTACTGACCATCGCGATTCCCATCGTCATGGCCGAGTTACTCATCGGGCGGCGAACCCGTCGCAGCCCGGTTGAGGCGTTCAAAAAACTCGCCACCGATGCCGGAGCTAGCCGTGGCTGGCAGATCACCGCCTGGCTGAACGTAGGCGCCGCCTTCCTGATCCTGAGTTTCTACAGCGTGATTGCGGGCTGGGCGATGGCCTATATTCCCAAGCTCGCCACGGGGATGTTCTCCGGTGCTGATGCCAACCTGACCAGCGGCCAGTTCGCAGAACTGCTGGCCTCCCCGTGGACCCTGATTCTTTGGCACAGTGCATTCATGGGACTCAGCGTGGCCATCGTGGCCCGCGGGGTGCAAAACGGCATCGAATCAGCGGTGAAGTTCCTGATGCCAGCCCTGTTTATCATGCTGCTGCTGATGGTGCTTTATGCCGCCGTCGCCGGTGACATGGCAGGCGCCATCAAATTCTTATTCGCGGTGGACTTCAGCAAGGTCACCTCGGAAGTGGTGCTCTCGGCCGTGGGCCAGGCATTCTTCTCGGTCAGCGTTTCCATGGGCATCCTGGTTGCCTATGGCGCCTACCTGCCGGAAACGGTCAACATCCCCAAGGCGGCCGTCATTATCGCGTTCGCCGATACCCTGGTGGCAATACTGGCCGGGCTGGCCATTTTCCCGCTGGTATTCGGAAACGGCCTGGACCCGGCTGAAGGCCCCGGGCTGATTTTTGTCACCCTGCCCATCGCCTTCGGCAATATGCCCATGGGTTCGTTGTTCGGCTCAGTCTTCTTCCTGCTGCTGGTGTTTGCTGCGCTCACCTCCTCCATCGCCCTGATGGAACCGGTGGTGGCCTGGGCCCAGGAAAGCCGCCAGGTCAAACGCAGTGTCACCGCCACCGTGATCGGTTTTGCAGCATGGGGAGCCGGCCTGGCAACAGTCTTTTCCTTCAACGTAATGTCGGACTTTCACCCCCTGCCCTTCGCACCCCTGGAAGGGAAGACCATGTTCGACCTGCTGGACTTCACGACCACCAACCTGATGCTACCGGTGGGCGGCATATTGATCGCGATATTCGCCGGGTGGATCCTGTCCTCTGAAAGCACCAGGGAAGAATTGGGCCTGCCAGACGGCATGATGTTCAAGGCATGGCAGCTTTTGCTGCGCATCGTTGCACCCCTGGCCCTGGCCAAGGTTCTGTGGGACGGGCTGGGTATCAGCTAGGAAGCACCTAGCTGACCGCCCAGTGACACAGCTGGGCGGTGAGTATCGCCAGGTAGTTGCCCAGCGCATAACCGATCAGTGCCATGAGAATCGCCACGGGCACCAGGGACTGGCGATGGTAGGCTGCCACCACCGGCGCTGACGCTGCACCGCCCACATTGGCCGCCGAGGCAATCGCCGCACTGTGTACATCCACTTTGAAAATCCATGCCCCGGCCAGGCAGAAAGCCCCGTGAATAAAAATCCAGATGTAGGCGCCCATGACAAAGGCCGGCGCCTGGGCAAGGCCTGAGAGGCTGGCCCGGGCTCCCATGCCCGCCACGAACACATAAACGATGGCCGTTGCCAGGGACTGGGAGCCAGGCAGTTTGCTGGCACGGGTCGTCGAAAGCAGCAGGGCGAAGGTGGTAATCAGGATCACCCGCCAGGTGGACGTACTCAGCACCGGCTCGACCTCGGGCAACATCGGAGCCAAAGAACTGGCAACCCAGGTAACCCCCAAACCGAGCACACCCAGGTACAGGTATTCACGCATGGCCACCGGTCGTTCTTCCACGTGAAGCTCCGCCGCGTTGCGCTCCATGTTCTCCAGCCGATCGGCCGGCACCCTGGCCCATGCATTGAATTTCTCGGCAAACGCCTTGGATCCCAGCAGGATCGGCAGCCAGACCACATACACCAGGTTATCCGCAAGGATGGCCAGCCCCAGTTGGGAGGGCGGCGTTTCCAGGGCAGCGGCCACCGCCCCCATGTTTCCGGTTCCGCCAATCCAGCTTCCGGCCAGGGCGCCAAAACCCTTCCAGGCGTCCTCCGCCAGCCAGCCGTGCACTATCACGTAGGAGACCACACCGCCGACCACCACGCCGATGCTGCCCATGAGCATCACCAGCACGCCCCCGCCCATAACCTTCACCGCGGCGGGCACATTGACCGTCAGCAGCATTAATACAATAAACACCGGCAGCGCCAACTCACTGAGCTGGGAATAGACCGGGGATGCGCCTGGCAACACTCCCAGGTTGTTCAGGATCATCGGGGTGGCATAAATCCACAGCAGCGGCGGAAAAAAGTTGAATATGCGCCACTTTGTGACCTGTTCAACACGAAAAAACAGGGCGGCAATTCCCACTAAAACACTTAAAACACCGATATCCGATTCAATCATTCGTCTCTCTGCACAGTCTAAATCTGGCCACCATTGTTGTCAGCAAGACCGCCTCGAGGCAAGCCGGTGCCCCTGGCCAGCCAATCCGGGGCACGCCAGGCAGGCGAATTCCCGGGCATCAAGACCTCTCTTGATCTGCCCTGGAACCCTCTCGGAGCACCAGTCTGGGGCTCCCACTGGTGGTATGATTGGCATTGAGCGCCAGCTCATACAGGAGAAGGATATGGCGAAGAAGCGGGCCGTTGAGCATTACAGAAAACACGAAATCGTGGCGGAAGTGGAACCGGCAAAAGGCAAATGGTCGTACACGCTCTCAGTAGTCAGTCACGACGGTGATAATTCCACCGTCATTGCCAAGGAAACGCTGGACGGATTCGACTCTGACCTGGCAGGCCTGCACGCTGCCAAAGAGCGGGGACGGGAACTGGTCGATAGCAACCGCGAATAAGCACGTAGTCATTGGCAAACCCAATCAGCGCCCGGAACTCGATACCGGGACGGATTTTTTTTAGAACAGGCCAGTGACACGATCCGGTCTAGCGAGAATAAGAGTATGGACGCAACCGTCACCCCCGAAGGCAGTCTTGAAGTTTTATCCCAACAGGAAGTTCAGCGACTGCGCGACCTGGGCGAAGGTGGCATGCACGACCTGTTTCGTCGCTGCTGCCTGGCCGCCCTGAACTCCGGCAGTGAAGTCGATGACGCCAAGCAGGTATTCGACCAGTACAGGTCTTTTGACATCGAACTTATTCAGCAAGACCGCGGGATTCGCCTGAAGGTCACCAACGCCCCGGAAGCGGCGTTCGTGGACGGCAAGATGATCCGCGGCTTACGCGAACACCTGTTTTCCGTGTTGCGCGACGTGGTGTATATGCGGACCACCCTGGCAGGCTCAGGCGCCTTTGACCTGGCCAGTTCCGCCGGCATCACCAACAGCGTCTTTCACGCCCTGCGTCATGCACGAATCCTGCGTAGCAACGGAGACCCCAACATCGTGGTTTGCTGGGGTGGCCATGCCATCGGTCGCGAAGAGTACGACTACACCAAGCATGTGGGCTACGAACTGGGATTGCGCGGCATGAACATTTGCACCGGTTGCGGACCCGGAGCGATGAAAGGCCCTATGAAAGGCGCCACCATCGCCCACGCAAAGCAGCGCATATCCAATGGTCGTTACCTGGGCGTGACCGAGCCCGGCATCATTGCCGCGGAGCCACCCAACGCCATCGTGAATGAACTGGTGATCCTCCCGGACATCGAAAAACGCCTGGAGGCCTTCGTCAGGCTCGGCCACAGTTTCATCGTTTTCCCTGGCGGCGTGGGTACCGCTGAGGAAATTCTCTATCTGCTTGGAATCCTGCTGCACCCGGATAACGCTGACCTGCCCTTCCCGCTGATTTTCAGCGGACCTGCAAGCGCAGCTGGTTATTTCCAGCAAATAGACCAGTTCCTGAAGAACATGCTTGGCGAGCAAATCAGCAAGCGCTACGAAATCGTGATTGACGATGCCGCCCGTACTGCCAGGCTGGCCAGCGAAGGCGCGCAGGCAGTAAAGAATTATCGTGAAAAACGCAGTGATGCATTCTTTTTCAACTGGATGCTGAACGTGGACCAGGACTTCCAGCAACCTTTCGAGGTCACTCACCAATCCATGCGCGAGCTCTCCCTGCACCAGGACCAGCCACCACATGTTCTGGCCTCCAACCTGCGCAAGGCGTTCTCAGGTATCGTGACCGGAAATGTTAAAGAACACGGAATTGGAATGGTTGAGGAGCACGGGCCATTTGAAATCGTCGGCACACCGGAAGTGGCCGATATGCTTTCGGGACTGCTCAAGGCCTTCGTGGCGCAAAAACGCATGCGCCTGCCTACCACAGAATACAAACCCTGCTTCTCCGTGGTGAGCCGATAGCTCAGGATCCCACGACGGGTAGATGAACAATACCAGGTGCAGCCGCGGCGAAAGGGATCGCCAATGGTTGTCCGGAGCATTTCAACGGAGACAATGCTCATGGGACAGAAGATCGACCGGGAAAACCTGACTGACGAGGACTACCGCCTTTTTTCAGAAAGGCTGCAGCACTGTCTGCAAGCCATGGAAACCTTGCTGCAGAAAAAGGATTTCGGGCAAGGCGAATGTTCCCTGGGCGCCGAACTGGAAGTCACCATCATTGATGCCAATGGCCGACCTCTACCGGTGAGCCACGAGGCCCTTGGCCCGGAACTGGACCATAGAATTCAGCCAGAAGTCACCCGGTTCAGCCTGGAGTTCAACCTGGACCCGGTGGCAGCCAGGGGCGCCCCGTTTGCCAATATCCAGCAACAATTGACCAGTGGCATCTCACTTATGGACCAGGCGACGGCGCCTCACGGCGGTTCAGTTGCCGCGATAGGCATTCTTCCCACCCTGCGTCGCGAGGACCTGGGTGACGAGGCCATCACCAACCTGCCCCGCTATAACCTGCTGGCCAAAACCCTGCGCAGAAAGCGACAGGCGTCATTCCAGATAAATATCAACGGCGAGGAACAGCTGCTCGCGACCTCAAACACCGTGGTGCTCGAAGGCAGCAACACCTCGCTGCAACTGCACCTGCGCGTGGCACCGGATAAATTCGCTGCCACGTTTAACGCCGCCCAGATGGTTACGCCCCTGGCCCTGGCGATCTCCGGGAACTCTCCGTACTTCCTCGGTTGCCGTCTCTGGGATGAAACCCGAATCGCATTATTCAAGCAGTCGGTAGACAGCCGAAGTACCGCCCCGGTTGCCTGGCGTCGCGCAGCGAGAGTGCCATTCGGTTACGGCTGGATGCGCAATAGCCCGCTGGAACAATTTGCCGAGTCGGTGATGCTATTCGAGCCCATACTGCCAATCTGCTCTGGCGTGGACCCACGAGATGAGGTCGCTGCCGGGCGAGTGCCGGCACTGTCCGAACTTGCCATGCACCAAAGCACCATCTGGCAATGGAACCGGGCCATCTTCGATCCGGCCCTGGGGGGGCACTTTCGACTGGAACTGCGCGCCCTGCCCTCGGGACCGACGCCGCTGGATATGACCGCCAACTCCGCTTTCCTGCTCGGCGCCACCATTGGCTGGGCCAACCGGATGCAATCCATACTGCCAGGCATGCCGTTCCAGTACGCCGAATACAATTTCTACCGCGCCGCCCAGGCAGGACTGGACGCCCAGCTGCTGTGGCCAACCCGGAAACCGGTCTCCCCCAGGGAGCGTCCGGTAACAGAATTGATCCTGGAAAACCTGCCCATCGCCCAGGAAGGGCTGGACATGATAGGGGTGGATTCATCGGAAAGCCGGCGAATGCTGGATATCATCCGGCAACGTTGCGAGCGCGGCATCAACGGGGCCCGCTGGCAGAGCGCCAGGGTGCGTCAACTGGAAACCGACGCCTCCCGGGACGAGGCGCTACTGGGCATGCTGCGGGAATACCAGCAACTGACACAGGAAGGAAAACCCCTGCACTTGTGGCCAGTAGACCAGGCTTGAGCTGACAAAAAAAAGCCCGGGAATCCCGGGCTTTTCATACTCAGATCCTGGTTAACCATCCGTGGCGATCTTCCGCCAACCCGCCCTGCACGTCCGTCAGGGCCTTGCGCAATTTCATCGCGTTGGGACCAACCTCGCCATTACCCATCTTGTAGGTCTTGCCTCGGCAAACCAGCTCACCTACCGGCGACAGCACAGCCGCGGTGCCAGACAAGGCAGCCTCGCTGGAGGCGGAGCGCTCAAGCAACTCATCAACGGTAAAGGCGCGCTCTTCGACCTGGTAACCCATGTCCCGGGCCAGGGTCAGCAGACTGTCACGGGTCACCCCATGCAGGAAGGACGGATCAAGGGCCTTGGTCAGGATTCGTTTGTCATCGATCAACAGGAAATTGGCCGCGCCGGTTTCCTGCACATCCCCATCCGGGCAGAACAACACCTGGTCCACGCCATGTTCCTTACGCGCCTCCATGGTGATCCGCAGGGCTGCAGCATAATTACCACCGGTCTTCACACGACCCATCTGGGTGGTGGTGCGCATGGTCTTGTCGGCAACCAGCAATCGCAGCGGACGCAGGCCGCCGGCAAAGTAATCCCCTACCGGCGACACCAGCACAAACAGGCAGGCGTCGGCGCTGGGCAGTGCCGCCGCACCGATGTCCGGCGAGGTGCCCATCAGGCAGGGACGGATATACAGCGATTCGGGCAGGTTCGGAATTTCATCACGCACCGCTTCCACTACTTTGAAAATAGCTTTGCGAACCAACTCTACCCCGGGAAAGGGCAGGCACATCGCTTCAGCACTCTGGCGCATACGTTCAAGGTGACGCTCCAGGCGGAACACACGCACCTCGCCATCCGCCCAGCGGTAGGCCTTCAAACCTTCAAAAATTGTGCTGGAATAATGCAGTACATGAGCCGCGGGATGCAGCGACAAGGGTTGGACCGGCTGTAAATCAATCTCGCTCCATTGACCTTTGCTGCAATTGGCAATCGCCATCTGCTTGCAAAACACCGTGCCGAACTTTGCCGCAGGTTTTTTATCCGCCGTCATGCTGACTCCAACTCATAAGGTCGATGGTTTTTCGGCGGACCAGCCCCCGAACAATCCCGAACTATGAACCAAAAACCGTCACTTTTGAAGAGCATAGCCGGCTCAGGCCAGGTCCCTGAACCTGCCCCCGGCCCGCAATCCCATGTAGCTAATAGGCTTTTCGTCCGGGAGGCCAAAACACAGTAAATTTCACGACCCCGAACCCGCCCGTTGAGGCTGGGCAATTGGGATTGGAATGCGAAAAAGCAGCATCGTGCACCACCGCCCAAATCCATATCGAAGCACCCTGGGAAGTGCCCAGGCCGTGGCCTTAATACTCGAGAATGATTTGTTCAGTGGCTGCTGCATCCAGGCAGCTAGCGGTCTGCGGCTGCAACCACGCCCCGACCTGGGGGCTAGAGGGCCAGCATCACCCTGATCTTGCCCTCAAGATCTTCACCGTCCGACCCCCGGTACTGAATCACCAGGTCATTCAGGCCATTGCCATCCACGTCCAGTGGCTGAATTCTGTCACCGTTTCGTGGCAGCAAGGTGGTCACCCGATGACTGGCGCCACCAAACAAGTCCTCACTACCGTCACCCAGGGTGATTTTCAATTCCTCGCGGCTTTGCTGAACCAGCAAGTCTTTTATCCCGTCCCCGTCAAAATCCGCCGCCAGGATTGCCGGCACATCGGTCTGACCTTTTTTCAGGTCTATACGCAATTTTGACGAGGCGCTGAAATTGGGTTTACCCGTATAGAAACCCTGGTCGTCAGAACGATAAAACCCCAGGTCCATGGTCATGGTTCCGGAAAACAGGGCTTTAATGACCCTGCCCAGGCCCAGGCGAACCGAGGGGACCACCAGGTCCTTGCGACCGTCACCGTCCAGGTCTTCTACCAGCAAATCAAACTGCATACCCTCGGATACCAGTGTGCTGTCGGGTTCCCGGGAGTAACTCACCCAGCCCTTGTTATTGCGCCCGAGATGAATCGCAAAATCACTGCTCTTGTCGAACACGCCGCGACTGTGGGTTGCCGTGGTCAGCAGGTCCGCCACGCCATCACCGTTGAGATCAGCAATTCGGTCTATCCGCCGTATGCTCAGATTACTCTGGTCGATATCGCCACGGTCGTTATCCCATTCACGCAACTGAGCCCGGGACGGTAAGTCCAGTTCCAGCGGAAGCACCACGGCCTCGGCGTCAAATCCACCCGCAGCATTACCTGGAAAAACCCGCAGGCTGCGATCCTCCACCATCAGCACATCATCATGCCCATCGAAGTTGGCATCGGCTACCAGGGTTCTTGGTGATCGGTAACGTACCGAGTTCTCGCTCAGATTCATTTCTGGCTCCGCAGACAACGCCAGGGGCGAAGAGAAATCACCGTTGGCGGCCTGGATGGAAACCTGTAAACCGCTGAAGTCTGCGACGAGAATATCGTCCAGCTCATCACCGTTTAGATCCTGCATGAAATCGCTACTCACGATTGAGGAACTTCGGGGCAGGCGAAACAGGCTGGATACCATCTGGGCCCTGCGCAGGGTTCCCGATGAGAAATCCAGGCAGACCACACCCTTTGGATCCAGGAAGCACAGGGCTTCACCGCCGGGCACCCGGGCAACATCCATAAACAGCAGTTCTGAACCCAACTCCAGGGAAAGCTGGAGACTGGCCTCGGCCCCGTGCTGGAGACCGTAAATTCTCAGTTGTTGTTCGCCCTGCGCATCGGTTCCGACCACCAGCAAATGAGGCTTGCCATCCAGCGTTGCAACCCGGGCGGGTTCACCCAGGCGCAAACCGGTATCGATCAGTACTTGTTCAAAATTCAGCGCCTGGGCCGGGGCTGCGAACAGTACCAGCAGGGCGAGTAAAATCCCTCTCATAATCAAGGCCTCCTGCCTTGTTAGTAGATACGGAAGCCTCCATGGCGCTTCCGACTGCGGCTGTCAAACCACAGCATTCCCAGGGCGATCCCGGCCAACAGGGAAAATCCAATCCCCAGCGCCGCCCACCGCCAGGGCATTTTCCATTCGCCGATTCCCAACTGCTGTCGGTAGTCGACGTTCTCCTGTTCCAGTTGCTCAAGCCGTGCGGCTCGGGCACTGGCCTCGACCTGGCTTTGTTCAAGCTTCTGCCCGGTGGCTTGCAACTGCTCCTGGACACTGGCCAATTCGAGCTTGTCCGGTCCCACGCTGTCCTGGAGGGCTGTAAATTCTGCCTGCAACTCCAACAACTGGGCACGGGCAGGCTTTTCGGTAATCAGGTAGGCGGTCTTGGCCCAGCCTTCCTTGCCATCAGCCGTCTTCACCAGGGAATAAAACCCCGCCCTGTCCACCAACTCCAGGCGATCTCCGCTACCCAGGTTGGCCACTACGGCCGAGGTATCTGTGGGCTCCGCCTGGAGGCGTAATCTAAGCTCATCCGTGACAAACACCGTTTCTGCCCTGAGCCCCGGCGTTACCACCAGCAACATGGCCAGACCTGTTAAAAAACCTCTTACTGTCACCAGACTGCTCTCCCGAATTAACCTTCATTAGCGATCATCGCCGCTAGAAATACAACAACATCGTTACCTGGACGGGATAATCCCGCTTGCCGGGACCTGTTCGGCAAGATCCTGGTATATGAACCGTAACGCGGCTTTCAACATAGTGTCCCTGGGAAACCGGTTATTGGTCACAATCGTATTCGCCAGGACCGGGTGCGTCTCACGCATCGGGATGGCCGCCGCCCAGTGATTGGTATTCATGGTAGCCAGGATAGTCGAACCGGGAATCACCTGGTCATAGAACAGCAACTGGCCATCGTTTCTCGGGTCAATCTGGGCCAGAGCCCGATATCCACGCATTGAATTCAAACCCACATCATCCTGGTTAACAAATGCCGTAAGCGAGTAATAAGGAACATCATCCGGCAGCGGATTATTGGCCAGCCAGGTCATGCGATAACGCCGCGTCAGATGATCCATCGCCAATCCGTCTCCAGCATCGCAGGTCAGCAGGTCCACATTGGCCAACCACTCGCGATAGTCCTCGTAGGCATCGTCCGCCCTGGGTGAACCGTTTATCGCACCGGTTACGCTCAACACCGCACTGACCCGCTGGGCCAACTCGGGGAAGGACACCAGGAACTGCAAAATATCCACCACCCCCTTGGAATGCCCTACCAATACAAGTCGCTGCCCGGGAGCCAGTTCCAGCGCAGCAATGTAATTAGCGATCAATCTCGCATTGGCGTCGGCCCCGGAGCGGCCGCTGATTGGCAGGTATTCTTTTTCTACCCCTATGGATGCCAGCGCCTCATCACTGGTCTCGAAAGGCGTTGCGATTGATTCCACGCAGTCGCTGAACAGACCGGGCACAACCACGACCTTAAACGCCAGGTCAGCGACCATCTCAGGTGCAAGCCCCGTACCGGCCGGCTCATCCACCAGTTTGTGCAAAAAATCCTCACAATTATCTTCCGAGAACTCCGGATCAGTCTCCAGGTCCGCGCAAAACAACTCCCTGTAACTGCCTCGGCCATCGATAACCGAGGGCGTCCCGGGCACGGTGAGCACCTGCATGGGAACGTCCAGCTCATACGGCAGCAGGCTTGAAGGTTGCCCGGCGCATCCAGCAAGGACCATCAGTAATATAGCGACAACAATCTTTCCCACTCGGTATCCCACGCTTGAATAAATAGCTTCCCCAGTGCAAATTCTAACTGTAGCGTCAGATATTAGCTAAACAGCGGCCTTGCATAATGAATGACCTCTATAAATCCGAAGCCCCCCGCAAAAGTCAGCGCGGACAGGCATCCCTGCTTAACAGACGAGATTTTCTTGGCCTCGGTGCTGCGGCGACCCTTAGCCTGTTTGGCCAGCGACTGGCCTACGCAGAGCCGGGTAAGCCGATACCGGAATCTCCCGGTTACGGGCCCCTGGCACGGGTCAAAGACCTGACCACCGGTCTGCCGCTTATCGACCTGCCCGAGGGCTTCAGTTACCGCAGTTTCGGTTGGAGCAATGACCCCATGGCCAACGGCAACCCGACCCCTGCGCGGCATGACGGCATGGCGGTCGTGCTGGAACAGGATGGAATTCTAACCCTGCTGCGTAACCACGAAATCTGGAACGAGACAGGCAGTTTCGCGCCTCGTGAACTCACTTACGACTCCAGGGCCGGCGGCGGCGTCACCCGCATCCGCTTTGATTCAAAAAGCGGCGAATGGCTGGACTGCGTTCCCGCCCTGGGCGGGACCATGACCAATTGCGCCGGCGGACCCACTCCCTGGGGCAGCTGGCTGAGCTGCGAGGAAGACCTGTCCTCACGGGGCTATGGCTCCAGGCTCAAACGCGATCACGGGTATGTATTTGAAGTCGATGCCCTGGGAGACACCCAGCCTGACCCCATCAAGGATATGGGCCGCTTCCTGCACGAGGCCTGCGCTGTGGACCCGGAAAGCGGCTTCGTTTACATGACCGAGGACAACGACACCTCGGGGTTTTATCGGTTCCTTCCAAACACCCCTGGCAAACTCAAGGAAGGCGGACGACTGCAGATGCTCAAGGCCAGGGACAACGGTCGCCTGCGTACCGAGTCCTTGCCACCAGGCAGCCGTTACGACGCCCAGTGGGTAGACATCCGCAAACCCGACACCGCCCACCAGCGCAGAACCCACAACAGCATGGGTGTATTCATGCAAGGCTATAACGACGGCGGCGCCATCTTTCGGCGAGGCGAGGGATGCATTTTCGCCAATGGGAAAGTTATTTTTGCCTGCACCACCGGCGGCGCATCCGGCCTGGGCCAGATATGGGCCTACGATACGAAAGAAGAATCCCTGGAACTGATCCTGGAATCCCCAGGCATGCAACAGCTCAATCATCCGGATAACCTGGCCGCCAGTCCCCGAGGCGGGCTACTGATGTGCGAGGACGGAGGCCGCAACGAACAACAACTGGTGGCCATGACGGAAGGCGGCGAGCTTTTCACTTTCGCCCGTAACCAGGTTGTCCTGGATAGCCAGGTTAATGGCATCAAGGGCGACTTCCGCGCCTCCGAATGGTGCGGCGCCACGTTCCATGGTGATTGGCTATTTGTGAACATCCAGGTTCCCGGCATCACCCTGGCCATCACCGGCCCCTGGAAAGATGGCCTGATCTGATCCTCCGAATGTTTGTTTCGTGAGTACCCTGAAGCGTATGCTGGGGTCGTCGATCAAACATTGTGCGAGGGAACATGCGACTAAAAAGAGCCGTACTGTGGGCATCTGTGTGTCTGCTATTCACTTCCAGCCTGGCTGCAGCAGACTCTATTCCCGAAGCTCCTCCTCGCAACCGCGGTGACGGCCCCCACGATCGCCTCATACTCCGTGGCATCACCCTGATCAACAGCACTGGCGCCCCTGCGCAGGGACCGATGGACATCGTGATCGAGGGAAACCGAATATCCCAGATCGTCAGCGTCGGAAACCCGGGAGTTCCGATTGACCCGGCCTCCAGGCCTGCGGCACGACCGGGCGATGTGGAAATGGACCTGGCGGGCATGTACGTACTGCCGGGTTTTGTAGACATGCACGGTCACCTTGGAGGCCGTGAGCAAGGCACTCCCGCGGAGTACGTTCTTAAACTCTGGATGGCCCACGGGATTACCACAGTAAGAGAACCCGGTAGCGGCAATGGCCTGGAGTGGGTGCTCGACCACAAGAAAAAGAGCGAACAAAACCGCATCACTGCTCCCAGGATCAAGGCGTACGCTTTCTTCGGCCAGGGAGCGGACAAGCCCATCAGTACACCCGACCAGGCCCGTAAATGGGTGGCAGAGGTTGCCCGCAAGGGTGCCGACGGCATCAAGTTTTTCGGCGCCCGTCCCGACATTCTCAAGGCGGCACTGGAAGAGGCCCAAAAACGAGGTTTGCGTACCGCCATGCATCACGCACAACTCGAGGTTGGACGGGCCAACGTGCTGGACACCGCACAATGGGGGCTGACCAGCATGGAGCACTGGTACGGACTTCCCGAAGCACTGTTTGAAGATCGTACCGTCCAGGACTACCCGCCTGACTACAACTACAACGATGAACAGCACCGCTTTGCCGAGGCAGGTCGACTCTGGGCCCAGGCAGCCGAGCCCGGATCGAAACGCTGGCAACAGGTGCGAGATCAATTGATCGGCCTGGACTTCACCATTGATCCGACCCTGACCATCTACGAGGCCAGCCGCGACCTGATGAGCGCTCGACGAGCGGAGTGGCACGACGACTACACCCTGCCCTCGCTTTGGGACTTTTACAGCCCCAGCAGGAACGCACATGGATCCTACTGGTTCGACTGGAGCACAGCAGATGAAATCGCGTGGAAGAACAACTACCGCAAGTGGATGTTGTTCCTGAACGACTACAAGAACCATGGGGGACGCGTTACCACCGGCTCCGACTCCGGCTACATCTACAAACTCTACGGATTTGGCTACATCGAGGAACTTGAGCTGCTTCAGGAAGCCGGCTTCCATCCCCTGGAGGTAATCCGCGCTGCCACATTAAGCGGCGCCGAGGCTCTGGGTATGGAGCGGGATATCGGTTCGGTGGAAGTCGGAAAACTCGCCGACCTGGTGGTTGTCGAGGAAAACCCCCTGCGGAACTTCAAGGTGCTTTTTGGCACCGGAGCGCTGCGGGTAGACGAAAACAACACGCCCGTCCGGGTGGGCGGCGTTCGCTACACGATTAAAGACGGAATCGTGTTTGATTCCAGAGAATTACTGGCCGATGTGAGGGCCCTGGTACTGACTGCCAGGCAGAGCGCCGGAACAGGAATCCCGGTCCAACCTGGGCTGAAAAGTAACAAAACACCGTAATTTATTGATAAATATAGGGGTAAGCCACGAAAATGTGACCTGATCGCTGTTTATACAGGGGCCAGTTAATGGTAAAAATACAGCTGATTATGGAAAACCTGCTCAGGCTCGGGATAGTTGACCCAAAGGAGTGGGGGTTAAACATGATACTGGCGATTTCTCAGGACGAAATATCAGGTCGAAGGGCGGATAGAAATAATGACAGCTGAATCCTCAAAAGAACGCGCACTCGCGATGCTCAATAGCGCATTGGATGAGTGGGAGGACAAGGTTGCCGCGTTGCAGGCAACACTGGTTCAGCGCGACCAGGAAATTGCTGACCTGAAGACCCAGTCCACCGCCACGACAAAAGAATCCAAGGCAAAGCTTCTGAAGCCCAGCGAAGACCAGATCGCCAAGCTAAGTGAAAAAATCAAGGCGCGAAAGAAAAAGCAGGAAGACCTGGAGAAGGCGCTCAAGGAAAAAGAGAGCGAACTCACCGCCCTGGCCGATAAATTAGCCAGCACGGAGTCCCTGCAACAAGAACTTAGCGAATGGCAGGACCGCTACGGCGAAGCCCAGAAACACCTGGCCGATCACGAGCACACCATCAA
>CAKZML010000247.1 GCA_937128475.1 uncultured Chromatiales bacterium
TCGATTCGACTGCTCACCGCCAGACCCGGATGCAGGCGTGACATACGATCCACCAGCCAGTCGGCAACTGCCTGGGCATCATCGTTGCTGGCGCAACGGGCCATGGTCTCACGCCCTCCCTTGCGCTCAAGACGCTCGGCGGTGGGAATGATCGGCGCCGGATCCACGACAAACAAATGCGAGGGCCATTCAATTACCGGCTCCAGGGCGCCTTTGCCGGTGTTGCAACCCACATGGGCCAGGCGCTCCGAGGGGGGACTGACCTTGTCCTTCTTCATCTTCTTGGCGCGGGCCTTGGTGATCCGGGTGTCCACACTGGCCCCACGGGAATCCCTGGACGGCATATTCCGATCCACCGGTTCGTCACACAACCAGCAACGCCAGCCATCTCGTTCGCCTACCTCGTCCAGGTAACTCATAAAT
Organism: uncultured Chromatiales bacterium; assembly: GCA_937128475.1. Taxonomy (GTDB): domain Bacteria; phylum Pseudomonadota; class Gammaproteobacteria; order Steroidobacterales; family BM003; genus CAKZML01. Next base: position 424 of record CAKZML010000247.1, read on the forward strand.
TCTATCCAGGGTGATTATTCAATGACCGAAGGAGTACCCCCGGCCCAGACCGACCCGGAGCCTAACCCAATCAGCAGGGGTCACGCTAGGAGAAGGCAGTAAGCAAGCCAAACGCCCAGTACACAGCAATGGCCATCTGCACGGCAAAGGCGCTGAAGCGCAAGGTGACCGCAATGGCCGAAAGCGACGACAGGTGAATAAGCGACTGCACAACACGGGCACACAGGAAAACCAGCGCCAACGAATCCGTCACCGCGGATTGACCGGCAACCACGGCGATCAGCATCAGGCCGCCGAATATCGGCAGTCCTTCTACACAATTGGCATGGGCCCGGGCCAGCCGCTGCATGAAGGGCGAGAGATTCGAATTCTCAGGATTAAAGCCATTGGCTTTGACCTCACCGGTCATCACCATCTTGGAGCGGATCGTTTCCATCAACACCAGCAGGGCCAGGGACCAGGCCACGAAACCGGTTAATGCAAAAAGTGTCGGGGTCATGAGTTATTACCTCTTATTTTCGACGGCGGAATCGACGGTTTTTTCTTGCCCTGCCAGGCACCATGAGAGGTGACAGGATCATTGTGACCGGATCAGGAAAACCACTTGTGAGAACCAAACTGGTTTCTGGGGACCGGTTCCTTTCGGACAATGTACCATTCAAACCCCCGGACTACCGAAGACAGGTACTGTCCCAGCAGAGGTTTTAGTCGCAGGGCATGAGGCAGCCAGCGTATTGCCGCAGGAACATTCTGTAGCGCCCAGGGATAGACCGCTATTCGCAGGACCGATTCTTTTTCGCCGCTCGCCTGGATTCGCCACGAGACAAAAGATGACGGCCCGTCCTTTTTGCCAATTTCCAGGTCATAGCCGACGTTCTCGATCCAGCGACAGAATCGACGTTGGAAGACCCAGCCGCTCAGGTAGTGAATCTCATCGATCGCCCCCTCCCCCGGCCATGCGAGGACAGGATTCTTTGCACAGAAGGGATGACAGAGTTCCAGGTTGCCGGGCATGGAGATGGCGTCCCACACCTCACTGGCGGGGGCAGGGATGGAATGGGCCATCACGACAGGCCATTTAAAATCCGGCTTTGGGTTATCCCAGTGCTGCATCGACTCCTCGCTGGCGATCAGGGAACGGCGTGTCCCCTGGAGGCCGACCACACCCGGTACCACTGCTCGGGATTCATCTTGAGCTCCTGGGAGGCTACCGCCGAGGTGATCCTGGCCATATTACCCGTCCCGAGGATGGGTAGCGGTTGGGAGGGCATTCTCATGACCCAGGCGTAAATCACCTGCTCGATGGACTCGGCACCCAGTTCTTCCCTGAGTTCATTCAATGTCGCCCGCAAGCGGTCCATGGGTTCGGAGGCGTCGCTGAAGATTGCACCACCGGCCAGGCAGGACCATGCCATGGGACGCACCCGGGCCTCCTGCATGGCTTCCAGTATCCCGCTTTCGAGCACATCAAGATTGATCGGGTTTACTTCAATCTGGTTGCTAACCAGCGGCTGATCCAGCCGAGACTGCAGCAATGACATCTGGGGAACCGTGAAATTGGATACCCCGAAATGCTTCACCATTCCCTGCTGCCTGAGATGGTTAAAGGTGTCCGCCACCACATCGGCATCCATCAAAAAGTCAGGGCGATGAATCAGCAATACATCCAGGTAGTCCGTACCCAGTCGCTGTAAGGACTCCTCCACGGAGTCGATGATCGCCTGGCGGCCTGACTGGTAGTGAGCCACCGATCTCGCCCCGCCCACACAGATGCCACACTTGGAAATAATCTCCAGTTGCTGTCGCAGGGCCGGTTCCAGCTTCAGCGCCTCCCCAAACAGGCTTTCGCAGGAAGGGTTCCCATACACGTGGGCATGATCCACCGTGGTGATGCCCAGTTCCAGGTGAGCCTTGATAAAGGACAGTCTCTGCCGGGGACTCATGTCCCAGTCCGCCAGCCTCCAGTAGCCCTGGATGAACCGGGAGAGCATGGGGCCCTGGGGGGATATTTTTACTTTTGATACGACAGTCATTGGCAACTCTTCAGGATTGGTTTTAGGACGTTAATCGCAGCTTACGTCCTATTTTTTCCGTCTATGAAAAAATTGTGGGTTTCTTTCTATAAAATCGCTAATCCAGCGTTCCAGAAAGGATTCGTCCCTGGCCTTCTTGATGTAACCATACCCCAGCACGGTGATCACCAGGGCGCCCAGGGTATCCACGATCAGATCCCACATCGTGTCGGTCAACCCGGACGGATCCCCCAGCATCTCTTTTTGCATGTTCATGCCGAAGACAGCATCCATCGTAAATTCGAAAATCTCCCAAACCACCCCGGTGCCGACCGCAAACAGGAAGGCGAAAAACGCAACGAATCCCGGCTTCATATGCAGGTCGACGTCTTCTGACTCGTTGAGTACATAAACCAACAAAAAGCCTATGGTTCCGAGCAGGAACCCGGAGCTCATGTGAAGAATAATGTCCCACCACCAGAAACGGGAGTAGTAGCCATGAACTTCTCCCAGGTAGACCGAGGCAAACACAAAGGCAATCGCGGGCAGCACAAATTCCGGAGGAATAAATACCTCAAAATGTTTTTCCAGGTATAGCGGGACCAGGGTTACCACGATGATCCCCGTGGTAATCACCGCAGACATCCATTGCTGATGCCACAGCGCCCAAACAACTCCCACAAACAAGATTCCCTGGAAGACGAGGGTTAATCGACGATGGATGAGCCGCTCTTCCATTCACACTCCAGGTTCAATGTTGATTGTCCGGTCACTTTGCAACCAGGGGGCTATCAGTGCAATCGGTGCACGAAGTGCACCCT
>CAKZML010000248.1 GCA_937128475.1 uncultured Chromatiales bacterium
GGGTTTGCTCGGTCTGGCCTACCGGGGTTCGGTCGATATACACACCACCGATGTACCGGGATATCACCGCAGCAGAACGGCCCCACTCACCCATAACCACCCGGAAGGCATCGCTGAGTTCCTGGAACGAACTTCCGGGCTCGCGATACTTCTGCTCCAGTCCATCCAGGGTGTTACGCAACAAGGCAATTCTGTCCACCGCATAGCCAATGCCATCACTGCTCATGTCGTAGATATTCACCCTGGGGTCAATACCCTTGCCCGGGGAACGCATGTCATCCGCATCGTTACCAAAGGCCAGTTCCGGCTCCACAGAGCGAGCCAGCAATGTATTCATGCGATCCGCCTCTGCCACTGGATCGGCCAGGGGCGTGGTATATCCGAACTGGATAGCCCAGTCGTCGTAGGGACCGGGACGGACTGCATAGAAGTTGGTCTGGAGCTTGCCCGCGGGTGCGAAATTCACTGCAGGGTAATCCATAACCGAGCCGGCCAGTCCGTGCAGTTCAACATATTCGGGATCAAAGGCCTGTTCACGACTGGCCATCTGGGTTGCCTTCATATTGTGATTCAAGCCCAGTGTATGGCCCAACTCATGCAGGACCAGGTAGTGTATGGCGTCGTGCACAATGCGATCTTCCATCTCGCTACCAAGCCCTGCGGCCGTTGCCAGGGTGTAGCCGAGCATGTTGCTCATCTTCAGCCCATGCCCCAGGGAGCAGAAAAATGAGGGGTCTGATCCGGGCACGTTAGTCTGCAACAACTTCTGACTGATCAGGTGACGATTGATAAATGAGTACTCAAGCATGATGTCCGCGCCGATCAACTGCCCGGTACGAGGATTGGAAAAGCTCGGACCGTAGCCACCAAATGGCGGGGTAGGCGAAGAAGTCCAACGCAGTACGTTGTAACGAATATCACCGGCATCCCAGTCCGCATCATCAGGCTGGATCTTGACCACCATGGCGTTGCGGAAGCCTGCCTTCTCGAAGGACTGGTTCCACTTTTCAGCGGCTGACTTGATCAACTCCCGCCACTCGACTGGCGTGGTGTTCTCGATCCACCACACGATGGGCTCAACCGGCTCTGACACCTCGGCTGCCGGATCCTGCTTCACCAGGTTCCAGCGATTAATCACATCCCGATAGGGCGTGGCGCTATTGGAGGTGAGATCTGTGACTCTCTGACCGAAATAGCCAATCCGATAATCGTCAAATCGGGGCTGATAATCATTCTCCGGCATCTTGATGAAACTGTGCATCACCCGAACAGCGATATTACGCACATCGGTAATCTCGTCCGCGCCCTGGAGCAAATCTCCCCTGGCTGCCGGATCTTCAAACACGTATTCCACTTCGACATCAGTATTATCAGGATAACTCCGCGCTCCGGTGATCTTGGTCTTCTCGGCGCTCAGAGCACCCATGGACCAGGTGGTCGCGGGATCAGCACCAGGAGGCGGTGTAGGCTTGACCTGGAAAAGCTTCTCCGCCATGAAAATGCCGTCAGCGGCTATCAACATATCGCCCGAGGCCTCGTCTTCGGCCACAATCTTCTGCACCGTGAGAATCGAAGATATCTTGTTGGCGTCAGCCGCCCGGGAAACTGCGTTGTTCGGATCAAGATAGAACGCAGTATTCTCGGCAACGAATTCGATGCGGTCGAAATAACGTCTTATAGACAGCACCTCATTGACCAGGTAGGCGCCCTTGAAGTAGCCACTTTGCACAACGCCGTTGGCGGTCTGGGCAAAGTAGATGAATTCCTTATCCAGCTGATCCTTCTTGATCAGCATCTGGAGCTGGCCGGTTTTCTTATCCCTGAACAGGGTAAACAGCCCGTCAATTTTTTCGCTTT
>CAKZML010000249.1 GCA_937128475.1 uncultured Chromatiales bacterium
GGGTTTGCTCGGTCTGGCCTACCGGGGTTCGGTCGATATACACACCACCGATGTAGCGGGAGATAACCGCAGCGGAACGGCCCCACTCGCCCATCACCACCTGGAACGCATCGCTGAGTTCCTGGAACGAACTTCCGGGCTCGCGATACTTATCTTCCAGACCATCCAGGGTGCTGCGCAACAAGGCAATTCTGTCCACCGCATAGCCAATGCCATCGCTGCTCATGTCGTAGATATTCACCCTGGGGTCAATGCCCTTGCCAGGGGAACGCATGTCATCAGCATCGTTGCCAAAGGCCAGTTCCGGCTCCACCGAGCGAGCCAGCAGCGCGTTCATACGATCAGCCTCGGCAACCGGGTCGGCCAGGGGCGTGGTATATCCGAACTGGATAGCCCAGTCATCGTAGGGACCGGGGCGGACCGCATAGAAGTTGGTCTGGAGTTTTCCAGCCGGGGCAAAATTAACCGCCGGGTAATCCATGACCGAACCGGCCAGGCCATACTCTGCAACATATTCGGGATCAAAGGCCTGGTCACGACTGACCATCTGGGTTGCCTTCATATTGTGATTCAAGCCCAGTGTATGGCCCAACTCATGCAGGACCAGGTAGTGTATGGCGTCGTGCACAATGCGATCTTCCATCTCGCTACCAAGCCCTGCGGCCGTTGCCAGGGTGTAGCCGAGCATGTTGCTCATCTTCAGCCCATGCCCCAGGGAGCAGAAAAATGAGGGGTCTGATCCGGGCACGTTAGTCTGCAACAACTTCTGACTGATCAGGTGACGATTGATAAATGAGTACTCAAGCATGATGTCCGCGCCGATCAACTGCCCGGTACGAGGATTGGAAAAGCTCGGACCGTAGCCACCAAATGGCGGGGTAGGCGAAGAAGTCCAACGCAGTACGTTGTAACGAATATCACCGGCATCCCAGTCCGCATCATCAGGCTGGATCTTGACCACCATGGCGTTGCGGAAGCCTGCCTTCTCGAAGGACTGGTTCCACTTTTCAGCGGCTGACTTGATCAACTCCCGCCACTCAACCGGTGTAGTGTTCTCGATCCACCACACGATGGGCTCAACCGGCTCTGAGACCTCGGCTGTCGGATCCTGCTTTACCAGGTTCCAACGATTAATCACATCCCGATAGGGCGTGGCGCTGTTGGATGTCAGGTCGGTGACTTTCTCACCGAAATATCCAATCCGATAATCATCAAATCGCGGCTGGTAATCATTCTCCGGCATCTTGATGAAACTGTGCATCACTCGAACAGCAATATTTCGTACATCGGTAATCTCGTCCGCGCCCTGGAGCAAATCTCCCCTGGCTGCCGGATCTTCAAACACGTATTCCACTTCGACATCAGTGTTATCGGGATAACTCCGCAGTCCGGTAATCTTGGTCTTTTCGGCGCTCAGAGCACCCATAGAATAGGTGGTCGCGGGGTCTGCACCAGGAACCGGTGTAGGCTTGACCTGGTAAAGCTTCTCGGACATGAAAATGCCGTCAGCGGCTATCAACATATCCCCCGAGGCCTCGTCTTCAGCCACGATCTTCTGGACCGCAAGGATGGAGGAAATTCTGTTGGCATCAGCCGCCCGGGAAACCGCGTTGTTCGGATCGAAAAAGAACGCGGTGTTTTCGGCAACGAACTCAATGCGGTCGAAATAACGTCTTACCGACACCACGTCGTTGACCAGGTAAGCCCCCTTGAAGTAACCGCTTTGCACCACACCATTTGCCGTCTGGGCAAAGTAAATGAATTCCTTGTCCAGCTGATCCTTCTTGATCAGCATCTGGAGTTGGCCGGTTTTCTTATCCCTGAACAGGGTAAACAGCCCGTCAATTTTTTCGCTTT
>CAKZML010000250.1 GCA_937128475.1 uncultured Chromatiales bacterium
GATGCGCCAACGGAAATATCCGATGTGAAACTGCCATCCCAGCCAGCCATTTCAAAATTCACCGCCTGTGCCTGCGAACTCACTCCGAGGAGCATCGCTGGCGCCAGGGCAAATCCTAATTTACCGGCCCACGATTTATTGTTTTTCATGCTTAACACCCTTAATTCCCGAGTCTAGTTATAGCTAATTTTGAGCTAGCGTGGATCCAGCCTGGCAATCAACGCAACGCATCCCCCGCACCTGTAAAATGCCTCTGCTTACATAGACATATCCGGTGGCTTTATAGCAGTTTCAATCCTATCACTGTTAACGACGCTTAGTACAACCCCGGCGTAACATTAGAATCAAACCAGAACTCAGAACCCATGATCAGCAAATGCCTCTGCTGCAGTTGCACATTTATAAGCGCAGTCCCGTATTGCCAACCGGGTGACCGGGGTCCATATATAAGGATCACGGTGGGGGAGCTGACCGCACCCATGAAGAGCACCACCCCAACACCATGGGCCATCGAAACCGAATCGGTTTTGGATGCGCTCAACGTGGATCCTGCCCAGGGACTGGATGAGCCCGAGGCCGTCAGGCGCCTGCGCCTGCACGGCAAGAACGAATTTGCGCAAGCCGCCAGGCGGGGTCTCTGGCGAATTCTCTTGGACCAGTTTTCAAGCGTCATCACCGCCCTGCTCTGTGTTGCGGCGGTAATTGCCCTGTTGTTCGGCGACACAGCCGAGGCCGTGGCAATTGGGGTAGTAGTCATTGTCAATTCGACCATCGGATTTGCCATTGAGCTACACGCCCTGCGGTCCATGCAGGCCCTGAGAGAACTGGGACAGGTCCCGGCGACAGTCCGGCGAGACGGGAAACTTCGGCGAATTGACGCGCGAGACCTGGTGCCAGGCGACATTCTCGTCCTGGAAGGAGGCGACATTGTCAGCGCTGACGCCCGACTTATCGACAGCTCCCGCCTGCAAGCGAATGAGTCCTTATTAACCGGTGAATCAGAACCGGTGGACAAGTCCCCGGAGGTGATCCCGAAACCATCCAACCTGGTTGAGCGAAGCAATATGCTGTTCAAGGGCAGCGCCCTGACTCGCGGACACGCCGAAGCCGTGGTGGTCGCGACGGGCGCGGCGACCCAGGTAGGCGCCATCTCCGATCTCACCTCCTCTGCCAGTCCCGGCGCAACACCCCTGGAAAAAAATCTACAACGCCTGGGACACCGCCTGGTTGGTCTTACCATAGTCGTGTGCGCCCTGATGGTAATAGTGGGCCTGGCCACGGGGCAGGACCTGCTGCTGAGCGTCGAAACTGCGATTGCCCTGGCGGTCGCTGCGATTCCAGAGGGCCTGCCTATCGTGGCCACGATAGCCCTGGCGCGTGGCATGCGGCGCATGGCCCGGAATAATGCGTTGATAGAGCGACTGTCCGCGGTTGAAACCCTGGGAGCGACCAGTCTTATCGTGACCGACAAGACCGGGACACTGACTGCAAACCGAATGAGTGTGCGACGCCTGATCATCCCGGAGACCGAGATTCATGTTAATCACTCCGCCCCCGGTCCCGGGTTTGAAAAACTTCTGCAAGTTGCCGCCTTGTGCAATACGGCCGAACTCTCGTCTTCTGAAAAAGGCATTGGAGACCCCACCGAAATCGCCCTGCTCGCAGCGGCCGGCCAGGCGGGAATCGATGTCACCGCCCTGCGCCTCAAGTTTCCCTGCCACACAAACATTGCCTTTGATTCGGAAGTGAAGATGATGGCGACCGTGCACCCGCGAAACGGTCGTCTTCTGTACTGCGTAAAGGGCGCCCCCGAACACATCATCAACGCCTGCTCCACCGTCTGGGAGAGCGATAACCAGGCACCCCTTACTCAACAGGACAGGGCCCGGTGGCTGGATCGAGCGAACACCCTGGGAGATGAAGGTCTGCGGACCCTGGCATTTGCATTCAAGGAGGAGGACCGGGCCGACGTTCATCCTTACCACGAGCTAACTTTTCTGGGGATGGCCGGCATCGCCGACCCACCTCACGCCGGAATCAGCGAAGACATGCGGGCCTGTCACGATGCAGGAATCAGAGTCACGATGGTCACAGGCGACCAGTTGGCAACCGCCCGGGCCATTGCCCGGGAAATCAACCTTTGCCCGGTCGGTCACGAATGCCAGGCCCTGGATGCCAGTGACATACAGGAAACCGAAAACAACGAACTCGCACTGGCAAGCGCCGATGTCATCGCCCGGGCCAATCCCAAACTAAAACTCGGCTTGATCGCGATGCACCAGGCACGGGGAGAAGTTGTGGCCATGACCGGGGACGGCGTTAACGACGCCCCGGCATTGAAAAAAGCGGATATAGGCGTGGCAATGGGTGAACGGGGAACACAGGTTGCCAGGGAGGCCGCAGCCATGGTCCTGGAAGACGATGAATTCTCGACTATCATCGGCGCAGTAGCCCAGGGCCGGGTGATCTATACAAACATCCGCAAATTTGTCGTCTATCTGCTGTCCTGCAATCTGTCGGAGATTCTCGTGATTGGCGTGGCCACCCTGATCGGTGCCGCTCCGCCACTGCTGCCTCTGCAAATCCTGTTTCTGAACCTGGTCACCGATGTCTTCCCTGCCCTGGCGCTGGGTGCCTGCGGGGCAGAAAAAGGCATCATGAAGCAAGCCCCCAGGCCCAGGTCAGAGCCGCTGATCGGCCGCCAGCAATGGGCGCGGATCGCCTCCCATGCACTGGTCATTACCTTGTCGGTAGTCGGTGGCGTCGAGCTGGCTGCGCATTTGCCCGGACTGGAGAAAAATCCTCCCCTCACCCTGGCATTCCTGATACTCGCCTTTTCCCAACTCTGGCATGTATTCAACATGCGAGCCGATCACAGCCGAAGTATAAATAATGAGATTACTCGCAATCCCTGGGTCTGGGCCGCGGTCGTTGTGTGCATAGCCATCCTCGGACTGGCACTTGGCTTTGGCCCGTTGCGCGACGTGTTGGTTCTGACAATGCCAGATAGTCAAGGCTGGCTACTTATACTTTGCGCCAGTCTTGTACCGCTACTTTTTGGACCACTGATCAAACGGATTCTGCCGACTGGCAACAACTCCGTTCGGAAATAGAAAATCCCATTCACCAGGTTTGGCAGAAGATCCAGGGCAACCCTCGCCCGGGGGAAGCGTGCCTGAAGTTATATGTAACCGGGCAATCCGGGAACCTCGCCGGGAGCCTTGAACACCCAGCAATTTCGCCCTCCTTCCTTGGCGGCGTATAACGCTTCATCCGCTTCCCGAACCAATCGTTCAGCCGTCATTGCCACGCCCGTGCGCTCAGCGCTGAAATCAACTGTCGTCGCGCCAACAGAAATAGTTACCACTCCGTACTTCTGTGCCTTGGCGTGGGGAATAGATAAATTCCTCACCCCCTCACGCAAACGCTCGGCCAACAACTTGATACCCGCTTCATCGGTATGGGGTGCAACCACCGCGAATTCCTCACCGCCATAGCGCGCCACCTTATCGCTGGGGCGATAAAGCGATGAATTCATATTTCGCGCCACATACCCAAGAATGTCATCGCCCTTGGTGTGCCCGTAAAAATCGTTGTAGCCCTTGAAGAAATCGATATCGACCATGATCAGCGACAGAGAATCCTTGCCCCACTTTGCCTCGGCAAGCGCCTCGTCGAGAATCCGGTCGAAGTGGCGTCGGTTGCTTATGCCCGTGAGGGCATCGGTAATCACTTCGCTTTCCAATTCCGCATTCAGGCTCTCAAGGCGCTTCTTGGCCTGCTGCAGATCGGCCAGTCTTTCGCGAACCTCCTGCTCAAGGAGTTGATTGCGCTCACGCAAGTCCCGGTTGCGAAACAGGGCCGCGTTCAGTCTCCTGAATGAGTTAAAAAAGCGCATAGGGGCGAGTATCCATTTCTTCGCCCACAGCGGAGCCTGCACCGTCAAATCCATTACCTGGAGCACTGGGCCAAATCCAACCAGGGGACTAAACGCCTGGGCCTGAAGCAAGTACTGCCCCGTCGGAAGCGAGCTAAAATTTATGCTGTCCGAGCGGGCCAACTCGCTCCAGTTCTCGTCAAAACCCATGAGGCGATAACGAATAAGCAAGTCATTTTCATCCAGGTACCATGCGGCAAAAACGCTGGCGGTAAGCGTCCATCGCCCCTGTTCAACCACGTAGCCACCATCAACCTGTACCGGCTTGGTTTTCAGCCAATTGATTTTGCCAACCTTCAATTCCGGCAGCCGCTCGAATGACTCGATCTCATTGCTGCTCACCTTCACCAGTCCGGAGTTCAGGCCACAGTAGAAATCACCGTTACGCATCAAGTGCAAGCTGCGACTGGTGGTGAACTCCCAATCAGAAAGACTCAACAGCACAGCAATCTGGCGCAACTGTCGACCACTCTCGGAGTGATACTGGACCAGACCACTGGAGGTACCCACCCAGAGGGTGCCGTCATGAGCCCAGCAACTGCACCAACCTGCCACCGCTTCATCACGGCGAGCCAGGATCCGGGAGGTGCCATCAACGGAGACCAGACAAATGCGGTCATCCTGAACGATAGCCAGGGTCCCGTCCTGACGAACCTCAATAGAATACGTGTTACCGGACTCGGTCAGGCCTTCGCCAATGAATCTCCTGAATACGCCGTCTTCAAGAACCCACACGCCCTTGCCAAGGGTTCCGGCCCATACCCTTCCGCGGCTATCACAGGACAAGGTATAGACGTAACCGAGATCTACCCCGTCGGTGACATTTACGGCCTGGACTGACTTGTCCGGCCCAACTATCACGCATCCGCCAACAGTGCCTACGTACAAAAGTTCGCCGAGTTTGAGAAGACAGCGATTTTGCCTTCCGAGCACGGGATGATCCGCTCCAATAGATTGGGCGGCATGGCGGCGGTCAAGGTGAATCAGCCCGGTGGCAGTGGCAGCATAAATAGTCCCATCGGATTCCTCCAGAATGTCCCAGACCTGCTTCTGGCCCAATTCCCGCAGCGGCCAAAGTGTATCGCCGGCCTCGGGGTTGATCTGGTGAGTCGAAATATCACCGCCAACCAGCAAGCGCCCGTCATTTCCCGGGGCTACAACGAACACCGCGCCAGGCTTGCTGAGTTCAATCGGAGTAATTGCCTTACGGAAGATGCTGATCTTGGCAATTCCCTCGGCCTCTGTTGCGGCCCACATATTCCCGAAGTCATCATCCAGAATATCTGATACCGGTTCGCCTTCGATCACCTTTGAATCACAAACCCATTCGATTCCATCATGAACATAAACACTGAGTCCGGAGTTACCGGCAACCCACAATTCGCCGTCTACAAAACGCAGCGCAGAAACCGGCTCCGCAGGCGCACAAACAGACGTCCCGGGAAGTAACTTGCCGTCCGAGTCCAACTCTGCAAAACCGAAGCTGCCGCCGACAAACATATGCCCGGACGGACCCTGCGCAATAGCACGGATATCCCATCCGACCTGCACCCCGGTATCGAGCGGACTCGACCAAGTTTCACCATCTCCTACCAGGAGCCCTGCCCCTGAGCCGGCCACAAACAATTTTCCGTTAGCGCTGCTGGCTATCGCCCTGATTATGTGACCGCTCAGGCGTGGATCGTCTATCTCACGGTATTTGTCTCCATCGTAGCGCAGCAATCCGTTGGCAGAACCCAGCCAGGTGTCCCCCGCAAGATGCCAAATGCAGCCCACATATCCATGGGGCCAGGAAAATGTCGATGGCAGAGTCCTGCCGTCCTGAAAAATATCGATGCCCGAATCAGAGCCCACCCACAGGCGTCCGTCCGGGGCAAAAGAAATTGCACGCAGTCCATGAGATTGAAGGCCATGTCTTTCAGTGAACACCCTTAGCTTCATCGGGTCATAACAGACCAGGCCACCCGGTGTTGCCGCCCACAGTCTGCCATCGGGACCCTGCGCCAGTTTGAGCACCTGGGCGCCAGGAAGTCCGTCCTCGCGTTTCAGAAACTTAATCGGGGTATTGGAGACTGCGTGTGATGTCATGTTCTCGCTTCAAACCAGATTGCTCATTAGTTTGCCGGGACAATAACCAACAACCGGTTAGCTCGCGACTCACTAAGCTGCACACAGTTCCTTTGGGCGCCAAGCGCTAAATCTCTTCCTTGAGAGCATCTTCGATAGATCGCAACAAATAATCGGCTGTTCTCTTTTGCTTATTACCCTTTAAACATAAAAATTTAAATTCCCGAGCAACTTAACCCGTATATAAGAGCGAGTACATTGTTCACATCTTATTTTGAGACCTGAGCGAACAAATTTGGGGTAAGGCTGTGCGCCACCTCCCAAAACGGGAGATATTTTGAATAAGGAAAAGAGGCCCACCCTGGAAA
>CAKZML010000251.1 GCA_937128475.1 uncultured Chromatiales bacterium
CCATCGCGTGTCATCACCAGCGGGTTGGTACTGCCATCTCGGGTCATGACCAGGGGATTGGTCTCGTCACCCCGGGTCATGATCAGCGGATTGGAAGTGCTGTCCCGGGTCATGATCAGCGGATTGGAAGTGCTGTCCCGGGTCATGATCAAGGGATTGCTGACGTCCCGGGTCATGATCAGCGGATTGCTGACGTCCCGGGTCATGATCAGCGGATTGGTCGGGTCACCCGCGTCGCGAGTCATGATCAACGGGTTGATCTTGATCGCCTCGGTGAACTCCCTGTTGATTGCCAGATAATTCTCGCCTTCCGCTAGCAACAGGTTCAAGGCATCCTTGTGATACAGGGCCCAGATATAGTTAAGGATCTTGGGATCATGCACCTCAGAAATGGCAATTGATTCGGATGTCTGCTGCACAGGAGTACATGTACGCGCACCAGTAGTCGCGTCGGGGTCACTACAATTTTCTCCTGTCGGGTCGGTATTTGGCTGGGATACGTCCTGGGCCAGGCGGTTGCCGTTGATAACCACCGTGGATACCGGTGTTGCACTCGACAGGTTGTCGCAGGTAAAAGCACCCTCGCCACCGAAATAGGGGGCTTCGAAAGCTGCTTTGGAAATCTCGTAGGCGCTAACACGGATATGAGGGAACGCCTCCGCCCGGGAGGTCACATACACCGATTGCGCAGAGTTGGACTGGGGCGGCACGACGATTTTCAACGTCTCTGCCGGGGTATATGGACCTAATCCGCCGCCTGCAATCGGGGCGGGATATTGCAGGAAAGACGCAAGCCCGTTACCGATACCATCCTCGTTATAATCCGTGGGCTGATCTTCAATGCACAGGGCGAAATACTTATCACCCTTGCGATTGGTGTTTTCCACATTCACCACGAATCCACGCTGCAAAGCGCCAGTGCGTTTGGACAATGTTGGCAGGGTGATCGCGGCGCCGGGCTTGATGGTGGTCGCATACACGTTTTGGTCACGTGTACGGTCAGTCTCGGATTCACCAAAGGTACACACATCGGAGCGATAGGCCGGATTCGCTTCTGAACCCTCCACGGCATCCAGGGTGGCCTTGGGAGGAATGTTTGTTGCCGAGGGCTGGTAAGTCGTGGGTGTGTCAGTAAGATCACCCCAGCGATCGCCGCGGCTGTCACGGTTGTCCGTCCACGCGGTAAGGAAGGTCGGCGGTTCCGCGCCGCCTGACCTCTGATTGTTCACCCAACGATTGTCCTCTAGACGCGAACGCCTGCCTGCTACCGAGATATAGTCCCCCATGAAGGGCACCTTGCCGCCGGCAAACATTCTAGCGTTAACCAGGTTCGCGGCAAGCTGCACCGAATAGTCTCCTACCTGGATAATCGGGTAGGTGGACACACGCACTGAGCGACCTTGCGTGACTCCGCCTCTAATTTGGGTGCCGCGAACGTCGACAGAATGCTTGCCAATATATGGACTAGTCAAGGTCCAGAAGTTGTCCATCACGCCTTCGTTGTGCAGCTGGTAGATTGTATCGCGGGAATCAAACCAGGCCAGCTGCAATACACCGTTGGCGGCGGCTACAGAGGGCATAAACTGGTGGCCCTTGCCAAAGTTATTTCCAGGGAAACCAACATCAGCTTCGGTGTCAGCGTCGACCGCCACAACCGGCGCATTCGGCCAGTCGGAACCCGGCGTCAACGTCTTCATGACGACCCGTGAGATTCCGAATGTGCATTCGTTGTATTCTCCCGTGGCCGTGCCATCACGCAGGACACCGTCATACCCTCTCTCAGACCAGAACACGTAGTAATTGGTGCCGTCCGTGGCGGCCACCGGGTGCACCGTGGTACGGAACATATTGTTGGCAGTAGGCTGGTCATAAGGGCAACTAAGGTTGTGCAGCACTTCCGGGGGCGCCCAGGTCTGCCCGCGGTCACCGGACAGCGAATACATCAGGGAATTTTCTTCATTGTTATCTGAAAAACGCCGCCAAACTACGAATACTTCTTCCCCATTAGCCACCAGGAAAGCGCTCTGGTTGATATTCACGCTTTCCGAAAGTTTGGAATCCCCTTCCCAGGTCTGGCCGTAATCCAACGACCGGGTATGAAGTATCTGGGAGCTATCCTGTTTCTTGCCGGTAAACACCGAATACACGACATGCAACTCACCCTTGGGAACCTGGACGGTCTTGGTCGTAGCGGTGCCAGTGACCAGATCAGGCTCAAGGGTGGTGGCCACATCCACCGTGCCGCCTGACTCGTCCAGGTGGGTGATCATGTGTGGCTTGTCGATAAAGCGGCCGGAGCACTGGGGGCAACTGGTGCCCTTGGTAATCAGGATAGTGTTTTGTTCAGGCCGGTAAGGAAATCCATTTTCCTTGTCGGATTCAACCCAGCGTTGCAGGAAAAGACCGCCCTCTCCTTTTCCGCTGCGATTAGCGGCAATGAAATTTACCAATGCCAAACCCGGTACTGCTTCAACGATAGGGTCAGCGGCAAAATCCAGTCCCAGCGGACCATAACCGTTCGCCCAACCCGGGGCCAGGCGACTGGTCCAGGTCAGGCCGCCGTCGCGTGTCATGCTGACGCCAATCCAGGCGTCATTGGATTCAGCTATCTCAGTGGTCCGATAATCGTTGTAACCGCAGAAAGCGATAAGAGCGTTATCAGGGCGAACCGTGCAGTTGACCTCGTTCTGCTGTTTCAGTCCTCGATCCGGGAGCATGTGGGGCAAATCAGGCGTCGGCCCGATAATGTTCACGCTCTTGCCGGGGATACCCTGCCCCCAGGCGGTGGTCGAAACCAACATCGCCGATGACGCAACGAAACCTAAAATTGCTGTAGATAGCACAGCGCCGGACTGAATCCTGATTGACATATCCCTGTTCCTCGTAAATAAAAACGTCTTGGTCTTTTATTCGGCAGTCGTTTTATTCAATTCTTTTCGACCGTCCTGGCCGAAGTATTTTTTGTGCTTTATTCGTTATTCTTATTTTTTTGTAGCCGGATTCTTTTTTTGATTTACCAGCTTACTTTGTAGGCGAATTCTTCAAGACTTCATCCATTTAGTCATGTTCATCTCGCGTATTAATGCTAGTGAAAATCGTGACACAATGCACAGAATTTTTCTGTACAACTGATGTTAGAACAAATCCAATCATAACGTATTGTTTTTTTTATGGGAAATTTTCTCATCGGAAAAACCCGAAACTTGACCGACACACTATTATGGTTAACCACTCAGCTGTTATGGTTAATGGCTGGCCGAATTCGGCGGGCAGGAATGCACTTTAGAAGGGATAATTCAGGCATGAGCACGCTTTCAATGATGGATTTGGGGTTTGTCATCACCGAGACCATGGCAAGTCCCAAGCATGTCGCCGGACTGCTGATTTTTGACTTGCCCCCGGGACATCCGGAAGACGTGGTTGGCAAGCTTGTTGAGCAGATGCGCGCCGCACCGGTTAAGGCTCCCTTCAACCGCTACCTGGGCTCCAGTCGTTTCGGCCTGCCGGAATGGCATCGCAGCCCACGGGTGGACACCTCCCACCATATCCGCCACCTGCGCCTGCCCAAGCCGGGAAGCGAGGACCAGCTGATGGACCTGGTGGAACAGCTCCATGCTCCCCTGCTGGATCGCAGTCGCCCGCTGTGGGAGGTGCACTTCATCGAAGGGCTGGAGAATAACCAGGTCGCCCTGTACATGAAGATTCACCACGCCTATGCAGACGGCGTAACCATGTCGCGCTGGATATTTGACTCCCTGAGCAAATCCCCGGATGACCTGGACACCTTACCGCCGTGGTCCCGGGATCAGGTTGCCGAGGCCGAGACCGGAGCCGGTTCGATCAACCCCCTTGAACTGATGCGCCAGGTGGGCCGGGGAGCCCTGGCGGTGGCCGAGTTGGGCACCATGACCCTGCGCCACAGCCTGCAACTGGCCGGCGCCTATGACTCCCAGGTGCCGGTACCGTTCGCCGCACCGCGCACGCCGTTCAACGGTGCGCCCAACCCTGACCGGGCCATCACCGTGTTGTCCATGGGCCTGGAAGAGATGCGCGGCCTGGCTCACAGCCTGGGCGCCAGCATCAACGACCTGGTGCTGACCATGGTGGACATGGGCCTGCGGGACTACATGCGCAAGCACAAGATCTCCGCCAGCAAGCCCCTGGTGGCGGAAATGCCGGTCAACCTGCGTCGCGAGGCCACGCCAGAGAAAACCGGAAACCAGATTTCAATCCTGCTGGTGGAAATGGGAGAAGCCAAGGCTGCCCCCCTGGACCGCTTGAAACAGATTCACTTGCACAGCCGCCAGGTGCAACGGCAGTTTGCCGCCCTGTCGGAACAAACTGTTACCAGCTACTCACTGGGCACCCAGATAATTGCCCAGGTGGGTGAAGCGCTTAACCTCAACGACCAGGCCCCGCCGCTGGGCAACGTGGTGGTATCAAACGTACCCGGTCCGCGATCCGAATCTTACTTCCGCGGGGCACGGCTGCGCGGCATCTACCCGATTTCGGTGCTGGCGCCTAACGTGGCCCTGAACATCACGGTCTACAGTTACGATGGAAAGCTGTGTTTCGGACTGGTTGGCGGCAAGCGACAGATCCCGGATCTGCCTGACCTGACAAGCTATATCGAGGCTTCTCTGCAAGTGTTGAAGGACTGCGCCAGCAAGCAGGCCAGCCATCCAAAGGCGCCGCAAGAGATAAAGAAAACCCGGGTAAAGAAAGCGCCCGTCAGGAAGGCAGCCCCGGCTAAGAAAGTGACCCGCAAGAAAGCAACCAGGAAGCCTGCTGCCAAGCCGGAACAATAACCAGGCTAGCTAACTCGCTGATCCGCTTTCATCCAGCACCCGCCGGATGGTGGTGGCCAGTTCCAGCTTGCTTACCGGCTTCATGAGGTACGCCTTGATGCCCATCTTCTGGGCTAGCTCGCTGTCCATACTTACGCTATAGCCGGTACACAGCATGATCGGCATGTCCGGCCTGACCTGCAGGATTCTCCGGGCCATTTCCTCACCGGTCATTTCCGGCATGGTCTGGTCGGTAATCACCAGGTCGAAGGCTGCGGGATCGGAAAGAAACAACTCCACTGCCTGCTTGCTACTGACCGTTGCGGTGGCCGTGTAACCCAGATCCTCCACCCGAATCTTGGTGATCTCCACCAGGCTGATTTCGTCGTCTACCACCAGGATATTCTCAGTGCCGGTGGGGAGAATTTCAGAGTCCTGCGAAATCGTATGCTTGGGATTCTTGACTATCGGAAAATACACGTCGAATGTGGCGCCCTCGCCCGGGGTACTTTCAACCCTGATCGCCCCATCATGGCTCCTCACGATACCAAGCACTACGGCCAGGCCCATGCCTGATCCTTTACCGACTTGCTTGGTTGTGAAGTAGGGATCAAAAATTCTGTCCAAATCTTCACTGATGATACCCGGCCCGGTATCGCTAACCCTGAGCCTGGCGTAATCACCGGGGTGTAAATCCAACTGGTCAACACAATCCTCGAGATCCAGCCTCACCGAAGAGAGACTGACTTCCATCACCCCGCCGCGGTCTGCCATCGCCTGGGAGGCGTTGGTGCAAATATTCATCACGACCTGGTGAATCTGGGTGGGATCAGCAAGGATATAGCCCACCTCCGAAATATCGTCCTCGTCGAATTTGACAGTCGTCGGTATGGTAGCGCGAAGTAGCTTGAGCGCCTCCTTGACGATCAGGTGTATTTCCACCGGAATCGCCTCGCGGGACTCCCTTCGGCTGAAGGACAAGATATGCCGGACCAACTCCCTGGCACGGACTCCCGCCTTGGCAACTTGCTGGATCGGTTGCCTTGCCGGACTGTCTTGCGAGAGGTCATCCAGAGCCATTTCCGTGTAGCCAAGAATGGCCGCGAGGATATTGTTGAAATCGTGGGCAATACCTCCTGCCAGGGTCCCGATGGACTCCATCTTCAGCGAATGTCGGAGCTGCCCTTCAAGCCGCTCTCTTTCCGCCTCGGCCAGCTTGCGCTCGGTAATGTCCTCGGAAATACCCACAAGAAACTGGGGAGAACCTGCCTTGTCCAGGAGAGGGATCTTCTGGGTATGTAAAATCCTCTCTCCCTTGCCCTGGGTGTGAATTGACTCTTCGGGAGTATCTTTGAGCTTCAGGCTTTTCAGCACCTCCCGGTCACGCTGAACAAATGACCTGGCTTCGTCCTCCGGGAAAAAGTCATAGTCGCTCTTGCCTAACAAAACTTCTCTGGGGATCCCGAGCAAATCCTCGCCTGCCTTGTTAAAGCGAACAAATCGCAGATCCTTTGCGTCCTTGATGAAAATCATGTTCGGAATGTTTTCAAAAACCGCACTCAGGAAAGTCTCGCTTTCCATCAAAGAGTTGTTTGCCTCTTCAACCTTTTGCAACGCCCCTTCCAGTCTTAGGCGGGCGTCATACTGTCTTTTCTGCCAGGCAAACACACCGAGACCGGTGGCGATAACGAAAAACAGACCGCCAATGCGGATCCACCAAAGAAACGGGGAAGAAGCATTCCATCCATTGATTGGCACCGCGGCCAACTGCCAACTTCCGCCAGGAAAATTGACGTCCAGCAAAATCGGGGATTCTTCAAACACCGCCTCGTCGCCCTGAAAAATCAATCCAGATTTACCCAGCCCATCGGCGCCACGCACAGCAAAGCGGATTTGCAGTTTCGGATCATTGAAGCCTGCATTGGCAAACAATTCTTCCTGCTCGAGAACAACACTTGCCAGCCCCCAGTAGATATCCTCTCCGGTACCCGGGTCATTAAAGTAAATCGGCGTCCTGTTGATAAACGCGCTACCGCCCTGCACCAGGTTTACCGGCCCGGCCATCACGGACTCGCGATTATCCATCGCTAATTTCACCGCCCTCCACTGGTCAGGATTGGTTTCATAATTGAGGCCGAGCGCCTGCTCGTTGCCAGCCATAGGATAGATAAAGCTAATGACGTTACCCGGGGCCAGGGCAATCCCGCGAATACTGCTTTGATACTTGAAGAGATCTTTGACGAAAACTTCAAAGGTCTGCTGATCGAGATCGGGATGAAATGTGACGTAGGCTATCAGGCCGCGGGTCAGGTAAAAGTTAGCATTAATCTCCGCTTCCAGATTACCCCGAAGGCGATCAAGCTGACTGGCGACAGTTGACTTCAACTGCTCTTTAAATCCCTTTCTTTCCTGAACATCAATCCCGTATAAAAGGAGACTGACCAGCAACATAGCGAACAGGCCTGCCAGGATATACTTGGTTTTTCTAGTCATATATTAAGGTCGTCGCCAGTCGCGATTGGTGATGGCGCCATCCCTGGCGGTCTGCAGCTTTACTAAAGGCAGCTAGTATCTGGCTCGTAGGGTTTCTGTGCAAGCCCAGCGGCGCGGTAATTCCCTGGTGGGCCTGTGTGAGGTGCCGGAATGGCTCGCTGAAGGGTTCGAATTTAAACCGCATCGCTTGTGCAATCAAAAGATTATCGGGAGTGGCTAAACCCGGGGAGCGTGTGGACGGGTTGCCTCAAGCCGGCATCGGATTCCGGGGCGTGGTTATTATCCGGGCTTATACGCCGGGTGATTACACGGGCGATGTCGACCCCGCGCCGTCTCAAACCATTTCAGATACTGCTGAACGCCCAGTCGGCCCTGCTCCACCAGGGCGGCCTTTTGGGATGCCTTCAACTTGAAGTCCAGGGTGCCGACATCCAGGGAGTCAATATAGACAGTGCGCTGCCAGTCGTCGCTGTGCAGGTGCATGCTCTGCTGAGCATCCAGCACCGTGCTCACTACCGCTGATACAAAATCGAACAGGTCACCTACCTTGCGACGCCTTGGCCTGCCACCGTCGCGAAGCACATTTATTTTATCCCTGGGGTCCAGCCGGAAACCCAGGGTCTCCTTGTTGTAGACATAGGCGCTGCTGCCGGCGGCCCGACTGGCATTGTCCGCTGCGTAGTACTCGGTATCGATACTGTGACGCTCAAGACAATCCTCGGCGAGGTACTTTTCCCTATCAAAAATCTTGACCGGGTAATTTCGCAGCAAGCCTCCATCCACATACAGGTCGTTGCCCTTGCCCGGCACCGCGGTAAAGAAAAACGGAATGGATATGGTCATGCGCAGGGCACGGACCACGGGCATATTCGGGGTGTGCTCATAGGAACAAATTTCGGAGAAGCCAGTGGCCAGGTTAGTCACCACCAGTGACAGGTCACGCAGTCCCAGTTCTTTGAAATCCGCAAACGTGGCCAGTGAACTACCGGTCTTGGCCTTGATCAGCCTGCCTGCCCAGCGACTAAAGAAATCGCCCTTGTACCAGCCATA
>CAKZML010000252.1 GCA_937128475.1 uncultured Chromatiales bacterium
CATCGAATTTCTCGCCTTGCAGTATCGGGTTGAATATCCGGAAGTAAGGTGCAGCATCTACCCCGCAACCTGCGGACCACTGCCACCCCATGGTGTTGTTGGCCAGGTCTGCATCCACCAGGGTGTCCCAGAACCAGGCAGCGCCTTTCCACCACGGAATACGCAGGTTTTTCACCAGCAGGGATGCCGCCACCATGCGCACCCGGTTATGCATCCAGCCGGTGTGCCACAGTTCGCGCATGCCCGCATCCACGATGGGAATGCCGGTGCGTCCTTGCTGCCAGGCCAGTAGTAATTCGTCGTGGCCCTGTCGCCATGGAAAATCCCGATACTTGGGATACATGGGCTCCAGTGGGCTGCGAGGAAAGTAATGCAGTACGTGATGGGCAAAGTCCCGCCACGCCAATTGCCTGAGATAGACAAGGGTCTGGGCCTCGGTGCCATTGCGAAGACCTGCCTGGCGTAACTGGTTCCAGGCCTGGCGAGGCGAAAGCTCACCGAAGTGCAGGTGGGGGGATAAACGCGATACCCCCGGCTTTGCGGGGAAGTCTCGCTGGACCGGATAAATTTCTATGGTGCTTTCGGTGAGTACTTCCAGACTATGGCTCGCCGCCTGTTCTCCCACTTCCCAGTGCTCGGCCAGTCCCCGGGTCCAGCTCTGGCCTGCCAGGTGCTCGCCGGTGGGTTCCAGGGCGAGATCGTCCAGGCCAAGACTGCCTGGCCATTTCGCAGGTGACTGGATATTGCGGGGAGCAGGAAGGCTGTCCGAGGGTTCTCCCAGTGCCTGCATGGCTTTCCAGAACGGGGTGAATACCCGGTAGGGCTCGCCTTGCATATTGTTCAGGGCACCGGGTTCGATCAGGGTGGCCGTGGCGTAGTCCTGGACCTCAAGGCCCTGTTCTTCCAGCGCGGCACATACCCGCTGATCGCGATCATGACAGGCTGGTTCATGCAGACGATTGAAAAACACCGCCGTCGCCCCGGTTTCCCTGGCCAGGGTCTGCAGAGTTTCCAGTGAGGATCCACGTCGGATGATCAGCCGGCTGCCAATTTTCTCCAGTGCTCCTGCCATGGAGGCAAGACTGTGATGCAGCCACCAGCGTGAGGCGCCACCGGGTTGCCAGGGAGCCTCTTCCTCGTCGGCATGGATGTATACCGGAATCACCTGTCCGCGGCTGGCCGCATGAAACAGGGCCGGATTATCCGCCAGGCGAAGATCTCGTCGTATCCAGTACAGTGCAGGGGTGTTAGTCATGGCTTGGGATTCGAAATTTTCGGGTCAACGGATTCAGGCCAGGCACCGGATGAGCGTGCCGTCCTGGTAAGCCTGGATGTTCTCGGCTATCTGGCCGACCGCCCGCTGTCGGGCCTGGAGGGTTGCCCAGGCAATATGCGGGGTAACAATCAGCCGTGGTATGTCCGGGTCCAGCAAGGGGTTTGAGTCTACCGGGGGCTCCTGTTCAAGCACGTCGATACCGGCTCCGCCGATCTCGCCCTGGCGCAACGCACGGGCCAGCGCCAGGGGTTCCACCAGTGCGCCCCGGGCAGTATTGATGAGCAAGGCATCGGGTTTCATCTGCGCCAGTTGTTCCTCGCCGATCAAGTGATGGGTGTGATCATTCAGTGGGCAGTGAAGGCTCACCACGTCGGAGCGTTGCAATAATTCATCCAGGTTCACCCGGGATGGGAGAGAATTCGAGTCGCCTGGGCGCTGGCACAGCAGCACCTGCATGCCGAAAGCATCAGCCACTTGGGCCACCGCATTGCCCAGTTCTCCGTAACCAATGATTCCCAGGGTAAGCCCGGCAAGTTCGCGCTGGGGACGGGACAGCATGCAAAAGTGCGGGTGCTGTTGCCATGCCCCGCCCCGGGACAAGGTGTCGAAGTCATCCAGGTACTGGTTCAGGGAAAGAATCATGGCGAACACATGCTGTGCCACAGAGGCGCTGCAATAGGCTTGTATGTTGCAGACCCGCACGCCGCATTGTTTGGCCGCCACCATATCCACGTTGTCACTTCCGGTGGCAGCGAGGCAAATAAGTTTCAGTTTGCCGGCCGAGCGGATCAGTTCCGCATTCATGCGCACCTTGTTCAGGATCACCACTTCGGCATCAGCGATGCGCTCTGCGACATCCCCGGCGCTGGTGGATGGATAAACCTTCAATCCGGGAACGGCCTTTAGTAATGGGCCAAGGTCCAGATCGCCACGATCCAGTGTCTCGCTATCAAGGAAAACCGCAAGCATCTGTCACTCCGCTGAGGTGTAAGCACGTATGATAAGGCATCGGTGAAGTGGCTGCGGAGTTCGGATATTGAGTAATCAAAAACCAGAGCTGGAACCAGAATTCTGGAAACGAAAAAAACTGGACGAGATGTCCGCGGCGGAATGGGAAGCCCTGTGTGATGGTTGCGGACGTTGCTGCCTGCACAAATTGGAGGATGAGGACAGCGGCCAACTGGTGCACACCCGATTGGCCTGCGAGTTGCTGGACCTGGAAAGCTGTCGCTGTGGCGATTACCAGAATCGCACCGAAAAGGTGCCGGACTGCATTGTGCTGGATCTCACCCGCAGTACCTTCCATTGGCTGCCTGCAAGCTGTGCCTACCGTCGAGTGGACGAGGGCAGGGGTCTTGAAGCATGGCATCCTCTGATATCAGGTGATCCTGAAAGTGTGCACCGGGCGGGTATCTCGGTGAGAGAGTTTGCGATGCCCGAAGATGCGGTCCATCCGGATGATGTGGAACAGTGTCTTGCACCGTGGATCGATAAAGACTGATTAGCACTAATGGGAGTGTTGAATGGCCGAGCCAAAATTTGTTCCCCTGGAAAAATACCCGCGCTATCCGGAACAGGAAATGCTCGAAAGGGCCAGGCGTTTTCACGAGCAGATCCGGCGTCGTCGAACGGTTCGGGATTTCTCTGACGAGCCCGTGCCTTCAGCAGTCATTGAGGAATGTCTTGCTGCGGCAGCAACCGCCCCCAGTGGCGCCAACATGCAGCCCTGGCATTTCGTGGTGGTCCGGGATCCCGTGATCAAGCGCCGAATTCGCGAGGCTGCAGAACAGGAAGAGCAGGAGTTTTATGAGCACCGCGCTTCACCGGAATGGCTGGAGGCCCTGCGTCCCCTGGGCACCGATGCAAGCAAGAGTTTCCTTGAAACAGCGCCCTGTCTTATTGCTGTTTTTTCACAGAAATTCGGTTTGCTTCCTGATGGACGCAAGGTGAAACATTATTACCCGGGGGAGTCAGTGGGGCTGGCTACCGGCTTCCTGCTGACGGCCCTGCATCACGTGGGCCTGGCGACCCTGACCCATACCCCAAGCCCAATGGGGTTTCTGAACGAGATCCTGGAGCGCCCCAGGAATGAGAAGCCTTTCTTGCTGCTGGTTGTCGGTTATCCTGACGACGACGCACGGGTTCCGGATATCCATCGCAAAGAGCTG
This sequence comes from uncultured Chromatiales bacterium, assembly GCA_937128475.1. Lineage (GTDB taxonomy): Bacteria > Pseudomonadota > Gammaproteobacteria > Steroidobacterales > BM003 > CAKZML01. The sequence goes on from CAKZML010000252.1 coordinate 3,445, forward strand.
AAGGACGTGGTGAGCATATTCGATAAGGAGGACAGTTAAGGGGTCTTGGTTGAAGACCCCTCAGCCGCTTGAACTCAGCCCGCCTAGCCGGTGTTTTGCAGTGCCTCGGCAATGCCGTTCACGCTGGCCATCAATGCTTCCTTGAGGGATTCACTCTCCCGGCCGCCCTGGCGCCATTGCCGCAGCAAGTCCACCTGTAACAGGCTGATGGGATCCACATAGGGATTTCTCAAGCGTATGGATTTCTGCAAGGCAGGGTACTCATCCAGCAGGGCTTCTTGCTGTTTGATAGCCAGCAAGTGCTGCATGCTGCGCTGGTGCTCGCGTTCGATCTTGTGAAAGTACTGGGGCGTTGCGCCCCGGGTCAGGCCGTCGTAGTGCCTGGCAATGGTCAGGTCGGCCTTGGCGAGTGTCCGTTCCACGTCATCCAGGATGGCCTGGAAGAAGGGCCATCCTGCGTACATTTCCTGCAACGCTTCCAGGCCGAACTCTGCGATGGCGCTTTCCAGCGCAGTGCCCACTCCGTACCAGGAGGGCAGGAAAAAGCGCGACTGGGTCCAGGCAAAGAACCAGGGAATGGCGCGAAGTCGGGCGATGCCGTGTACATGTTCACGGTTCTGGGAACGCGCGCCAAGTTGCATCAGTTCGATGACGTCTATGGGGGTCACCGTGCGGAAGTACTGCTCGAAACCCGGGTCGTCATAGACCAGTCCCCGGTAGCTGTCTTTGCTGGATTTAGCCAGGTGATCCATGATCGCTTCCCAGCTTTCCTGTTTATCGGTCTCCACCCAGGGCCGGGCGGTGGTGCGGGCCAGCGCACCCAGGGCTCTTTCAAGATTGCGCAGGGCAATTCCCGGTAAACCGTACTTGGAGTTGATGGTTTCGCCCTGCTCGATCGAGCGCAGGCGACCCCGCACGCCGCCGGCCGGTGCGGCCTGCAAGGCGGGCAGTATGCCTGCGCCACCCCGGCTGCTGGTGCCGCCACGTCCCAGGAACAAGGTCAGGCCTACATTCTCCGAGGCAGTAATTTTTGCCACCGCCTTGTGGGCATGCTGGGCAGCCCATCGCGATGCAAGCAAACCAGTTTCCTGATTGCAGTCTGAATAACCCAGCATCACCACCTGTTCGTTGTTACGAGATTTCAGGTGGGCGCGGTAAATCCGGTCACGCAGCAGGGGGCTCATGATTTTGCTGGCGTTGCCCAGATCGTGCATGTTTTCCAGTAAGGGAATGACATCCAGGGGCACGTTGCCTGCCCTATCACTCAGCCCGGCCCAGCGTGCCAACATCAAGACGCACAGCAGGTCATCACAACCTTCCACCATACTGACAATCAGGGGGCCGATTGCGCTATGACCGAACTTGCGTCGGCACATGGCAAGGGTTTCAAACAAGGCCAGCGCCTTGCGGGCCTCGGTGTCCATTTCAGGACTGGGATCCCAGTCCTCATCGAAGGCGTGATGCAGCTTGGCGATACGCACTTCCCTGGAAAGGTTCATCCAGTCCGGCTCTTCCAGTCCCTGTCCGACAGCGTGACGGAACACGTAGGCGTCCTGGCGAATATCCAGTGTGGCAAGTTTGAAGCGGAAGGTCTCGGCCCGCCTGAGAAGCTTGCGAACTGATCGCAGTCCCGCCTTGTCGCCCTTGTTGTTTTCCATGCTTCGTACAATCAGGCGCAGGTCATCCAGGAATTCTTCTGCCCTGCGATAGCGTTTGTCCCGGTCGTCGTAAGTGTCCTGCAGTCGCTCCTGGATTAACCGGAACATGACCCGGTAGGGCATGTCTTTATGACGCCGGTTAATCTCGTGCATGGCGTTGGGGTACCACTCCCGGTACAGCTCCATGCGCTCCTGCAATTGTGGATCGATAGACACCCGATTCAGGCTTTGAGACAGCCTGCTCGATAACTTCCTGCAGTCCTCGAAATACAGGTTGAGGATCAGGCTGCGGTGCCTGGACAGGGTTTGCTTGATGGTCTTGGCGCTGACATCGGGATTGCCTTCCATGTCGCCGCCTACCTGGGAACCCATCCGCAACAGGGTGGGAATATCCATGCCGGCGGCGTCGTCCGGATAAATCTCGGTCAGCGCTTCTTGCAGCGCGTTGTATAAATCGGGTACCACCGGGTAAAGAACATCCGTCAGGTAGAACAGCACGTGCTCCTGCTCGTCGGAGACGGTGGTCTTGTCCGCAGGATGTTCATCGGTTTGCCATGCAGAGGTGATTTCCGCCTGGATGTCCTCGACGATATCCCGGTCTTCACGGGGGGTGCGTGTGGGGTCCAGGCGCGCTAGCAGTAACTGACCAATTCGCTGTTCCTTGCGCAATATGGTCCGGCGGGTTGGTTCTGTGGGGTGTGCGGTAAATACCGGCTCGAAGCTCAGTCGTTGCAGCAACTCCTTCATTTCCGCCACATCCAGGCCCTGTTCACGCATCTCTTGCAGGTTGGCTTTCAGGCTGCCTGGCTGAGGGGTCGACTGGGCCCTGAGGTAGGCCCGGCGGCGGCGGATGCGATGGATTTGTTCTGCCGTGTTGACTACCTGGAACCACGCGGTGAACGCCCGGATTAGGTCGCCGTACATGGTGCTGGGAATCTGGTTGAGAACCGTCTTGAGGTCTAGTTCGCTACCCTCTGCTTCTCTCTGGGCGATGGCTGCACGGCGGGCGGTTTCCACTGCTTCGAACAGGCGCGTGCCACCTTGCTCCTTGATCATGTTGCCGACCATCTCGCCGAGGCCGTGCACGTCAGAGCGCAGGTTCTCCTCTTTGTGATCGAAAGCAATATCTGCGCGCAATGGTTGTGATTCAGTCATCTTGGTGTCTCGTGCTAGACAAGCATGCTCTGGGCACGCTGGGAAAATTCTTTTGACCCGCCTTCCAGTTTTGGCTCTTCGGGTATGTTCTTGCCTCGTTGCACTGCAGGTCGTCCGCCTACTGCCTTAAGCCAGCGCTGCAAGTGATCAAGGCCGTCTATGGACACGCCTGCCCAGTAGTATCGTCTCACCCACGGCCATGTGGCTATGTCTGCGATGCTGTAATCCCCGGCCAGGAATTCGTCACCAGCCAGTTGATTATCCAACACCTCATAGAGGCGACGGGTTTCCCGCTGGTAGCGGTCGATGGCGTAGGGGATCTTCTCAGGTGCGTATCGTACAAACACGTTTGCCTGGCCCTGCATGGGGCCCACGCCGCCCATCTGGAACATCAGCCATTGCAGCACGCGGGAGCGCGCCCTGGGTTCTGTGGGTAGCAGCTTGCCGGTTTTTTCCGCCAGGTAAATCAGGATTGCGCCGGATTCGAACACTGCAAAATCATCTTCGTCCCGATCAACAATGGCCGGTATTCGGCCATTAGGGGAAATCTTCAGGAACCCGGCCTGCTTTTGTTCCGCCTTATCCAGCCGTAGCGAGATGACCCTGTAGGGCAGGGCCACTTCTTCCAGCATGATGGATGCCTTGATCCCGTTGGGGGTTGGGGCGGTGTACAGGTCGATCATGGCTGGATCTAGTCCCTGAAGTTTGTGAACTGCAAAGGTAGTTCGATATCGGATGCCTTGAGCATCGCCATAACCGCCTGCAGATCGTCACGCTTTTTACCGGTGACCCGCAGTTGATCGCCCTGGATGGCGCATTGCACTTTCAGCTTGCCGTCCTTGATCATGCGGTTGATCTTCTTGCCCAACGGCTGGTCAATGCCCTGGCGAATCAGGATTTTCTGTTTCGCCTTGTTACCCGTCATTTCGACTTCCTGAGGATCCAGGCAAGCCACGTCGATGCCGCGCTTTGCGACTTTCAGGTTGAGAATATCAAGCATCTGCTTGAGCTGAAAATCAGCTTCGGCGGTCAGGTGGATGATGTCATCCTTGTATTCGAATTCGGCTCCGGTGCCCTTGAAGTCGAAACGGGTGCCCACTTCACGATTGGCCTGGTCAATCGCGTTGGTGACTTCATGCTTGTCTACTTCGGAGACCACATCAAAAGATGGCATGCTAAACCTCTTAGCTCAGAATATTGTCAACGATAACCCGCCGCCTGTAATTCAAACAGTCGGGCATATACACCATCGGCGGCCAACAATTGTTCATGGCTGCCGTGTTCGATCATTTTACCCCCAGAGAGCACAGCAATCTGGTCCGCCATTCGAACGGTCGAGAAGCGGTGGGAAATCAGGATGGCGATTCTGTTGCGGGCCAGCTTGCGAAAATGCTCGAACACCTGGGCTTCGGCAGATGCATCCATGGCGGCGGTGGGTTCATCCAGCACCAGTATGTCGGCATCCTCGCGCATAAATGCCCGGGAAAGCGCGACTTTCTGCCATTGGCCGCCAGAGATTTCCTGGCCGTCCTTGAACCAACGGCCCAGCTGGGTGTGATACCCCTTGGGCAACTGGTCCACGAATTCCGAGGCCAGGCCCTTTTCGCCGGCGCGCTTCCAGCGGGCCTCGTTGCTGAACTCCTCCACATCACCGGCGCCCACGTTTTCCCCCATCAGGAACTGGTAACGCGCAAAATCCTGGAAAATTACGCTTACCCGGGCACGCAGTTTTTCTGCATCCCATTCACGCAGATCGAGTCCGTCCAGCAGGACTCGACCGGTGTCTGGCTCATACAGGCGGCTTAGCAGTTTGACCAGGGTGGTCTTGCCAGAACCGTTCTCTCCGACCAGGGCAAGGGATCTCCCCGGCGGCAGGTGCAGGCTGATATCCACCAGCGCAGGCCGATTGGCCCCGGGATAGGTGAAGCTCACGTTTTCAAATCGAATACCGTCTTCAGGGTCCGGGCCGGCGGAGGCCGAACCGCCAGGCTGGCTTACCGGCTGTTCCAGGTATTCGTAAAGATTGGAAAGGTAGAGGTTGTCCTCGTACATCCCGCCTATGGCCGCCAGGATCGCCGCCACCGCGGACTGTCCCTGTTTGAACAGCAGCAAGTACATGGTCATCTGTCCCAGGCTGATTTGTCCCTTTACCGCGCTGGCCGCTATCCAGGCATAGGCGGCGTAAAATACCGCAGTGCCCACCAGTCCCAGCAGTAGCCCCCAGCTGTCGCGGCGCAATGTGAGGGCGCGGTCTTCCTTGTACAGGCCCTTGAAGATGTCGATGTAACGCTTCAGCAGCAACGGCCCGAGGCGGAACAGTTTCACTTCCTTGGCATAGTCTTCCCGGGCCAGCACCGTTTCGATGTACATCTGCTTGCGGGTTTCCGGTGAACGCCAGCGGAACAATCTGAAAGCGTCTCCGGAGAACTTGGTTTCGGCGGCAAATGCCGGCAGCCCGGCAAGGGCCAGGATGAGCAGTGTCCAGCCAGAGAACTGGGCGAGCAGGAAGGCGTAGCTGACCAGGGAGATCGTGTTCTGGGCCAGTCCGAAAGTCCGATTGACCAGGCTCAGGGGTCGCACCGATGCCTCGCGCCTGGCTCGGGTCAACTTGTCGTAAAACTCTGAATTCTCGAAGTCCTGCAGGTTCAGGGTAAGGGCTTTCTCCAGGATCATGGTATTGACCCGGTTGCCCAGCTGGGCGCGCAGCAGGGACTGGCAGGTTGATATGCCTCGCTGGCATGCGGAAAGCCCCGCGATGGCCAGGGCCTCAAATGCCACCAGCTTGTAGACATGGTGCAAGGCGTCTTGTTGAGCGTCCCCGGCGGTGTTCATGGCGCTGACCACGCCGTCCACGATCAGTTGTCCCACCCATGCCACCACCGCCGGTAACACGCCGGCCAGCAGGGTTAGTGCACCGAAGGCCAGGGACAGCCGGACACTGGTGGTCCAGACCAGCTGAAGAGCCCTGCCGCTGTAGCGAAACAGTCCGCCAAACCGGATAGCGGCCGAATTGTCGTTTTGGGATGCGTGTTGCATGACGTGCTGCAATGGGGGTTGGAGGCGAATCATTGCCCCGAACATCCGGCAATTCAAGTTTCAACCGGTTATTAAGCCCCCGCCCGGGAGAAATACCCGGGGAATCGGGCCCCGGGTTCGGGCAGACTTTTGGCAAAACCCACAAGGAGGTGGGAGCGGGCAGTGGACAGGGGAATCAAGAAGCAACCCATGTTGCCGGACACCTGTTGGGGTCGTATCCGACAGCTGGATCCGGTTGTGGTGGTACCCAGGGCTATCAGTACCGGAGAACCGGTGTTGGTGGATTGCCTGGTGGGCCCGGGGCCCTGGGATGCAGGTGATACCGACGGCCCGGGAGGAGAAATCCTGATTACCCGGATGCTGACCCCCGGCCAGGCCAGGGAGTTCAGTCTGCCGGAGGGCCTGGCGCTGCCGGAGGAGGCATCTGCCGGACTCATGGTGTGTACGGCGGGCCAGTGGCCGGTATTGCGGCTGGATCACCAGGCATTTTCCCAGATTGCCGCCGTGGCTCGCGGCCCGGATCAGCCTGAAAAACCCTGGAATGCGCTGCTGCGAGGCGCGGGTGAGGGTCGCATAGGGCTGGCCCTGGCGGCACCCGGAGAAAGCATATGCCCGGTCTTCGCGCCCAGGCGGTGGTTGGGTGCAAGCGGGGCACATTTGCTGGCGGCGCCGGGAGACAGCGCCACGGTGTGCCTGGATATTCGCCTGTGCAGCTGCCTGGACGGGGCGGACCGGATTGACTGGGCGGGGCTGCGCCATGCGATGGTGGAGGCAGTAAGAGTGGGTAACCAGGTGCTGGACGCATTGCCGCTGGTCGCTGGTTTTCCTGGTCAGAACAGTGGGGCGTTGCGGCGTCTTTCCTTACACCTTTGTGATCTGGGCATGCTGGCATCCCGGCTGGGTATGAAGCCGGAACTGCCGTCCACGGTTTCCCGCTTACTGCGGGTGATCAAGGTGGCGGCCGAAGCGGCCATGGGTGAGTCACTTCGCCTGGGCAGGCTGGAGGGGCCGTTTCCAGCGTTGCTGGAGGCCGATTGGGTAAGGAAGATTGAGCAGCCGGCATTCCGATGCCGGATCCAGGCGCTGCTGGATCGTTTCTGGCTGCGGAACAGCCAGTTGCTATCCCTGTCACCGCACAGCCTGCTCAGCCCGGCACAAACTCCGGAGGAACTCCTGGCCTGGTCCAACCTGATTCCGTTGTTGGCCAGTGTGGACGGTTTTTCCGCCCGCCTGCCGGGAAACTGGCGACTGTTGAGCCACGGTAATTCGGCCAGACTGCTGGGGCGGATATGGGCACTTGGACTGAGTCGACATCAGGTGCGAACCTATTAGATTCTGTCCGGTTATCATATTGCATGCCCGCGCACCAGATTGTCCGTTGCAGGGGTGCGTGTTATAGCTGTTTACTTGTTACTTGTCGGGCTTGTTATTTGGCCCTGCGGGGTCCGAATAAACCCGTCGCGCCGGCCGCGATGAATAGACTGGTACACCATGCCTGATTTGCCAAACATCCATGCGCTGATCGTACTGGCCCTGACAGTATTCACGCTGTTCCTGTTTACCCGGGACAGCATTCCTCTTGAGACCAGCAGCCTGCTCATCCTGATTCTCCTGGTGGTGATCTTCCAGCTGTTTCCCTATGAGCTGGACGGCGCCGGCCTGAAGGCGACTGACTTCTTCGCCGGCTTCGGCCACGAAGCGCTGATTACCATTGCCGCTTTGATGATCGTGGGCAAGGGCCTGGAGACCACCGGCGCACTTCAGCCCCTGGCCGTGAAGATGGCTCTTGCCTGGGTGAAGCGGCCCAAGGCGGCATTGCTGGTGACCTTGCTGGTCTCGGCCGTACTCAGCGCCTTTTTGAACAACACCCCGATCGTGGTCATGTTGATGCCCATGTTGGTCGGTGTGGCCATGCGTACCGGTGTACCGGTGTCCGGCATGCTGATGCCCATGGGCCTGGCTACCCTGATTGGCGGAATGGGGACCACTATCGGCACCTCCACCAACCTGTTGGTGGTGAGCATCGCTGCGGACCTGGGGCAGCGCCCCATCGGACTGTTTGATTTCACCTTGCCGGTGCTGGCGGTTGGCAGCGTGGGTATTTTTTATCTCTGGGTGATCGCTCCGATGATCCTGCCCGAGCGCAAGCCGCCCATGGGAGATACCTCGCCCCGGGTGTTCGACGCCTACCTGCACGTGACGGAGGAGAGCTTCGCCAACGGTAAGACCCTGGCTGAAGTTCGGGGACGTACCAATAACCGTATTCGCATCGAACGTATCCAGCGGGGCGAGGGACTGTTCCTTGCCAAGTTGCCGTCGGTACGATTGCAGGAAGGTGACCGCCTGCTGGTCAGGGATACCCGGGAGAGACTCAAGGAATTCGAGCACGCCCTGGGTGTTGCCCTGCATAACGTTTCGGACACCGACGGCGCAACCACTCCCGCCGCTGAGGGTCTTCCCCTGGATGTGGATGCCCAGCAAATGGCCGAGGTGGTGGTGACCCGCGGTTCCATGTTGCACCAGCGAACATTGAAGGAAGTGCGCTTCACCTCTCGTTACAAGCTCACGCCCCTGGCGGTGCATCGGGCCCGCTCCAGTTCTGGCGAGCGTACCGGGGACTTGTCTGAATCACCCTTGAGAGCCGGTGACGTGATCCTGGTACAGGGATTCCGGGAACATATCCGGGACTTGAAGAACAGTGGTCAGATGTTGGTGCTCGATGGAACCATGGATCTTCCCCATACCCACCGGGCATCCCGGGCGATTGCCATCATGACGGTGGTCATCGCCTTCGCCGCACTGAACCTGCTGCCCATATCCGTGGCGGCCCTGGGGGGTGTCGGCATGATGCTCGCCACCCGCTGCCTGAACTGGCGTGATGCCCTGGGTGCGTTGAGTGCGCCGGTGGTATTGATCATCGTCACCAGCCTTGCCCTGGGTCTTGCCATGTTGCGGACCGGCGCTGCAGATTACCTGGCGCAGTTGTTCGTGGTCGGCGCTTCAGGCCTGTCCGTGCCAGTGATGCTCAGCATGTTGATGCTGGTTATGGCGATCATGACCAACGTGGTTTCCAATAACGCTGCGGCGGTTATCGGAACGCCCATCGCGATCAGCATCGCCCAGCAACTGGGCGTGCCCACTGAACCATTCGTCCTGGCGGTGCTGTTTGGGGCAAATATGAGTTACGCCACCCCGATTGGTTACCAGACCAACCTGCTTATTCTCAGTGCTGGCGGCTATCGTTTTTCGGACTTCGTACGGGTTGGTTTACCCCTGACCCTGATCATGTGGCTGGGCTTCAGCATTGTCCTGCCACTGATCTACGATATTTAGGCTGGGCGATCGGGGTTGACCTGCCACAGGTGCCCAGACATACTCGAGCCATGATCAATTCACGCAACAGCCAGCAGCAGGTTTCCCAGTGGTGGTGGCGCCGTACCACGGAGATGGTATCGGGCTGACGTGACTAAACGAAACGCAACGACCCATCTCCGCAACCGGGGGTGGGTTTTTTTATGCCTGCTTCCCGGGGCAAAGGACCGAATCGAGGAGCAAGATGCAAAAGATTTTCGACATAATCGCTGACCTGGATACGCCGGTATCGGCCTATCTCAAGCTGCGTGACTTCGAACCCCGTTTCCTGCTGGAGAGTGTGGAGCGAGGCGAGCACCTGGCTCGTTACTCTTTCATTGGACTGGGAGAAGCGGTCAAGCTGCGGTTGGATGAGTCCGGCCTGAGCATCAACGGCGAGTCCCACGGAAAGCCCCGGAACCAGAAGGAACTGCTGGACGGTTTCCGCAAGGCCCTGGATATGGCTCCCCAGATGAAGCCCGAGGGTGATGAGTTGCCCTTCAAGGGTGGACTGGTGGGAGCCGCTGGCTATGACGTGGTTCGCTACTTCGAGCGTCTTGATCCAGCAAAGCCGGGTCGACTTGAAACACCGGATGCCATCTACGTGGCGCCACGCTCGGTACTGGTGTTCGATCACCTGACCCGGAAGATGGCGCTGCTGCATGAAGGCAGCGAAGAGCAGCGTGAAGTCCTCAAGGGCAAGATCGTCGAAGCGCTGCGCGGTGCAATCCCGGCGGGCAAGGTGGGGGGCAGCTACGAGCCTGCCCAGGCCAGCATGACTCCCGAGCAGTTCAAGCAGGCGGTGCTGCAGGCCCAGGGAAATATTTACGACGGTGATGTCTATCAGCTGGTGCTGTCAGTGGCGTTTCACGGCGCGACAGACCTGCCGCCGTTTGATGTGTACCGGGCGCTGCGTTTGCTGAACCCGTCCCCCTATATGTATTTCTGCGAGCTGGATGATGTCACCGTCGCCGGCTCCTCACCGGAGGCACTGGTCAAGCTGCACGGCAGCAAGGCCTCCTTGCGGCCCATCGCGGGCACTCGCCCCAGGGGTCATGACAGCAAGTCTGACCGCCTGCATGAACAGGACCTGTTGGCGGACCCCAAGGAAGGCGCCGAACACGTCATGCTGGTGGACCTGGCTCGAAATGATCTGGGCAGGGTTGCCCGCACTGGCACGGTGCATGTGGATCCCTACCGGGCCATTGAACGCTACAGCCATGTCATGCATATCGTCAGCGGGGTCAGTGGAACCCTGGACGAGGGCAAGGATGCCATGGACCTGTTCGCGGCGGCCTTTCCTGCCGGAACCCTGGTGGGGGCGCCCAAGGTGCGTGCCATGCAGCTCATCGACCAGTATGAAACGGTGGGACGTGGCCTGTATGCCGGCACCATTGGATATTTCGGCAATGGTGGCGACATGGACCAGGCCATCGCAATTCGCACTATCGTCTTCCAGGGCGGCAAGTATTGTTTCCAGGCCGGGGCGGGCATCGTAGCCGACAGCCAGCCCCAGGCAGAGTATGAAGAAGTCCTGGCCAAGAGCCGCGTCTTGCGACGCGCGTTGGCCATGGCGCAGGAGGGCTTATGAGCCAACGGCTCTTGTTGATCGATAACTACGATTCATTCACCTATAACCTGGTCCAGGCATTTCGCGGACTTGGAGCGGAAACGCTGGTGTACCGCAATGACGAAATTACCCTGGAAGAGGCCGAGGCTCTTGAGCCCACCCACCTGGTGATCTCTCCCGGTCCGGGCCGGCCCGAAGGTGCCGGTGTGTCTTGCGACATGATTCGCGCCTTCGCAGGAAAAATTCCGGTGCTGGGGGTCTGCCTGGGACACCAGTCCATTGTCAGTGTATTTGGCGGCAAGATTATTTCTGCTGCCGAGTTGATGCATGGCAAGACCTCCATGGTGGCTCACGATGGCCAGGGGGTTTTCAAGGGCCTGCCTGATCCCATGGAAGTGGGTCGTTACCATTCTCTTGCAGCGGAAAGCGTAAGCATGCCGGATGAACTGGTGGTAACTGCCAGGACCGACGAGGGCGAGATCATGGGCGCCCGTCACCGGGACCTGAAGGTGGAAGGCGTGCAGTTTCATCCGGAGAGCGTGCTGACTCCTGACGGGTTGGCTTTGATGAAGAATTTTCTTGAGATGTCGGTGGAGTAACCGGGCTAATGAAAAACCTTCTTGAAGACGTATTGCAGGGAAAGGATCTGTCTGAGGAGCAGGCCCATGGCTTGATGCGGGAGCTTGCTGGGGGGCAGATGGAGCCCGCCCAGGCGGGTGCCTTGCTGGCAGCGCTTCGGGCCAAGGGCGAAACCCCTGAAGAGGTGCGCGGTTTCGCCATGGCGATGCGCGAGTTGGCGGTCAAACCCAACATTAAAAACGACGGTCCCTGTGTGGACACGGTGGGAACCGGCGGTGATGGATCTGGCAGTTTGAACCTGTCTACCGGTGCCGGCCTGTTGGCTGCGGCGGCGGGCGCAAGGGTGGTCAAGCATGGCAATCGTTCGGTCTCCAGTCTGTGCGGAAGCGCCGATGTACTGGAAGGCCTGGGACTGACCCTGCCCCTGGATGAAAACCGGGCAGGGGACTGCCTGGAGAAGACCGGGTTCACTTTCTTGTTCGCGCCTTACTACCATCCGGCCATGAAGGCCGTGGTGCCAGTGCGAGCTGCCATGGGTGTGCGCACGGTGTTCAATATTCTTGGGCCCCTGACCAACCCGGCCCAGCCCGAGTATTACCTGATCGGTGCCTACTCCCCCCAGGTTGCCCGCCTGATGGCGAACGCCCTGGCCGGCATGCCGATTACCCGGGCCTTTGTGGTTCACGGCGAACCGGGCTGGGACGAGGCGAGCCCGGTAGGCAAGTTCCTGATGTTCGATGTGCGCCCCGGCAAGGTGGAAGAGTATGAGAAGGATCCGCTGGATCATGGCGTGCCCCGTTGTACTCCCGAAGATCTGCGTGGTGGTGATGCCGCGGTAAATGCCCAGGCCTTGCGAGATGTACTGGCCGGAAAACAGCATGGCGCGCCCCGGGATGCACTGGTGCTTGGGGCGGCCCTGGTCCTGGAGTTGATTGGCATGGCCGCGAACCTTGATGAAGCGCTGGTGCTGGCGGCGGCGGCGATTGATGATGGCCGGGCCGGACGCCTGCTTGAACGGTTAGCAGAATTTGGAGCGACTGGGTGATTTCAGGGTGAGTGATTTTCTCCACAGCATGGCCCAGGGAAGTCGGGAGCGCCTGAAGGTGGCCCGCGCCCGGGTGGCCCAGGCGCAGCTGCTGGAACGTATCGCCGCGCTGCCCGCGCCGCCGTCACTGGTTTTTCATCCGGCAGGATTCGACATCATTGCCGAGATGAAGCTGGTGTCTCCGGCGGCTGGGCGATTAAAAGACCAGGACGAGGATATTTCCCGGCGGGTTGCGGACTACGCCTCCGGTGGAGCGGCGGCGGTGTCGGTGCTCACCGAGCCCAGCCGATTTGGCGGTTCGCTGACGCACCTGGCCGAGGCGGCTGCTGCACTGGCCGGGCACGGCATTCCGGCCATGCGAAAAGATTTCCTGGTGGACCCCTACCAGGTGCTGGAGGCTCGCGCTGCCGGTGCCGGCGGTGTGCTGGTGATACTCGCCATGCTGGATGATGCCCAGTGCAGGGAGATCACCCTGGCAGCCCTGGAGCAGAAGATGTTCGTGCTGGTAGAGGCCTTTGATGAACAGGAACTGGCACGCGGGGGCGAGTTGTTTTCAAGCCTTCCCGAGACGGACCAGTTATTGCTGGGTTTAAATTGTCGGGACCTGAGAACATTGCAGGTGGACCCGCAACGATTTGAAACCGCGGCCTCATCGTTTCCGTCCGTGTCCCACCGGGTCGCGGAAAGCGGTATCGAAACCCCGGAGCATGCCCGCTGGGCCCGTGGACTGGGTTATGACATGGCCCTGGTGGGTACGGCCCTGATGCGTTCCGGTAACCCGGCACAGGCGCTGGCCGAGCTGCTTGCCGCGGGCCGGGAAGACAGCGAGGTGGCCAGATGAGCCGGACCTGGATCAAGATTTGCGGTATTCGAGATCAGGCTGCCCTGGACGCTGCGGTCCGGGCCGGTGCGGATGCAGTGGGTTTTGTCATGGCAGCCTCGCCCCGGCGGGTTTCTGCCACCCAGGCGGCGGAACTGATCAGGCAGCTGCCGCCGGGCGTGCGCAGCGTTATCGTGACCTTGTCGCCGGCGCCCGGGGAATTTGACGAGTTATTCGGCCTGGCTGTGCCGACCTGGTTTCAGGCTGATGCCCAGGCACTGGAGGGCTTTGTCCTGCCCGCCGGGTGTGAGCCGTTGCCGGTATACCGAAATGTTGCTCCGGAATCTTTTCCGGCGCGGCTGGTGTACGAGGGCGCCAAATCCGGTGCCGGGGAAACTGCCGATTGGTCTTTGGCGAACTCTTTGTCGGCGCGCACCCAGTTGGTGTTGGCCGGCGGCCTGCACCCGGGAAACGTGGCGGATGCGATTGCCGCGGTCAGGCCTTTCGGGGTGGATGTCAGCAGCGGTGTTGAGTCATCCCCGGGGGTGAAGGACCCGGAAAGAATCAGAGAATTTGTGGCTGCCGTTCGTGCAGCAGAAAGTGAAATGGAGTGAATGATGTCCGTTAAGCCAACCCAAAGCGAACAGAACGAAGAGCTGTTGCAGCGCCTGATCGACGGCAGTCTGCCGGATGAGTTTGGTCGCTATGGCATGTTCGGTGGGCGATACGTCCCCGAGACTCTTGTGCCTGCCCTTGAGCGCCTGGAGCAGGGGATGCGTGATCACCTGGATACCCCGGAGTTTCGGGAGGAATTGCGTGCCCAGTTGCATGACTGGGTGGGCCGTCCCACGCCCTTGACTCACGTCCCCAGGATTAGCGAGGCATGGGGTGCGGATGTCTGGTTCAAGCGTGAGGACCTGGCCCACACCGGTGCTCACAAGATTAATAACTCCATCGGCCAGGCCCTGTTGGCCAAGCGCCTGGGTGTGAAGCGGATTGTCGCCGAGACCGGCGCCGGCCAGCATGGTGTGGCTACCGCTGCGGCCTGCGCCCGACTGGGTCTGCCGTGTCGGGTGTACATGGGTGAAATCGATATCGAACGCCAGGCCCCGAACGTGGATCGTATGCGTCGACTGGGTACCGAGGTGTTTCCGGTAACCACTGGCGACCGTACCCTGCGGGCCGCGATTGACGAGGCCATCAGGGACTGGGTGACTGATCCTGAGCACACGTATTACCTGCTGGGTTCAGCCATTGGGCCCCATCCCTATCCCACCCTGGTGCAGCGCCTTCAGTCGGTGATTGGCCAGGAAGCCAGGGCGCAGATCCTGGAGGCCACCGGTGCCTTGCCGGATGTGGCAGTGGCCTGTGTGGGCGGCGGTTCCAATGCCATCGGCATGTTCCATCCGCTGCTGGCAGATCGCAGCATCCAGCTCATCGGTATCGAGGCCGGTGGACGCGGTGATGCCCTGGGCGATCATTCGGCGACCCTGTCACACGGCACGCCGGGGGTGTTGCACGGAAACTATTCTATGTTGTTGCAGGACGCGGACGGCCAGGTGCAGGAAACCCATTCGGTATCGGCCGGCCTGGATTACCCGGGCGTTGGTCCGGAGCACGCCCTGCTCAAGCAGATAGGACGTGTTCAGTACAAGGTGATTGGTGACGATGAAGCCCTGGATGCGCTGAACGAGTGCTGTCGCCTGGAGGGAATTCTTCCCGCGCTGGAAAGTGCTCATGCCCTGGCGGGCGCCCGACGCTGGGCTCGTGAGAACCCGGGCAAGCGCATACTGATCGGTATGTCCGGTCGGGGCGATAAAGACATGCCCACACTTCGCACCCTGCCGCTTTAGGAGATTCACGCTGATGCTTCCCCACGAAAAGATTTCCAAGACCCTGCGTGATGCCCGTGCCGGGGGTCGTGTCCCCATGGTCGCGTTTATGACCGCCGGCTTCCCGGATGCGAACAAGTTCCAGGAGCACCTCACCGAGGTCAGCCAGCACAGCGATGTGGTGGAACTCGGGGTGCCGTTCTCGGATCCCATGGCCGATGGTGTAACCATCCAGCGAGCCAGTCACCGGGCGCTGGAACAAGGCGTGTCGGTACGCTGGATTCTCGATCAGCTGGAGCAGATGCAAAAAGCAGGACGGGCGGCCCAGGCGCCGATCCTGCTGATGAGCTATCTGAATCCATTGCTGGCCTACGGTCTGGAAGAGCTGGCCAAGCGCGCCCGGGCTGCCGGGGTGTGTGGATTCATCGTGCCGGATCTTCCCCTGGAGGAATCCGGTCCCATGATTAAAAGCATCACCAGCCAGGGCCTGGCCCTGGTGCAACTGGTCAGTCCGGTCACCCCGGAATCACGGATCCAGAAACTGTGTGATGCCAGCACCGGGTTTGTTTATGCAGTCACCGTCACCGGCATCACCGGCGGCGCTGCAAGCGAACGAGACAATATGCTGGATTACCTGGACGGGGTGCGTGAGAAATCATCCATTCCGGTGTGCGCCGGTTTTGGTATTCGCTCGGCAGAGCAGGTGAAGCGCCTGGCGCCCCACGTGGACGGTGTCATTGTCGGTTCCGCACTGGTGGAGGTGATGGAAAAGGGCGAGTCTATTGGTGAGTTCCTGGACGGCTTGCAGCCGGGGTGAGCATCCTGTGAAAAAAATCTA
>CAKZML010000253.1 GCA_937128475.1 uncultured Chromatiales bacterium
CCTGTCCCCCTAATTGCTTAGCCCAGGGTCAGGGGCGGGACCACGGCGTCGATGAGTGAGGGGCCTTTGTGGGCCAGTGCGTCTTCCATCGCCTTGCTGAATTCTTCCACGGTGGTGGCCCTGGTGGCCCGCACGCCCATGCCCTCGGCAAGGGACACCCAGTTCAATTCGGGCTGCTCCAGGGAAAGCATGGAGGCGGCTTTCTTGCCGGGCATGCCTGCGCCGGTACGCATGAACTCGATATTCAAAATCGCGTAGCTGCTGTTGTTGTAGATCACGGTCACCACGTCCAGGTTTTCCCGGGCCATGGTCCACAGGGCTTGCACCGTGTACATGGCACCGCCATCACCACTCATGCAAATCACCTTGCGATCGGGGCAGGCAATCGCCGCACCCGCTGCTACCGGCAATCCCTGGCCGATGGAGCCACCGGTCAGGCATAGCCATTCGTGACGAGCCGCGCCGGCGGTCATGGGGAACAGGGGCATGCTGCTGGTGGCGCCTTCATCGGAGACAATCGCATTCTCAGGAATCATCTTGGCCATCACGGCGGCCACGCCTTCAATAGTCAGGGAGCCCTCGGGAATCGGCGGCGCACCGGCCGGTGCACGCACGGGCTCGGCATCGGCATTTACTTTCTCAGCCATCCGATCCAGTAGTGTATTCAGATCCCCTGAGGCATCCACGATGTCATGAATCTCGCAACTCTCCGGGGTGAGCCAACTGGCCTTGCCCGGGTAGGCGAAAAATGCCACCGGCGGCTTGTTGCCCACGATCACCAGGTGCTTGAACTGGGACATGTAATCCACGGCCATCTCGGCAAAATAGGGAATGCGCGCGACCGGCACCACACCCGCGCCGCGTTGCATACGGGCCGGGAAACAATCGGTGATAAGGCTGGCGCCGGTGGCCGCAGCGATGCGCCCCGCCGTCTCCAGTGCCTCGCCCACCATGGCGTTGCCGCCGAGCATGATGGCGCAGGGCTCATCCGAGTTCAGTGCGGCAAAGGCGCTTTCCAGGGCCTGCTCATCGGGCTGGGTGAACGCGGCCGGGGCTGAGGCGGCCACCGGTTCCGGCGCCTTGCTCCAGGCCAGGTCCGCCGGCACGATCAGGCTGGCGATCTTGCCCGGGGCCGAGTTGGCCGCCCCGATGGCATCGGCCACATCCTGCACCATGCCCTCGGCGTCCTTGCTGCGACGTGTCCAGTCGCTGACCGAGGAGACGATGGCCTCGATGTCCGAATTCAGCGGCGCATCGTATTGCAGGTGATAGGTGGCGTGATCACCCACCAGGTTGATCATCGGCGAGCCGGCACGGCTGGCGTTATGAATGTTGGCCATGGCATTGGCGAAGCCTGGACCCAGGTGCAACAGGCAGGCCGCCGGCTTGCCGCTCATGCGTGCATAACCGTCGGCAGCGCCGCTGACCACGCCCTCGAACAAGGCCAGTACCGGGCGCATGGCCGGACTCCTGTCGATGGCGGAAACCAGGTGCATTTCCGAGGTGCCGGGATTGGCAAAACACACTTCTACACCGGCAGCTTCCAGCGCTTTCAATACCGATTCCGCTCCATTCATCTCTTCATACTCTCTAGTTTTTATATCAGTGAAAAAAGAACAGGGGGACAGCTGCCTTTATCGTAGGC
>CAKZML010000254.1 GCA_937128475.1 uncultured Chromatiales bacterium
CTTTAGTCTTCCAGCAAGAAGCTCCGCAGCTGCTCCGAACGGGTCGGATGGCGCAGCTTGCGCAGTGCCTTGGCCTCGATCTGTCGGATGCGCTCCCTGGTGACATCGAACTGTTTGCCGACTTCCTCGAGGGTGTGGTCGGTGTTCATGTCGATGCCAAAACGCATCCGAAGAACCTTGGCTTCCCGGGGTGTCAGTCCAGCCAACACGCCGTGAGTGGCCTCTTTCAGGCCTTCGCCTGTGGCGGCGTCGATGGGTGAGGCCTCATTGACGTTTTCAATGAAATCGCCCAGGTGTGAATCTTCATCATCACCAATCGGGGTTTCCATGGAAATCGGTTCCTTGGCAATCTTCAGCACCTTGCGAACCTTGTCCTCGGGCATTTCCATGCGCTCGGCCAGTTCTTCGGGCTGGGGCTCACGACCCATTTCCTGAAGCATCTGCCGAGAAATGCGATTCAGCTTGTTGATGGTTTCGATCATGTGCACTGGAATACGGATGGTGCGGGCCTGGTCAGCGATGGAACGCGTGATGGCCTGCCTGATCCACCAGGTGGCGTAGGTCGAGAACTTGTAGCCGCGACGGTACTCAAACTTGTCGACAGCCTTCATCAAGCCGATGTTGCCTTCCTGAATCAGGTCCAGGAACTGCAAGCCACGGTTGGTGTATTTCTTGGCGATGGAAATCACCAGGCGAAGGTTGGCTTCCACCATTTCCTTCTTGGCGCGACGTGCCTTGGCTTCGCCAATCGACATCTGCCGGTTGATTTCCTTGATTTCGTTGATCGTCAGCTGGCTATCCAGCTCAATGCGGATCAGCTTTTTCTGCGCGCGAACGATGTCTTCTTTCAGCTTGGCCAGGACCGAGGAATGCTTACGCTTGGCGCGGATGTGCTTTTCCACCCACTCAAGGTTGGTCTCGTTCTTCGGGAAGCTGGCGATGAAGTCCTTGCGGGGCATACCGGCGGTACGCACGCACAACTGCATCACGGTACGTTCTTGCTCGCGAATGCTTGCCACGTAGCCGCGAAGGTTGATTATCATCAACTCAAACAGCTTCGGCGACAGCTTGAGCTGCATCAGCTCATCAATCAAAGCTTCCCGGGCCTTGCGGGTCTTTTCAGACTGGGTGCCGAGAGTTTCAATTGCCGCGGTGGATTTCTTGTACAGGCGCGCGATGGTCTTGAATCGACGCTCGACTTCCTCCGGATCGGGGCCGGTGTTTGCCGGTGTTTCATCTTCGTCGTCCGAATCATCGTCGTCATCGTCGTCATCGTCGTCGCTGTCTGATTTGCTATCGCTGCTGTTCTTCTCAGCGACCACCACCGGCGGGGGCGGGGGCGCTTCTTCCTCGTTGGGATCGATGAATCCCACGACCAGGTCGGCCAGGCGGCCTTCGCCTGCCCTGACCGGGGCATATTCGCCCAGGATCAGGTCAAATGTGGGCGGGAACAGGCCAACGGCACTCTTTACCTGGTTCAGGCCTTCCTCAATGCGCTTGGCAATGCGGATTTCGCCTTCCCGGGTCAACAACTCCACCGTGCCCATTTCGCGCATGTACATGCGCACGGGGTCGGTGGTGCGTCCGAACTCACTATCAACCGTGGCTAGTGCCTCGGCGGCCTCTTCGGCATCGTCGTCGTCATCAGCCACCGCGTTTTCAGACAGGATCAGCGAATCCGTCTCAGGGGCTTTCTCGTATACGGTGATGCCCATGTCATTGATCATGTTGACAATATCTTCGATCTGTTCAGGATCGACGATGTCGTTGGGCAAGTGGTCGTTTACTTCGCCATAGGTCAAATAGCCTTGCTCTTTGCCTTTGGCAATAAGAAGCTTCAGCTGGGACTGGCGGGTATTAGTGCTGGGGTTGTTCTCGCTCAAGGTTTCAAATCCTCTGGAGCCGGACAAAACAATCAGACAGTTTAGCAAAAGATTGCATAAATTTCCATCAATCGGTGACTTGAGTCGAGGTGGATCGCAGGGCCAGCAGCTCCCGTAGCTCCTGCTTTTCTGCGGGGTCCAGCCCGGTGTCACTCGATTTCTTCAACAGCCAGTCGGTGCGCTGGTCAGGTCCGGACTCTCTGACCAGTTTATCGATGCTGTGCTTCAATTCCATCCCGGCCGCTTCCAGGTCAATGAGTAACTCTCCGCTGGCCAGTTTCCCCAGGTGCGGTGCTTCGGGCTCTTCACGCCAGCGCTCCAAAAGTCCCGCAGTGCTTATATTGGGGTTGTTTTTGCAGTCTTCAAGTAAAGAGCTCAGCAGGGAAATGCCCTTTTTTTCGACCAGCTTAAGTTGTGGTGACACTTCTATGGTTGCCGCAGCGCTGGGATAGTGCAGCGCCAGTTCAAGCGCCCGACGAACCAAATTGCTTCGCCCCAGGGTTGCCGCCTGTTGTACCGGGGTTGCCGATTTAGCCTGGGGCCGGGTTTGTTCGAAAATCAGGCCCGACAGGCGTTCAGGGGCCATGCCCACGTGATTGGCTAATTCGTCCAGCAGCAGTTCCCGGTAAATACCCATGGGAATGCGGTTGAGCAGGGGGCGTGCAAGCTCTGCCAATTGCGCCCGCCCGTCCACGCTATCCATGGAGTCCACCTGGCTTTCCAGTTCCTGGACCAGGAACTGGGACAAGGGCAGGGCCTGGGCAAGGCGCTCCTCGAAGGCGGCGGCGCCGATGCTTTGGACCAGGGTGTCCGGATCCTCGCCCTCGGGCAGGAACATGAAACGGATTTGCCTACCTTCGCGTAACACGCTGAGGCTGTTTTCCAGGGCTCGCCAGGCGGCTCGCAGACCCGCCTTGTCACCATCGAAGCAGAACACGACCTCGTTGCACACTCGAAAAAGGCGGCGAAGATGGTCAGGCGTGGTGGCGGTTCCCAGGGTGGCAACGGCGTAGCGAATGCCTTTCTGGGCAAGGCTGGCCACATCCATATAGCCTTCGACAACCAGCAACCTGGGGATATCCCTCAGGGCCTGGCGCGCCTCATACAGGCCATACAGTTCCTGCCCCTTGTGGAAAACAGGGGTTTCCGGGGAATTCAGATATTTTGGCTCGCCCTGGTCTAACACTCGTCCGCCGAATGCGATAACCCGGCCTCGGGAGTCCCTGATGGGGAACATGACCCTGTCCCGGAAACGGTCGTATTCGCGCCCATCGTCCTTGCGGATAATCATGCCGGACTCAAGCAGGCCGTCCCGATCACTGCTGGATCGGCCCAGCAGGTTCAGCAAGGTGTCCCAGCCCTGGGGCGCATATCCGATATTGAAGTCCCGGGCGGTTCGCCCGTCCAGACCTCTTTGCTTCAGGTATTCCTTGGCCCGTTCACTGGTTTTCATCTGCTCCCAGTAAAAGTCCGCGGCCCGGGTCAGCAGGGTGTACAGGTCGGCGTTGCTCTTTTCGTCCTTGCCGCCTTCTTCCCGGGGAACCTCGATGCCCAGGCTTCCAGCCAGGGCCTCGATGGCATCCACGAACTCCATGTGCTCGTATTCCATGAGGAAGCCCAGGGCGGTGCCATGGGCGCCGCAACCGAAGCAGTGGAAAAACTGCTTGCCGGGACTGACGGTGAATGAGGGGGTTTTCTCGCCGTGAAAGGGGCACAGCCCTTTGAACTCCCTGCCTGCCTTTTTTAAAGGCATACGGCTGCTTATCACCTCGACAATGTCTGCCCTGGCGATCAAGTCATCAATAAAATGCTGGGGAATTCGGCCGGCCATCAAACTCTCGGGTTAACCTCCCGAAAACTATAGCCCGAAATGGGCCGCCTGCAGCCAGTTTATTTGGGTCTTACGAGCAGACCCCCGGGGATTTAGACTCCCAGGCTGGCTTTTACCCGGGCGCTAACGGTACTCATGTCAGCACGGCCCTGGGCGCGTGACTTCACGATTGCCATGACCTTGCCCATGTCACGCATGGATTCGGCACCGCTTTCGCTGATTGCCTCTGCAATCAAGGCGTCAAGCGCTGCCTCGTCCAGAGGTTCGGGCATGTAGACGCTGATGACATCGATTTCTTCCTGTTCCCGATCCGCCAGATCTTTACGACCGGCATCGGTGAACTGGCTTAGCGACTCACGCCGCTGCTTCAGCATCTTTTCCAGTATCACCAGCACGGATTCGTCATCCACGCTGATGCGCTCGTCGACTTCTTTTTGTTTGATCGCAGCCAATACCATACGGATAGCGCCCAGGCGGCTTTTATCGCCGGCGCGCATGGCTGTTTTCATATCTTCTGTTATGCGGTCTTTTAATGACGTCATAGAAGAACAGCTGATCTTTCGATCAGCCGCCTAGAATCGAATCGAGAAACGACTGGAATTAGTACAGGCGCTTATGCTTGGACGTTTCACGGGACAGGCGCTTGGCATGTCTTTTCACGGCAGCAGCTTTTTTACGCTTGCGTTCCTGGGTCGGCTTCTCGTAAAACTCACGACGGCGTAATTCCGTCAGAATTCCCGCCTTTTCACAGGCACGTTTGAAGCGACGCAGGGCAGCGTCAAAATATTCATTTTCCTTAACACGAACGCTAGGCATAAGCCTTCTCACCTCACAAAACGGGTTCATAAATTTGTCCGGGCGCGGCGTCCTCTTCCCGGACAGGAAAGGGCGCGTATACTACCGGCAGGACTGTACAATTGCAAAGGTTTTGGTCAGACCCGGCCTGTATTACACCCTGGGAGAGGATTTCTTGCGAGTATTGGGAATAGAAACGTCTTGTGACGAGACCGGCGTGGCGGTGTACGACAGCGAAAAAGGCCTCATGGCACATGAATTGTACAGCCAGGTCCGCTTGCACGCGGATTTTGGCGGCGTAGTGCCTGAATTGGCCTCCCGT
The DNA here is from genome assembly GCA_937128475.1 of uncultured Chromatiales bacterium. Taxonomy (GTDB): domain Bacteria; phylum Pseudomonadota; class Gammaproteobacteria; order Steroidobacterales; family BM003; genus CAKZML01. Next base: position 4,832 of record CAKZML010000254.1, read on the forward strand.
GACCATGTCAGGAAGCTTGTGCCCCTTATCAAGAGAGTGATGGATGGCTCGGGAAGCGCTCGTGAGGACATAGACGGGATTGCCTATACCTCCGGCCCCGGGCTGATTGGCGCCCTGATGGTGGGGTCCAGTGTGGCCACCGGCCTGGCGCGCTCCTGGGGCGTGCCCGCGCTGGGCGTGCACCATATGGAGGGACACCTGCTGGCCTCCATGCTGGAAGACCCGGCGCCACAAATGCCATTCGTGGCCCTGCTGGTCTCAGGTGGACACAGCATGCTGGTGGAAGTGAAGGCCGTTGGCGAGTATCGGATCTTGGGGGAAACCCTGGATGATGCGGCGGGAGAGGCCTTCGACAAGACCGCGAAATTGCTGGGATTACCCTATCCCGGGGGGCCCGCGCTGGCCAAGCTGGCGGAAAGTGGCCGATCCGGCGTGTTCGTGTTTCCTCGTCCCATGCTAAACAAGCCCGGACTGGAGTTCAGCTTTAGTGGTCTGAAGACGGCGGTTGTGATTGCCACTCGTGAACTGGAGATGACCGAGCAAACCCGGGCCGACGTGGCCAGGGGGTTCCAGGATGCCGTGGTAGATACCCTGGTCGGCAAGACCGTGAAAGCCCTGAAGAAGACCGGACTGAACACCGTGGTGGTGGCCGGTGGTGTGGGTGCCAACAGGGCGCTGCGGGAACAGCTTAAAAAGAAAGTTACCGCGATGGGCGGACAGGTTTATTACCCGCGACTGGAGTTTTGCACCGACAATGGCGCAATGATCGCCTTTGCAGGACACTTGCGTCTTGCAGCCGGCCAGGTGGACGATAACCGCATGCAGGCCAGGGCCCGCTGGCCATTGACCGAGTTGCCGCCACTGACGGCTAACCGCTAATCACCAAAGGAGACGACGCCTTATGCCTGCAACGCAGCAAGCACGAGACATTATTTTTCTCAGCGACCTGAGGGTCCAGACAGTGATCGGTATCTGGGACTGGGAGCGCGCGATCAAGCAGACGGTCGGTATCGACCTGGAAATGGCCACGGATATTCGCAAGGCTGCCGCATCGGACTCCATCGAGGACACCCTGGATTACAAGAGTGTCGCCAAGCGGATCATTGAATTTGTCGAGCAGTCCAGTTTTCAGCTGGTGGAAACCATGGCCGAGCAGATAGCCGGAATTATCATGGATGAATTTGGCGTGCCCTGGGTCAAGGTGAGGCTGAGCAAGCCCGGTGCGATACGAGGCTCCAGGGAAGTCGGAATCCTGATCGAACGAACCCGGGAGAACGACGATGCCTGAAGTCTTTGTTGGAGTCGGCAGTAATGTCGACCCCGAGATGTACTTCGTCAGGGCCATCAGGGAAATGGACAGGCGCTTCGGATTGGTGCGTCGGTCAGCAGTGCTGCGAACCGAGGCGGTGGGCTTCGACGGGGATGCCTTTCTGAACATGGTCGTCAGTTGGCGGACCGATCTGGCACTGGATGAGCTGATGGCAGCCCTGGGGGAAATCGAGGTTCTGTGCGGCCGGAGCCGCAATGACAAGCGCTTTGGTCCCCGGACCATGGACCTGGACCTGCTGCTGTATGGCGACGAGATTCATGACACGCCGCCCCTGCCGCGCCCCGAAATTATGGAATATGGATTTGTTCTGGGCCCACTGGCGGAACTTTCTCCCATGAGAAAGCATCCAACACTGGACAAAACCTTTCAGGATTTGTGGCTGGAGAAGCGTGACGAAATGCCTGCAATGGAAACGGTTTCCATGCCATGGTGAGACCCGAAATCGGTTAAAATAGGCACTTATAGAGATGCCTGGAGTTGGAAGCTTATGAAACGCATAGTTGGCTTGATTTGTACGGTTGGTCTGTTGGCACTCGCAGGATGCGGTGGCGGCAGTTCAGGCAGCGCTGTAGGGTCCGGGGAGTGCTCTGTCGGCGGACAGAACGCGACCATCAAGGCGACCATGCAGGAATGGTATTTATTTGATGATCAGCTCAGGGATTCTGATCCCCTGGCGTTTGATGATATCAATGTGTTTCTTGATGACATGGTCGCGGATGTGATCCCCACCGACCGTTTCAGTTACGTCTGGTCCCAGCAGGAAGAAGACGAATTTCAATCTGCTTCTTACGCAGGGATGGGATTCAGTTTTCAGGTGCTGCCGGGTAACGATGTGCGCCTGATGCAGGTATTCGGTGAGTTCCCGGACGAATTGCAGACCCCGGCCTCCACGGCAGGCTTGAAGAGAGGCCTGCGTATTACCGCCATCGACGGCGTATCCACCGACGATATTATTGCCAACCGCCCTGCCGGAACTACCGAGGTATCGGCGATATCGGATGCCTTCGGTCCCAGGGACCTCGGAGTCACGGTGCAGTTGGACTATGTGGATCCCCAGGGGGTGACCGGTTCGGCCACCATGACCAAGGAGTACATCCAGTTCTCGACGGTGGCGCTGTACGATGTGTTCAACCTCAATGGCAGGATCACCGGCTATCTGAATTTCCGGTCTTTTGCCAACCCCTCGTTTGAGGAGTTGAGGCAGGCCTTCCTGGCATTCAATGCCCAGGGCGTCACCAACCTGGTAGTGGACGTGCGCTACAACGGTGGCGGTCTTGTCTCGGTGGCGGAATATCTTGGCAACCTGCTGATGGGTGGAGTGGTGCCCGGGAACCTGTTCTTCCAGGAGGTTTTCAACAGCCAGAATGCCGACCGTGATTTCTCGACTTACTTCAGTGCCCAGACGGATAGCCTGCCAGCCCTGGACAGGGTGGTGTTTATCACCACCGGCGGTTCTGCCTCGGCCAGCGAAATGGTGCTCAACGGCATGATTCCCTGGGTGGAGACCGCCTCGGTTGGGTCAACCAGCTACGGCAAGCCGGTGGGGTCTTACGGGTTTACATTCTGCGACCAGGTCCTCAGGCCGGTGACCTTCAAGGTCGTCAACGGTGAGGGCACCAGCGATTATTTCGATGGCTTCACCCCCACCTGCCCGGCTGACGATAATCCGGACTATGCCTTTGGTGATCCCGCAGAAGATTCCCTGGCTGCTGCCCTGACCTGGGTAGAGACCGGTGCCTGTCCGGTTGCCGGCAAGGGCGTTCCCGCATTGTTGAGCAAGCAGGCTCTAATGCAGGAACAAACTCGCGGTATGAACTACAAGGATGTGGTGCAGAGCTACCAGTAGTTCTTGAGACTGACGATGGAAAGGGGTGCTTCGGCGCCCCTTTTTTTATGGGTGACTTTTACCAGCCCAGGCTGCGTCCACCGTCCACCGCCAGGACCTGGCCGGTGATATAGGGGGCGGCAGAAATGTAGAACAACGCGGTTTGGGCGATGTCCTCGGGTGTCCCACTGCGGGCCAGGGGAATTTGCTTGATGATTTGCGCTTGGTCTTCCGGATCCATCCGGGCTTCGGGCCAGAGTATGGCGCCGGGGGCAATGGCATTGACCCGGACCTCGGGCCCCAGTTCCTTGGCCAGGCTCAGGGTGAGCATGGACAGTCCGGCCTTGGCGATGCAGTAAACAGTGTGCTGGCCCAGGGGCCGTCGGCCATGGATATCCGCCATGTTCAGGATCATGCCCTGGCTTTTTTTCAGTGCCGGGGCCAGGGCCTGGGCAAGAAAGAACGGCGCCTTGAGATTACTTCCCAGCAAGTCATCCCATTGCTCTTCGGTAACCGTGCCCACCGGGGTGGGATAGAAACTGCTGGCGTTGTTAATCAGTACATCCAGTCCACCGAAGGCCTGTTCTGCCTCCCTGGCAACCCGCGCAAGGTCTTTGGTATCCAGCAGATCGGCCTGCAGCAGTGCCACAGAATCTGGTCGATCCGCTGTCAGTTCTTCCGCCAGCGCCTGTGCCTGTGCTGCGGAATTGCGATAGTGCAGGACCAGCCTGGCCCCATTGGCGTGGAAGGTGCGCGCCATGGCGGCGCCTATCCGCTTGGCCCCGCCAGTAATAAATATGGTCTTGTTCTGTAGTGCCTGGTTAGTCATTGGCCCGTCCTGGACATGGCGATTGATACTGGGCGGGGCAGTCCGAGCCTGTTGCCGACTCACCCCTGGCAACAGGATAGCAGCATGGTCGTCCAGGATCGCGAATCTGGAATAAGCCTGTTACAGGCAGTAGAGTACCCAGCCAGTTACCAGTCGATTCAGGCCCATGACCGTGCGCGACAAATCAAGCCAGCAGAATTCGAGTCCGGATTTGCCGCCGCCGGATGGCGACGCCCTGGCCCACAGTCAAAAACTCGACGCCCATATCCGCCAGCTGATTGAGCAATCAGGGGGGTGGATAAGTTTCGCCCGGTTCATGGAACTGGCCCTGTATGCACCGGGCCTGGGGTATTACAGCGCCGGTGCCGCGAAGTTCGGTAAAGAAGGAGACTTCGTAACTGCCCCGGAAATTTCCCCGCTGTTTTCCCGTTGTCTCGCGGGCCAGCTCTGCGAGGTCCTGGAGCAAACAGGTGGTGGCGATGTGTTGGAACTGGGAGCCGGCTCCGGGGTCATGGCTGCGGATATTCTCAGGCAAATGGACACCCGGGACTGTCTTCCCGATGAGTACCTGATCCTGGAGGTCAGTGCGGATCTGCGGCGGCGCCAGCAGGATTTCTTGTCCGAGGCTGTGCCTGAATTGGTCCAGCGGGTGCGCTGGCTGGATGCGTTGCCGGAAAATTTTGTAGGGGCGATTGTTGCCAATGAGGTGATGGACGCCTTGCCGGTGGAGCGAATTCGCGCAGCTGCTGAAGGGCTTCAGGTTCAGGGTGTCGTTGCCGCAGACGAAGGCTTCGCCTGGCAGGACAGGCCAGCAACTGATGAGTTGATCGCAGATTGGGAGGCGGTTTGTGGGGACCTTCCGCAACCGCCGGACCCGGGATTTGAATCGGAACTGTGTCGGCAACTTGGCCCCTGGGTCGGAGCACTGGCCGGCGCGTTGCAGCGGGGCGTGATACTGCTGATCGACTATGGTTTGCCCCGGTCCCAGTACTATCACCCGGAACGCAGTGACGGAACGCTGCTTTGTCATTATCGCCACCGGGCCCACCCGGACCCTTTGCGGTTTGCGGGAATCCAGGACATCACCGCCTGGGTGGATTTCACCCGTGCCGCGGAGGCCGCGGTGGATAATGACCTGGAGGTGATGGGCTTTTCGACCCAGGCCCATTTCCTGATGGCCGCAGGCTTGCAGCAAATCCTTGAGCAGGTGCCCGCCGGTAGCACTCAACGCAGCGTTGAGCTGGCAAGCCAGGTTAGAAAGTTGACCTTGCCAGGTGAGATGGGAGAGCGATTCAAGGTGATCGGCATGTCTCGTGATGTGGATCACTGCCTGTCAGGATTTGCCCTGCGGGACCTGACCCATACACTGTAAGAACGAATTGCTGGACGTGAAGTTGGATATGCTTCGCGTCATTGAGAAGTATTTAGGGTAATCTGCGGCCAAACGCCGCGACCAGGGGAGTACCGACCGCGCATGGATACCTTACACGCCGTATTGCTGGCGTTGCTCCAGGGGCTGACTGAGTTCCTGCCTATCTCGAGTTCCGGCCACCTTATCCTGGTGCCCAGGTTCCTGGGTTGGCCGGACCAGGGACTGGCCTTTGACGTTGCGGTACACGTGGGAACCCTGACTGCGGTTTTGCTGTATTTCAGGCAGGACGTGCAAAAACTTACCCGTTCCTGGCTGGCTTCCTTGTTTACCCGTCGGCTGGATGAACATTCCCGCCTGGCCTGGGGAGTGTTGCTGGGAACGATCCCGGTCGGCCTGGTTGGACTGGCCATGAGTGATGTGGTGTCCACCGCCTTGCGTGATCCCAGGGTGATTGCCGCCACAACCATCGGCTTCGGCCTGCTGCTGGGTGCGGCGGATTTCCTGGGCAAGCGTTCCCGGGACGAGCACAGTCTTACTCTGAAAGATGTCATGTTGATCGGTGTTGCCCAGGCCATGGCCCTGGTGCCGGGAACCTCCCGTTCGGGTATTACTATGACCGCAGCATTGTTGCTGGGCCTGACCCGTGAAGCCGCGGCCCGTTTTTCCTTTTTGTTATCCATTCCGGTGATCGTCCTGGCCGGCGGTCTTGAGGGGCTGGAACTGTTGCACTCCACCTCTGCCGTAGACTGGAATGCGATTTTCCTGGGCACCGCCGTGTCTGCGGTCAGCGCCTACCTGTGCATTCACTTCTTTCTGAAGTTGATTGGGCGAGCCGGCATGTGGCCATTTGTTATTTACAGGCTACTGTTGGGCGTTGCTATTATCGCTGTCCTCTAGCCCGGATTTTTTAGCGCAAGACGTGGCGTTGGTGATCGTGTTTCAGGGCCTTTCGCTTGGGAGGCTTCTCCTCTGGCGTGTTGGCGAAAATCAGCTTTTTCAGTAACTTGCATGGTGCTTTCCAAAGCGGCTTCGGCAATTACGAATTGGCCAAAGTGTCAAGATAGCTTATTGATTTGCATAGTTTATTAGAATTGTCTTATATTCTATAACGAGTCTCAGACTGCGTCTGGATACCGTGTGTTTCGCCAGGCTCCCCACAAGGATGGTGGAGGTGCCCCGGGGTGAAGAGCCCAAAAGATGTAAGTTTATGGCTGAAATTCTTCCAGTCGTGCCCGCTTGACTGTGGCGGGGACGGGTTGCTTGTATTTGGTGTTAGCGATTTCTACACATCGCCCAGCGTTGGAGAAAAAAGAAAAATGAAACGCCTGTTCAACCTGGCTACCAGGGCCGATGCTTTGCTCGCCGGTTCCCTGTCCGTGTGTTTGTTTTTGTCGGCCGGTGCCGGTCAGGCAGAGACCTTGAGTGAAGCATGGCAGATTGCCATGGAGCGGGACCTGACTTTGCTTTCCGCCAATTCCCGGGTTGAGGCCGCAGAGGCTGACCTGGCTGCAGCGAAGGCCCAGCGTTATCCCATTCTGTCGGCCTCCGGCACTGTCATGACGATGGACGAGACGCCGGCATTTGATTTCGGCGCCGCGGGAATCCCGGTGCAGCTGCCCTTGTATGAGGGATCCACAGTAGTGACCTCGGATGCACGGGTCACCGTACCGCTGTTTACCTCGGGCGCCCTGAGCCACGGTATCGCCGCGGCAGAGGGTGGATTGGGGTCCAGCAAGTTCCAGGCGCTTTCGGTGGCCATGGATACCAGGCTGTCGGTGGCCGACGCCTACATCGGCGTGCTGCGAGCGGACAGCAACCTTCAGATTGCTGACAGCAATCTGCGAAGTCTCACCGCCCATGCGGCAGACGTGAAGGATATGTTCAGTGCGGGACTGGTGCCGCGCAATGACCACCTTTCAGCCCAGGTTGCGCTTGCCGATGCCCAGCAGCGTCAACTCCAGGCGACCAACCACCTGGACCTTGCCAGGGCGGCCTACAACCGGGGGCTGGACAGGCCCCTGGACACGCAAGTCATCCTGGAGAACAAGACGCCGGTGGTGCAAATCGATTTCCCTGCTGCGGACCTGGAGGCGCTGACCGCCATGGCCCTGGAGCGGCGTCCGGAATTGGGTGGGATGGATGAAGGCGCGGTGGCGCTGCGTGCCCAGGCGGATGCGACCAAGGCGCGGGGCTTGCCCCAGGTTGCCTTGACCGGCGGCTATACCTATATGGAAAACCAGTTCCTCAACCAGGAGGACTACTGGATGGTCGGCGTGGGTGTGCGCTGGGATTTGTTTGACAGCGGGCGCACCCGCCATGCTGCAGACGCCCTGTCTCGTCGTGCCCGGGCCCTGAGCCAGAATCGCCGCAACATGGAAGGCGTCGTTGCCCTGCAAGTGCGCCAGTCGTGGCTGGACCTGTCCGAGTCCCGGCAACGCCTGAAGGTGGTTGCCAGGTCGGTTGAGCAGTCCGAGGAAAACCTGAAAGTTGTGCGGGACCGCTATCGCAATGGTGAGGGCACCAATACCGATGTGCTGGGCGCCCAGGCCCTGAGCAACCTGAGTAAGCAAAATTATGACAACGCCCGATACGACATTGAACTGTCGCGTATCAGGTTGGCCCGGGCCGTGGGCCTGCTTTGAACATGGAGAACAAGATGAGTTTGTCATTTAACCACCGCCGCCTCGGCATTAGCCGTCGCCCCCTGAGTTTGCTCGGAGCGCTGGGTCTGATCCTGGCCAGTGGTGCCGCCTTCGCTGCCGATTACCCCTTCGCGCTGTCCGGCGCGGAATACGAGGTTGCGCCCAGGGAACGCATTTGGGACGGAACGGTGGAAGCGGTAAACGAGGCGACCGTCTCTGCCCAGACGGCAGGCCGGGTAACCAGCATCCTGGTGGATGTGAACGATTTCGTGGAAGCCGGTGAAGTTCTGATTCGATTGACTGACACCGAGCAACGCTCTGCCCTGAAATCTGCCCAGGCGAATCTGCTGGGGGCCGAGGCCAGGGCCGCGGAAGCTGCCGCGGACTTCGCCAGGATTGAAGATATGTTCAAGAACGAGACGGTCTCACGCGCCCGAATGGACCAGGCCAAGGCGAATAACGAGTCGGCCAAGGCCAGTGCGGCATCTGCGCGTGCCGGGGTAACTGCGGCTCGTGAGCAATTGGATTACACCGTCATCCGTGCCCCCTACGCCGGGATTGTTTCCAGGCGCCTGGTGGAAGCCGGGGAGAGTGTTGGACCTGGGCAGCCGCTGATGACCGGGCTTTCACTGCAGCAATTGCGGGTCAATGTAGATGTGCCCCAGGGCATGATCGACTCGGTTCGCCAGATCGGCAAGGCAGTGGTGCATTACGGTGACATCGACATCGCCGCCGAGAGCATCACCTTTTTTCCGGTCGCTGATGCGGCGAGCAACACCTTCCGGGTTCGTGTGAATCTTCCCCAGACCGATGTGGTGTTATACCCGGGCATGTTCGTAAAAGTGGGTTTTGTCGTGGGTGAAACCCAGCGCCTGCTTATTCCAGTCAGCGCCCTGGTGCGCCGCAGTGAACTGACCGCCGTCTATGTGGCGGATGGCCGCGGAGGCATAGGCCTGCGGCAAGTGCGGCTTGGACACACTTACGGTGATCGATTGGAAATTCTGGCCGGCCTGGATGAAGGCGAGCAAGTGGCACTGGATCCGGTGCAGGCAGGAATTTACCTGAAGCATAGTCGGGGCCAGGGAGCCGACCATGAGCAATGATTCGAAGCTCGGTTTTTCCGGTCGCCTTGCGGCAAAGTTTCAGGATTCCCCGATAACGCCGCTGCTGGCTATTACCGGGTTGTTGCTGGGTCTGTTTGCCTCGGGTGTTACGCCTCGCGAGGAAGAGCCCCAGATTAACGTGACCTTTGCGAATATCTTTGTTCCCTTCCCTGGCGCCAGCGCGGTAGAGGTGGAGAACCTGGTATCGGGACGGATGGAGCAGATCCTGGCCGAGGTAGAGGGCGTCGAGCACACCTATTCGGTTTCCAGGCCTGGAATGTCCATCCTCACCGTGCAGTTTGAAGTGGGGCAGCTGCGCACACCTGCCATTGTGCGACTGTACAACGCCGTGCAGTCCAACGATAACTGGCGGGCCCCGGGGCTGGGAATCATGCAGCCCTTGATCAAGCCCAAGGGCATTGATGATGTGCCTATCGTATCGGTAACCCTGTGGACCGAGGACCAGGAATTTGGCGCCCAGGAACTACAGCGGGTGGCGCATAGCATTGAGGCAGAGATCAAGCGTGTCCCCGGCACCCGGGATGTTTACACCATTGGTGGGCCTGACGATGTGGTGCACGTGGAACTGGATTCCCAGGCCATGGCTGGCTACAACATGTCTCTGGACGCCTTGCGTGGCGCCCTGGCCATGGGCAACGTGGTGCAGCATGCCGGCGCGCTGGTTGCAGACAACCGGCAGATTCCGGTTACTGCAGGAACATTCCTGTCCAGCGCATCGGATATTGCCGAGCTGGTGGTAGGGGTTTTTGATGGCAAGCCCGTGTACTTGTCGGATGTTGCCCGGATCAGTGCGGGACCAGATCAGCCCGAGCAATTTGTTCGCTTTGGAACCGGCCCCAGTGCCGCTGAGAAAAACCTGGCCCAGGGCATCCATGCACCGGCAGTCACCCTGGCCATTGCCAAGAAACCCGGCACCAATGCCGTGGATATTGCCCAGCAGGTTATCCAGCGAGTGGAACAACTCAAGGGCGTGATGATTCCGGATCACGTGATGACCACTATCACCCGGAACTACGGACAGACCGCCGATGACAAGGCCAGCAAGCTGATACAGAAACTCATCTTTGCCACCGCCTCGGTGGTACTGCTGATCGGCTTCACCCTGGGATGGCGTGAGGCCGTGGTGGTAGGCGCCGCAGTGGTTCTCACCCTGGCACTAACCTTGTTCGCGTCCTGGGCGTGGGGATTCACCATTAACCGGGTGTCCTTGTTCGCGTTGATATTTTCCATAGGCATCCTGGTGGACGATGCCATCGTGGTGGTGGAGAACACCCACCGGCACATGATGCTCGGCGCCAAGAGCATCCGGGAGGCGATTCCGCCTGCGGTTGATGAGGTGGGTGGGCCGACCATCCTGGCTACCTTCACCGTGATTGCCGCCTTGCTGCCCATGGCATTTGTGTCAGGCCTGATGGGTCCGTACATGAGTCCTATTCCCATCAACGCCAGTGCCGGTATGGTCCTGTCGTTGGCGGTGGCGCTGACGGTCACGCCCTGGCTGAGCAATCACTTGCTCGGTGGCGGCCATGCTGGCACCCACGTGGAAGACAAGCTGCAGAATAAACTGGATGCCTTGTTCAGAAAGGTGATGGGCCCGCTGCTTCGGGGCAAGGCCGGATCCGCTTCCCGCAAGCGCCTGTTCCTGGGTGTGCTGGTCGCCATCTTCGTGGCGATTGGCCTGGCCGGGGTCAAGCTGGTGGTGATGAAGATGCTGCCCTTCGACAACAAGTCCGAGTTCCAGGTGGTGGTGGATATGCCCGAGGGAGTCTCCCTTGAGCAGACCTCACGGGTACTGGACGAACTGGGCAAATATTTGCGCACAGTGCCCGAGGTGACCGACTTCCAGGTATACGCAGGCACGGCCTCGCCGATTAACTTTAACGGCCTGGTGCGTCAGTACTACCTGCGTGAGGGTGCCAACGTGGGTGACATCCAGGTGAACTTGCAGGACAAGCACAACCGCAGTCGCTCAAGCCATGAAATTGCCCTGGATGTGCGGGGACCACTGGTGGAAATCGGCACCGCCCTGGGTGCCTCGGTGAAGGTCGTTGAGGTGCCGCCGGGACCGCCGGTACAGGCGCCACTGGTTGCCGAGGTGTATGGGCCGGATTATGCGGGCCAGCTAAAGGTGGCAGGCGCATTGCGGGAATTATTTTCCAGCACGCCGGACATTGTGGATGTGGACGATAGCGTTGAAGCGGATGCGCCGAGACTGGTGATCGAGGTGGATCGCAACAAGGCTGCCTTGCTGGGCGTGAGCCAGGCCCAGGTCGCTGATGTCCTGTCGGTGGCCCTGGGTGGCCAGGACGTGGGCTACGTTCACCAGGGAACAGAGAAATACCCGATACCCGTGCGACTTGAGTTGCCGGTGGCGGACAAGGCCCAGCTGGACAGCGTGATGATGTTGCGTGTGGCCTCCAACACTGGACACCTTGTGCCTCTCTCAGAAGTCGTCACGGTGCGCGAGGGCTTGTGGGAGAAGACCATCTATCACAAGGACCTGTTGCCGGTGGTGTTTGTTACCGGTGATATGGCCGGTGACCTGGACAGCCCCCTGTACGGCATGATGGATATTTCCTCAGCCATTGTTGAGCAAAACACCGGTGGTGTGGATCTGGAACAGCGGTACATTACCCAGCCGGAGGATCCCTACTATTACAGTGTGAAGTGGGATGGTGAGTGGCAGATTACTTACGAGACATTCCGTGACATGGGACTGGCGTATTCGGTTGGTCTGATACTGATTTACCTGCTGGTAGTGGGTCAGTTCCGATCCTATTCGGTGCCCCTGATTATCATGGCGCCGATACCGCTGACCATTATCGGGGTGATGCCGGGGCATGCCTTGCTGGGCGCCCAGTTCACCGCGACATCCATGATTGGAATGATTGCCCTGGCGGGAATTATCGTCCGGAATTCCATCTTGCTGGTGGACTTTATTGATCAAGAATACGCGCGAGGTATCGCCTTCGAGGAGGCCATTATTCGTGCCGGCGCGGTGCGCGCAAAACCGATAGTCCTGACCGGTCTGGCCGCCATGATGGGTGCTTTCTTTATCCTGGATGATCCGATTTTCAACGGTCTGGCGATTTCCCTGATATTCGGCATCCTGGTGTCCACGGTGTTAACCCTGGTGCTGATACCGGTGCTGTATTACGCGAGTCGTTACAAGACCCTGGAGAGCACTTCCGGGTAATCGCTAAGGAAGGGTTTAGCTGGAGCGCTGGCGGCCGATGGCCAGTTGGCGCTCCAGTCTGAGTTTTTCACCAATCTGGCGACCACTCAGGCCTTCCAGATCCAGGTCGGACGCGTTCACTGCGGCGGCGGCCTGATAGGCCTGGCGCAGCATATCGGCCTGGGGATAGGGCTGGTCTTCCAGTCCGGTACGGCCCCGGGCGTCTGCTTCACACGCACGTACAAATCCTTCCAGAACCTCGGGACGGCGAAAGCAGTCCAGGTCCTCAAGCAAACCCAATACCGTGGCATCCTTGAGTTGGCTCATGCGATGGCATTTCCCGTGTAGCTCCGCGACCTTCACTCCCAGGTCTCTGAACTGATTCGGGATCTTCAGTCGCTGGGACATTTCCCGAACCAGGCGGGCGCCGCGCTGCTCGTGACCCGGGTGACTGGGCCAGCGATCCGGCGGCGTGGTGGCCTTGCCCAGGTCATGCACCAGGGCGGCAAACCGCACTACCGGGTCTTCGGACAGGCTTGCTGCCTGGGCGAGCACCATCAGTGTGTGAACGCCGGTGTCGATTTCCGGGTGCCATTTTGCTGGCTGGGGCACCCCATACAGCGCGTCAATTTCGGGGAACAGGACCGCCAGTGCGCCGCAATCCCGCAAGGCCTGGAAGTACAGTTGCGGCATGGCTTCGCCAAGGGCTCTCTCGGTTTCCTGCCAGACTCGCTCCGGCACCAGGTTGGCCATTTCGCCGCTGGCAGCCAGTTCCGCCATCAACTGCCGGGTTTCATCCGCAATGTAAAAACCCAGGGGCGCGAACCTGGCCAGGAAGCGGGCCACCCGCAGCACCCGCAGGGGGTCTTCGGCGAAGGCCGGTGAGACATGGCGCAGCACGCGCTCTTCCAGGTCACGCTGGCCGCCATAGGGATCTACCAGCTGTTGCTGGTCGTCCATTGCCATGGCGTTGATGGTCAGGTCTCGCCGCAGCAAGTCCTCTTCCAGGGTGACATCCGGCGAGGCATGCACTTCAAACCCGTAATAGCCCGAACCGCTTTTACGCTCGGTGCGCGCCAGGGCGTACTCTTCCGAGTTCTTTGGATGAAGGAATACCGGGAAATCCTTGCCGACCTTGCGGAAGCCCAGTTCCAGCATCTGTTCCACGCTGCCGCCCACGACCACCCAGTCGCGCTCCTTGATCGGGAGTTCGAGCAGTTTGTCGCGCACAGCGCCGCCTACAAGGTACGTATCCATGGGGCCATTGTGCCTCAGGCTCGAATCCTTGTCCCGACCGGGAGAATCCCGGGAGGTTTAGTTGCCTCGCCCGGCACCTTTGCGGAATTCATCCAGGTTGGCCTGAAGCTTGTTAGCGCCAAGATAAGTAGGCGCGATGACGTCCAGCGACCTGGGAGTGATGCCCAGTCGGCCAAGACCGTTTTTGTCACAGATGCTGTTCAGGGTCAGGGACCGGTAGTTGTCCATGCTGAACGGCTTTCCGGGAAGCAATTCCATCACCCTGGCCTGGGCCCGAGCCAGGTTGTCGGGTAAGCCGACGATCTTGCGCTTCACGCCGATCTGCTTGGCCACAAAGGACACCAGTTCTCTCAGGGAATACACCTGGGGGCCGCAAAGCTGGAAGGTCTCGCCATGGGTGCGGGGGTTGTTCAGGCAGCGACGAAAAGCCTCGCTGACGTCACCGATGTACACCGGTGCGAAACGTGCGTTGGGACGCGCCAGGGGAAAAAACAGCGGGACCGAGCGCAGTAAATCCGCGAATCGATTGGTGAAGGAATCTCCCCGGCCAAAAATTACCGAGGGCTGGAAGATTGTCCAATGCAGGTCTGGTCCGGCAGCGCGCACCGCTTTTTCTGCCTTGCCCTTGGTGCGCAGGTACACGCTGGGGCCTTTTTCGGCATCGGCTTTAAGGGAGCTCATATGCAGCAGACGTTTTACGCCGGCTTTTTCACAGGCCGCCACAACTTTTTCGGCCAACTCGCTGTGAGCACTGTCGAAGGAATTACCTTGTCCGCGGAACTCGTTGAGGATGCCTACCAGGTTGATGACCACGTCTACATCCTGGAAAAGGGTCTCCAGGGTCTGTGGGTCATGGATGTCGGCGGTAACTTCGCTGACCGTGGGCAGCACCAGCAGATCGCGATTGCGCTCGCGGTTCCTGGTAGGCAGCACCAGGCGATGTCCGTCACTGGCGAGTTTGGTTGTCAGGTTGTGTCCGACAAATCCGGTGCCGCCAAGAATGCATATCGAATGCTTGCTCATGTTTTTCCGTTGGTAGGTAGTCGAAAAATCAGTATGCGCCAAAAAAAACGCCGCTAGCTGCAGGTCGTGAATTATAGAGTCAGCGAGCCCGTATGTCAGGCTCTGGGGCCGGTCTAGTGACTGCCGGATTCACCCCGTGGCTGCACGAGCAGGCGGGCCTGGAGCTGGGCCGCGGAGGGTATGGGGGTCAGCACGTCGGACAATCGGGTGCCTTGGCGTTCCAGGCGCCAGGAGAAAATGGCCTGGCTTTCCAGCACACGGCGCACGTAGTTCCTGGTTTCCCTGTAGGGCAGGGTCTCTATCCAGATATCAGCGGGAACCGACCCGGTGGCGGGCAGCCAACTGCTGACCCGGTTTGGTCCGGCGTTATAGGCAGCGGTGGACAGCACCTGGTGGCTGCCGAAGCGGGCCTGCATCTTCTCCAGGTAGCGGGTGCCCAGTTGAATGTTGGTGTCCGGGTCCAGCAGGCTTCCGCTGCTGGTATAGCGAATCTGGAATTCCCTGGCGGTTGCCGCTCCGGTGGCGGGCATCAGCTGCATGAGCCCCAGCGCGCCGGCCCGTGATTTCACGTCCGGCATGAACAGGCTTTCACTGCGCGCGATTCCCATGGCCCAGTTCACGCTGATGCCGGCCTGGTCCGAGGATGTCTTGAATAACTCGAAGAACGCCGGTGGATAACGCAGTTCCAGGTCGTCGTAAAGGCGCTGGCGAGCTGCGGTGGCGATGGCCCGGGAGTGCCACCCCATGCGATGGGCAAGGATGGATGCCTGTATTTGCTCGGTGGGGGAGAGTTTCCGGATAACCTCATCCCATTCCTGTCGGCCGCGGGTGTATAGCCCTGTGGCGAACAATTCTCCGGCCCGGAACAGTTCCTGTTTCCCGGCCAGTTCTTCCAGCAAAAGTTCATCGGCAGGCGTGTTCCGGTGAGAGAACGCATAGGGCAGGCCCAGGGTATCGGCTGCCATGAATCCGTAATAACTACGTTGCTGGGCCAGGGCCATTAGCGCCTGGGTAGCCTGGTCGTTTTTACCCGCGTTCTGCATCGCACGGGCTCCCCAGTATTGCCACACATCCTCACGAGCCAGTTTGTCCGGCATGGCGGCAATCGCACGGCTTACGCTTGGCCAGTCACCCAGGTACAGGGCGGCCCGCGCCCACCATTCCAGGCTGTCCTCATCATGAAAGTCCACAGGCAGCCTGGCCATGCGCTGCATGCTGTTGGGCTGCATATTCTGGGCGGACCAGAATGCGATCTTCCTCTCCATCCCGGCGCGTTGAGCATCGCTGAAACTGAAGTGCTTCCGGTATTTTTTCTTCCAGAGTTTCTGGGCGGCATCCGGGTCGCGTCGTGCGAGGCGCTCAAGGCCGTCCAGGATCAGCGAACGGGCGCGCTCGGAATTCTTGAAGTGTTGCTTGGCCAGTTCACGCCCGGGGTCGCTGGCGATGCGCTTGTACAGGTCCGCCAGGGCTTGCTCGGACTCGGTCAGGGAGCCGGCCAGGTAATCGGCTAACTGGAAATTGCGCTCGGCCAGGGCCAGCGACAGTCTTTTCCGGTACCTGGCGCTGTCGAGCACTTTCTCACCGGCCAGCCAGCGAAATAGCGGATCACATTGCTTGGGTTGGCTGTGGCCCACCGTCCAGAGTTTCAGGGCGGGTTCAATCTGTGTCGTTGACTCTCCGGTTTTCAGTCTTGCGAGTACCGCCTGGCAGTGCAGGGCAGCGTCACTGCCGTTAGCGTAAAAGCCCTGGTATTGATCAAGGAATTCCGACCAGCGCTGTTCTGTGTACAGACGCTGTATCCAGCGCGAGCGCAATCTGGAGGAGGCATAAAGCGAGGGGTGGTGTTCCAGGTAGGCCTCAATCTCCGGGTGGGGCACATCGGCGATGCTCGCGGCCAACCATGCGCCGCGCAGATCATCGCGCAGGGGATAGCTCTCCAGCACAGGCAGTTCTGGCTCCACCCGGGACCAGTCCCCGCGTTCGGCGGCATGCAAGGCGCGCACGAATGCCTCCCGCTGGTCCTGCAGGGACGGCGAATCGGCCAATCCCGCGTTGGCGGCGAAACAGGTGGCCAGGCAAAAAAATGTAATCAGTAAAACGTTGCGCATCATGAGTGAGCTTAAGCCACGACTTGTAAGAGTGCGAGGACCTGCCAGAATACTGGCTTATTGGTCTTGGCCGGGACGAGGAGAAATCGGTGGATTGGATAATGCTCGCGAGCTTCCCCGTCCTGGGTCTATTCGCTGGTGTGCTGGCCGGGATGTTCGGTATTGGTGGCGGGCTGGTTATCGTTCCCGTCCTGGTGCTGGTTTTCGGCTATTACGACCTGGCCCCTGACCACCGAATGCACCTGGCTATTGGCACTTCGCTGGGGACCATTATATTCACTTCTGTCTCTTCATTGCTTGCCCATCATCGCAAGCGAGCAGTGTTGTGGCCCACGGTGCGCCGACTGGTGCCGGGAATCCTGGCTGGCGGACTGCTGGGCGCAGCCATTGCCGATTCGGTCACCAACAGGGCCCTGGGTGGCGTATTCGGTCTGTTTGTGGTGACCATATCCCTTTACATGGTCATCGGTCGGCGACCCGAGGCTCATGGGCAATTGCCTGGCTGGCCGGGGCATGTCCTGGCCGGATTGCTGATCGGAACGGTCTCCGCCATGACCGGCATCGGCGGTGGTGCGGTGACTAACCCGTTCTTGCTCTGGCGGGGCGTGAATATTCGCAATTCTGTTGCCACCTCGGCAGCCTGCACCCTGCCAGTCGCCCTGGCATCCGCCACGGGTTTTTTGTTCGCCGGACTGGGTGCCGGTGATCTGCCTGCCGGGGCAACCGGTTATATCTACTGGCCCGCGGTGGCGGGTATCACCCTGGGCAGTGTATTGACTGCCCCCCTGGGCGCCCACTTCGCCCATACCATGCCGGTGGAACAGTTGCGGCGGGGGTTTGCCGTGCTCCTGGTGTTTGTCGGCGCCCGCATGTTGTGGAGAAGCTTCTTTTATTGAGGCAAAAAAAAGCCCGGCCGAAGCCAGGCTTTTTTCCCTGGTGACCCGGTTTAGCGAATGACCAGCACGATGCTGCGATTTGCCCGTCGCAATTGCAGCAACAGGGAGTTTGCATCGCTGGCCGCCTCGGCCAGTTCCTCGGTAGTAGTGACTCGCTGCCGGTTAACTCGCAGGATCAGGTCGTTGGGCCGCAGGCCGTTGGCGAATGCCGGGCTACCTTGTTCAACAGCACTGACCTGTACGCCCTGTGAGCCATCGTAAGCGGCGCTCTCTGGTGTGACGGTCTCGAAACTGGCGCCTGCCAGGCCCGGATGAACATCCCCGGCGCTGACCGGTCCGGCAGCTGACTGGCCCAGCTTGGCGGTGACAGTGCGTTGCTTGCCATCACGTAGCAAGACGATCTTCACCGATTCCCCGGCACCGTGCATACCAATGCGCAGGCGCAGGGATGCGGCATCGGTGACCGCTTCGCCATTCACTGACAGCACCACGTCGCCGGGTTCCAGGCCAGCTTTCTCGGCCGCCGACCCAGGCATGACCTGGGAGACCAGGGCGCCGCCAGAGGTGTTTAGCTTCAGGCTTTTGGCCAGGTCCGGGTCTATGCTTTGCACGCTCACTCCCAGCAGGCCCCGCCGCACCTCGCCGAACTCCAGGATTTGCTCCAGCACGCTGCGGACCATATTGGAGGGGATGGCGAAACCGATGCCGACGCTGCCACCTGAGTTGGAAATAATGGCTGAATTGATACCCAGTAGTTGGCCTTTGAGGTCGATCAGCGCGCCACCTGAGTTACCCATGTTGATGGCTGCGTCTGTCTGGATGAAGTCTTCGTAGTTCTCGTTGTTCAGGCCGGAACGTCCCAGGGCGCTGATGATCCCGGAGGTCACCGTATGCTGTAGCCCAAACGGGTTGCCGATGGCGACCACAAAATCTCCCACCCGCGCTGCACTGGAGTCCGCGATGGGGATTTCGTGAAGGTTATCGGGATCCACTTTCAACACGGCGATGTCGGACAGCGGGTCGCTGCCAATGACTGTGGCATCCAGGGTTCGCTTGTCCAGCAGGGTGATTCGAATTCGGTCTGCCCGGTCCACAACATGGTGATTGGTCAGGATGTAGCCGTTTTTCGCATCTACGATCACACCTGAACCGCCGCCACGAAATTCCCGGTTCTGGCATTGGGGAAACTGGCTGAAAAAAGGATCCGAGCACATTGGGTGCGCCGGTCCGGCCTGGCCCATGACCGCGATATTCACTACGGCGGGTGAAACCCGCTCGACCAGCGGCGCCAGCGTAGGTAGCGCCTGGCCGTCGACAAAGGCAGGCAGCGTTGCGCTGGCCAGATTGCTGAAACTGGTCAGAACCACGGCGACCAGCAGGCTTCGTAGGGTAATAGTCATCAGGATTTACCGCCTTTGAAAATTTTTTAAAATAGGGTTTTCCATGCAGTGGGTAGTAGTAGACCCGACAATTGCCCGCCGGTTCCACTTCCGCTACCGCTGACCGTTGCGCTGAATGCGCCAGATTGTCCACCTACTCTGGGGTTGTCGGCGAGATTTTCAAGCACCTGGTGCCCTGTTTTTCGCTGCCCTGTGGACAAATTGTGGGTAATTTGTGGAAAACAGGTGAACACAAGATATTGTGCTGAAGTATCTTTGACTTAAGCCGTGAAAATTCAATGCTGATTTTAGCTTGATTTTGTAAGTCATTGTTTTATATAGACTAAGTCAATAGCATCTAATTATGTTCAAGTCTTGACATCCGAGCGCTCTGGGAATAGTCTTTTCCCTCGAACACAACATCTTGTGTTTCCCGAATCGAGAATCAAAGCACGGGGATCCAAAAGGATCTTTGGTATCCCTTGCGCTAATAAAAATCGAATTCAGGGGGGCGTGAGAGTCGTATAAATAGCAGTACATGCATTTCTGGGGGCGTCGGGCTGCAATGAAAATCGCTGAAGAATTAGTAAATACGGGGGTGTCTGACATCTCTTTTCAAGCTGCATCACTTGATATCTGGGATAAAAAATATCGCCTCAAGGCGAAAGATGGTCAAAACGTCGACGACACCATTGAGGACACCTATGAGCGTGTCGCCAGGGCGCTTGCCGATGTGGAAGCACCGGAAAAGCGTGAGGAATGGTATGAGCGTTTCGTTTGGGCGCTGAGCCAGGGAGCTATTCCCGCAGGCCGCATCATGTCCAACGCCGGGGCCCAGGACCACAAGCCTGCGACCTCCACCATTAACTGCACCGTCTCGGGCACTATCCGGGATTCCATGCATGACATCCTGGACAAGGTTCATGAGGCTGGACTGACCTTGAAGGCCGGTTGCGGTATTGGTTACGAGTTTTCCACCCTGCGTCCCAAGGGCGCGTACGTATCCGGCGCCGGAGCCTATACCTCAGGCCCGCTGTCCTTCATGGATATCTACGACAAGATGTGCTTCACCGTGTCATCGGCCGGTGGTCGCAGAGGCGCCCAGATGGGCACTTTCGACGTGGGCCATCCAGATGCCATCGAGTTTATTCGCGCCAAGCGCGAGGACGGTCGCCTGCGCCAGTTCAACCTGTCGTTGCTGGTGACCGATGGCTTTATGAAGGCTGTCAAAGACGACGCCGACTGGCCCCTGGCCTTTCCGGTGAGTCATGAAGAAGTGGATGAGGATAGTCTGAACCTGGCCGATCCCAGTTCAGTGATCTGGCGAGAATGGCCCAATCATGACAAGTCTTACGTCATCGATGATGCTGGCCTGGTGGCTTGCAAGGTTTACAAGACCCTGCCTGCCCGTCGCATCTGGGATGTCATCATGTCCTCGACCTACGATTACGCGGAGCCGGGCTTCGTGCTGATCGACAAGGTCAACGAAATGAACAACAACTGGTGGTGCGAAAATATCCGTGCCACGAATCCTTGCGGCGAACAGCCGCTGCCTCCCTACGGCTCATGTCTGCTGGGTTCAGTGAACCTGACCCGTTTCGTGGTCAACCCGTTCACCGAAGAGGCTTACTTTGACTGGGATGAGTACCGCAAGGTCGTGAAGGTATTCACTCGCATGCTGGACAACGTGGTGGAGATCAACGGTCTGCCCCTGGGTCGTCAGCGCGACGAGATTAACCGCAAGCGCCGTCATGGCATGGGTTTCCTGGGACTGGGTTCTACCGTCACCATGTTGACCATGAAGTACGGAAGCGCCGGTTCGGTGGAGTTCACTGAGAAGGTCGCCCGTGAAATGGCGCTGGCTGGTTGGGAAGCTTCCCTGGAACTGTCACGTGAGAAGGGTCCTGCGCCGATTATGACCGAAGAGTTCACGGTCACCGGCGACATGATGCGCAAGCGTCCGGAAATGAAGGATGACGGCATCCAGGTTGGCGACAAGCTGCCCGGCCGTTTGCTGCACGCCCGTTACAGTCGTTACATGCAGCGGGTAGCCGAGCAGGCTCCCGAGTTGGTGGCTGAACTGTCCGAGGTGGGCGCGCGCTTCACCCATCACAGTTCCATTGCACCGACCGGCACGATTTCCCTGTCACTGGCCAATAACGCCAGTAACGGCATCGAGCCCAGCTTCGCTCATCATTATTTCCGTAATGTGATTCGTGAGGGACGCAAGACCAAGGAGAAGGTGGACGTATTTTCCTTCGAGTTGCTTGCCTACCGTGAAATGATTAATGAGCAGGCCTCTTCGGACGCAGGCACTGACGTTAACAGCCTGCCTGAGTATTTCATTACTGCTGATGAGGTCAATCCGACACAGCATGTGGACATCCAGGCCGCAGCCCAGAAGTGGGTGGATTCCTCGATTTCCAAGACCGCCAATGTACCCACGGCGTTCCCGTACGAGGACTTCAAGAACATCTATATGTATGCCTACGAACAGGGTCTGAAGGGATGCACGACATTCCGTTTCAACCCCGAGGCATTCCAGGGCGTGCTGGTTAAGGCTAACGACCTGAAGAACACGACCTATGTGTTCACCCTGGATGACGGTACCGAGCTTAAGCTCAAGGGTGACGAAGAAGTCGAATACGATGGTGAGATCCATACAGCGGCGAATTTGTTTGACGCGATTAAAGAGGGTTACTACGGGAAGTTCTAGGAACGAACCCCAGGTAAGCCCCGGAAAGAGTTAGTCAGGAACAGACATGTCACCGCTGGAAAAAAAATGGAAGAAACGCGCCGCCGAGGTCACCTATGCGGCTGATGATTCCACCACCCGTTGGGCAGGTGCGGTAAGCAACCCGCCCGGCGAGGTGTCCGAACCCAAGGCAGCCCGGCCGAAGAAAATCCAGTCCGGCAGCCTGAAGCGCATACGGTAAGTACGCCCACGTAGTCACAAACGGGGATGCTTGCTGAAACAGAGCAACGAGAGAGAACATAGAACTATGACAATCAAGATCGATCACAAGATCGTCGGGTACAAGGTGGAGAAGCCTGAGGAAGCGGCTCCCAAGGTTGATACCAAGGCGACTTCCACGGACGGCAAAGTCATCCGGATGCACGAAAAGCTCGAGCGTCCCGAGATGCTCATCGGTTCAACCTACAAGGTAAAACCCCCGGTAGCTGACCACGCCATGTACGTCACCATTAACGATATATTGCTCAATGAGGGTACGCCCCACGAGAATCGTCGTCCCTTCGAGATTTTTATTAACTCGAAAAACCTGGACCACTACCAGTGGATCGTGGCGCTGACCCGGATTATCTCCGCCGTCTTCCGTAAGGGTGGGGACTCGACCTTCCTGGTGGAAGAGCTCAAGGCCGTGTTCGATCCCCGTGGTGGATACTGGCAGCCGGGCGGCACGTTCATGCCCTCCATAATTGCTGAACTGGGATACATCATTGAAAAGCACATGATCAGCATTGGCCTGATCAAGGATAATGTGCTGGACGAGCACCAGATGAAACTGGTGAATGAAAAGCGGGCCGAATACGAGGCGTCCATGCAGCAAACCGACGCTTTTGCCGACACCCAGTACCCCGAAGGCGCCCAGTTGTGTGGCAAGTGCTCCACCGCTGCGGTAATCATGCTGGATGGATGCATGACCTGCCTGAGTTGTGGCGACAGCAAGTGCGGCTAGCCCGCCAGCTGATGGCCTGAAAAGACGCGGCCTGAGGGTCGCGTTTTTTTTGTCCGCCTTAGTAGTTCCCCGGAGAAACCCTGATGACAGACAAGCCCTCCGCTCCCACCACAACAGATGCTTTATTGCTGGCGTTTCACGCCGGTGAGCTGGAGCAATTGCCGTTCCTGGGACAGCTGATGGATCGGGATGTCTGGGTAATACTGGACAGTCCATGGGATGGCCGTTCGGAACTGCCCGAGGGCGCAAAGATGTTGCTGGTGAACGAGGGGGATGAGTCAGAGCATCGCATGTTGGCGCTGTTTTCCACTCGCAACCTGGCCCAGGAATTCATGCTGGGGGCAGCCGGTTATGAGCACTTGGCCAAGGTTCCCGCCGCCCTGGGAATACTGGCGGTCACCGAGGAGCAGGGCGCGGTGGTGAATCCCAATCGCGACAATGGCTGTCGCATACCGCCACCGGTGGCGGCGTATCTGCGGCGCTCTATCCAGCGCCAGTTGCGGCACTAGACTCCCGCCAGGCGCAGGCTTGCTACCAGGGAAGTTCCTCGCCATTGGCGTGATAGAACCGGCCGCTGGCTTCCATCCCCAGTTCATCAATTCTCGCTATCAGCCCACGGGCGGATTCGTCTGCATCGATCAAGCCGCTATGCCGGGTCATTTCCGTGCGCACGTAACCGGGATGCAGGATCAGCACACAGACATCGTCGCCGGCCAGGTCCCTGGCAAGAGAAACCGCCGCCGAGTTGGCCGCTGACTTGGACATGCGGTAGCCGTAGCTGCCGCCAGAGGTGTTGTCGGCGATGGAGCCCATGCGACTGGTGATGATCGCATAGGTGGAA
Source organism: uncultured Chromatiales bacterium (assembly GCA_937128475.1). Lineage (GTDB taxonomy): Bacteria > Pseudomonadota > Gammaproteobacteria > Steroidobacterales > BM003 > CAKZML01. Next base: position 28,331 of record CAKZML010000254.1, read on the forward strand.
CCCTTTGCCAGGCGCGACCGCAAGGCCTGGGCCAGCAGTACCGGGCCCAGCGCATTGACCTTGAACTGATCCATGATCTGATCGATGGCCGTGTGGTCAATCTTGCCGAGACTCTGGTTGCTGAGAATTCCGGCATTGTTAATGACCAGGTCCAGTGCCAGGTCCCCAAGTCGGTTTTGCAGCAGGGCAAGGTCCTCGGGACGGGTGACATCAATGCCGGACTCTATCCGACAGCCCAACTTCTCAAGCTCTGCCGAGGATTTGCGGACCACGGCGATGACCTGATCACCACGTTCTGATAGTTGGCGGCACAGTTCCAATCCGATTCCCCGGTTGGCGCCGTTAACTAGTACATGTTTCATGCGGGAGGTTCCTGTCTTGATGTCTAGCCCGTTATAGTAGCGCAACGCAGCGCCTGGCTGCGGGAGATAAATCAATGATCCATATTCGATTGGTAGTGATTGCCCTGGCTTGCGCCATGCTATTGGGCTGTTCGACTCAGCAGGCCTATTCCGGGGCGGCAAGGCCCGCTGAGGAGGTAGCGCTGATCAAGGGTGATCCCAAGTTCCGTCTCACCCCGGTGGCTGCCTACCTTCGCAGTGTCGATGACCAGGTCATGGGAGATACCCAGTCCTCGGTCCAGGTATTACCCGGTGAACATGAACTGGTTGTGGATTGTGTGGTCACAACAAGTGGTGACCGGCAACGTGTCCGGCTGCAGATCGTGGTGAAGGCTGGTGAACGGTATCGACTGGAGCCGCAACTCTCAGGCGCTAACCAGGTTTGTGACACGGTGCGCATGATCAAGGAATAAGAACAGGGAGACGAAGTATGGGTATTTGGCCAATTCTGGGGAATGTTCTCTGGTTGGTATGGGGAAGCGGTGTGGCCTGTTTCCTGTTTTGGGGTCTGGCGGGGATTTTGCTGTGTGCAACCGTTATCGGCATTCCGTTTGGCATCGCCGCCTTTCGTATCGCCATGTTCTCCCTGCTGCCCTTTGGCAATACCCTGGCAGATGCTCAGGAGTTGGGTCAGGAGCGGATTACCGGCACCGGCTTTGCCAACCTGCTTTGGTTCCTGTTGGCCGGACTGTGGTTGGCGATTTTGCATGTGATCTGGGGCGTGTTTCACTGCCTGACCATCATTGGTATTCCTTTTGGCCTGGCTCATTTCAAACTGGCCAGGGTATCCCTCGCCCCCCTGGGTAAGCGCTCGGTGCTGGCCGGAGGGATTGGCTAATGGTTGGTGATTTTTCCCGGGGCGCCTCCTATGCCCTGGGTGGCCTGGGACAGTTGACCAATCCGCTGTTGCGGCGATTTGTCATTATTCCCCTGCTGATCAACTTTCTGCTGTTTGCGGTGGTGATCTGGGGCGCCAAGGAATTATTCGCGGCCTGGCTGGACAGTATGCTTTCCTGGCTGCCCGACTGGCTTGGCTTTCTGGACTGGCTGCTGTGGCCAATTTTTATCGTTACGGCAATGTTGATGGTGTTTTACACGTTTACCGTGGTGGCCAATTTGCTGGGTTCCCCCTTCAATGGCCTGCTGTCTGAAAAGGCGGAGCGGGATGTGTTCAAGGGCGCCGAACTGCCTCACACCGGACCCCTCTGGAAAGAAATACTGCGCGCACCCTGGATCGAAGTCCGCAAGCTGTTGTACGTGGTGTTGTGGGTGATTCCCTTGCTGCTGCTGTTTTTGATCCCCGGGGTCAATGCTTTTGCTCCGCTGTGCTGGTGGGCATTTGGTGCCTGGATACTGGCGCTGCAATACATGGACTATCCCTTGTCCAACCACGGTATTAGTTTGCGGCGGCAGCGGGCCTTGTTGGCCCGGCACCGGCCCCTGGTGCTGGGTTTTGGTTCCGCCGTGCTGGTGATGACCCTGGTGCCAATCCTGAATTTCGTGGTGATGCCCGCGGCCGTCATCGGCGCCACCTGTATGTGGTCTGAACTGCTTCGTCCCCGGATCGACGCAGAGTAGGCCTCAAGACCCCCAGTATCCGTTACAATCCCGTGCATTCGCGCCCCATCATCCGGGGCGTCATGACACGGGAGATTTTCATGAAAACCAGATTGTCCGTACTGTCGGTATCCGCCCTGCTGGTGCTGGGTGCCTGCGGTAAGCAGCCAGCCGATGCGCCTGCCACCTCAGAGGCCCCCGCAGAGGTGACCCTGACCGAGAGTCAGCAATACGCCGAGCAGCGGGTGGGCATTTACGCTCCCTTCAAGCTGACCACCGACGTGAGCGAATTCAGTCCTGCCAAGCGGGAAATGATCACGTTGCTCATCGAAGCTGCCACCATCATGGATGATCTGTTCTGGCGCCAGGCCTGGGGCGACAAGGCTGCCCTGCTGGATAGCCTGGATCATGAGCCAAGCCGACGCATGGCGGAGATGAACTATGGTCCCTGGGACCGACTGGCCGGCGACCGCCCATTCATTGACGGCGTGGGTGAGAAGCCCCTGGGCGTAACCTTCTATCCCGAAGATATGACCAAGGAAGAGTTCGAGGCTGCTGACCTTGAAGGCAAGGACAGCCTGTACACCATCCTCAAGCGTGACGAGAGCGGCGCCCTGAAAGTCGTGCCCTATTCACAGGCCTTTGCTCCCGAGCTGACCCGTGCGGCGGGATTGCTGAACCAGGCAGCCGAGCTGGCTGAGGATCCGGGTTTTGCCAACTACCTGCGTCTGCGTTCACAGGCATTGCTCAGCGATGACTACATGGCCAGCGACATGGCCTGGATGGATATGAAGTCCAACACCGTTGACCTGGTGTACGGCCCCATCGAGTCCTATGAGGACAAGCTGTTCGGTTACAAGGCCAGCTTCGAAGCCTACGTGCTGATCAAGGACGTGGCCTGGAGCGAGCGCCTGGCCCGCTATGCGTCGTTCCTGCCGGAACTGCAGGCCGGTCTGCCCGTGCCCGATGCGTACAAGGCCGAGGAGCCGGGTACGGATTCTGATCTGAACGCCTATGACGTGGTGTATTACGCCGGTGATTGCAATGCCGGATCCAAGACCATCGCCATCAATCTGCCCAATGATGAGACCGTGCAGCTGGCCAAGGGTACCCGTCGTGTTCAGCTGAAAAATGCCATGCGCGCCAAGTTCGACAACATCCTGGCGCCGATTGCCGATGAGCTCATTGCGGCGGACCAGCGTCGGCACGTTGTCTTCGATGCCTTCTTCGCCAACACCATGTTCCACGAGGTGGCCCATGGCCTGGGTATCAAGAACACCCTGAACGACAAGGGCCTGGTGCGCACCGCATTGCGTGACCTGGCCAGCGCCATGGAAGAGGGCAAGGCGGATGTGCTTGGCCTGTACATGATCAAGAGCCTGTACGAAAAGGGCGAGATCAAGGAAGGCGAGTTGATGGACTACTACGTGACTTTTGTCGCCGGTATCTTCCGCTCGGTTCGTTTCGGTGCCTCCAGTGCCCATGGTCGCGCCAACATGGTCCGTTTTAATTACTTCCAGGACCGCGGCGCCTTCAAGCGCGATGAGCAGACCGGTCGTTACAGTGTAGACAAGGCTGCCATGGACGAGTCCATCGCCGGCCTGTCCCGCCTGATCCTGACCCTCCAGGGAGACGGTGATTACGAGGGCGTGACGGCGATGATGAAGGAGATGGAGTTAATCAGGCCATCACTGCAGTCCGACCTGGATCGGCTTACCGATGCCAATATTCCTGTGGATATCGTTTTTGAGCAGGGTATAGAGGCGCTGGGTCTTTAAAAAAATGAGGCCTCCGTCCTTGCGGGGACGGAGGCCTCACCGGTATATTCTGCCAAGTTGCCTCAAACGGAACGTAGTAAATGAGCCGAAGTTTTTCTGCCTGTGCTGGCAGTGTCGAAGGTGAAAGCCGTGGCTGACAGGAATCCAGCCAAGCCAGCCAATCTGCAGCGCCGCACCCTGCTTAGGGGTATGGCGGCGGGTTTGTTGACTACCGGTCTTATGCCGGTCAAGGCCTCGGCGGCAGAACGTGCCGACCGGGTGGTGGTGCGCAAGGCTCAACGCAAGGTTGAGCTTTACCGGGGCGAAAGAATTATCCGCAGCTTCAAGTGTTCGCTGGGATTGTCGCCTACCGGCCCCAAGAAACGGGAAGGGGATTTCCGCACTCCAGAGGGCAATTACTATCTGGATACCCGGAACTTCGATAGCGATTATTTCCTTTCGATTCGCATTTCCTATCCGAATGAGGACGACCAGGTCTGGGCGCAGCAAAACGGCGTGAGTGCTGGCAATTACATCATGATTCACGGCTTGCCCAACCAGATGGAAAGGCCTCCGTCCTACTACACGAGTCGCGACTGGACTAACGGCTGTATCGCGGTAAGCAACGCCGATATCGTGGAAGTCTGGATGCTGACGGATTACCTGACACCTATAGAAATACTGGCCTGATCCGGGCCATTTTCCTTTCGAAAGGCCGATTTTCTCCCCATGCCCCGAGGTTTGCAGGTGTGACCCAGTTCCTGTGAGTCCTGCACTGTCTTTGCCAGACTAATGTCCAGGTATCAGGAGATAAATCTGATGGAAGGCAAATTTAGCAAGACACTGATCGGCTCCGGCAGTGGCCCCGTTTCTCCGTCCAATGCTGGCGATAAAGAGGGATGGGAAGCCTATCGACGCTGGCTGGCGCAGGTGTCCACCCCGGGCGCGCGTCCTCGTAACGAGACTTTATCCCTTTATTCCTGGGCGGGATATCGTGAATGGGTGGCAAAGGTTCGCAAGGAATGGGAAGAATAACAGCCCCCACGAGGCGGCGTGTTGTGCAGCCCCATGGTCTTTCTAAAGCGCCTTTTTTCGTCTAATCCCCAGCAGTAATCCGGCCTGGCTTTCATCTGAAAATTCAATCACTTGCAATATGTAAAATCCGGCAAAACCGGAACAAGTTTGCTAACCCGTGAACGCGCTCACATTTCTAATCCAGCATGGCGACTATAGTTACAACTCGGTTGTCCAATCTACGGAAATCCAAGAGTGAATTACAAAACAAATACAGTTGAATGCTTCGAGTACTACGGCAACGACCTGTTTCCGCTGGAGTGGGTAACCCACGCCATTGACGCGGCGCGAACGGTTTTTGATCGTCACTCCGAAATGGATCGGCTAGAGGCCGAACGCCTGGCAAAATTGCGTCCCTCCATGGACTGGTTCTCCAAGGAAAACTAGTTCCGTATTATTCGGCCCCCACTTTCGGTGGGCTGGCCGGCAGAGGACGTCGTTGCCCAGGCCCGCGGCCCGGAATTTCGCCGGTGCTGCCCCGACTCCTCCATAAAAAACCCCAACAGTTTTTCAGCAAGCGACTGGCGCGCAGCATCTGCCATGCATGGTGGGTCTTGAATTTGTCATTGATGGCCCCATCTCTGGCGTTCCGATGTTGATCATTTAACCAAACGGATGACCATGACTGACAAGACCCAGACCCTCGGCTTCCAGGCCGAAGTTAAGCAATTGCTGCACCTGATGATTCATTCCTTGTACAGCAACAAGGAAATCTTCCTCAGGGAACTCATCTCCAATGCCTCGGACGCCCTTGATAAGTTGCGTTTCGAAGCCCTTGAGCGGCCCGAGTTGCTTGGGCAGCAGACCGATCTCGATATCAAGGTTGAATATGATGCCGAGGCTGGCACCCTTACGGTACGCGACAGTGGTATCGGCATGAGCCGGGAAGAGGTTATTACCAACCTGGGCACTATCGCCAAATCAGGCACCAGTGAATTTCTCCAGGGTCTGACCGGTGATGGCAAGAAAGACGCCCAGCTAATTGGCCAGTTCGGAGTCGGGTTCTATTCCGCGTTTATCGTTGCAGACCGTGTCCAGGTCAACACCCGCAGCGCCCTTGCCGGCGCCGACGAGGGCGTCAGCTGGGAATCGGACGGAGAGGGTGAATTTTCCATCTCCCCCTTGCAGCGTGAACAGCGTGGAACCGAAGTTATCCTGCATCTCAAGGCCGATGAGAAGGAGTTCGCCAACGGTTTCCGTTTGCGCTCGCTGGTTCGCAAGTACTCGGACCATATTGCGTTCCCGGTGTTGATGCTCAAGGAAAGTGCTGAAAAGACCGAGGGTGAGGCTGAATACGAAAGCGTTAATTCCGCCACCGCCCTGTGGACTCGTAGTCGAAGCGATATCAAGGACGAGGAATACACCGAGTTTTACAAGCACATCTCTCACGATGTGGAAGTGCCACTGACCTGGAGTCACAACCGGGTTGAAGGCAAGCGGGAATACACCAGCCTGTTGTATGCGCCTTCCCATGCGCCCTTTGACCTGTGGAACAGGGAATCTCCCCGGGGGCTGAAGTTGTATGTGCAGCGGGTGTTCATCATGGACAACGCCGAACAGTTCCTGCCCCTGTACCTGCGTTTCATACGCGGCGTGCTCGACAGCAGTGACCTGCCGCTGAATGTCTCCCGGGAGTTGCTGCAGAGTAATCCGGCGGTGGAGGCCATGCGTAATGCGGTCACCAAGCGCGCGCTGGATATGCTGGCCAAGTTGGCCCGTGACGATCAGGAAAAATACCAGCTGTTCTGGAACGAATTCGGCCAGGTCCTCAAGGAAGGCACGGTGGAAGATGCCGCCAACTCGGAGGCAATTGCCGGGCTGCTTAGATTTGCCACCACCCATGGCGTTGACGCTGTGCAGAACCAGTCCCTGGCCGACTATGTGTCACGCATGAAGGAAGGGCAGGAGCATATCTATTACGTGGTGGCTGACAGTCATCACGTGGCTCGCAACAGTCCTCAACTGGAAGGTCTGATCAAGCGGGATGTGGAAGTGCTCTTGCTTAGCGATCGAATCGACGACTGGCTGGTAACCCACCTGGGTGAGTTCGAGGGTAAGAAATTCAAGGACGTCACCCGGGGCGACCTGGGCCTGGATGCCATGGAAGACGAAGCCGAGAGGCAGACACGGGAAAAGTCTGCGGAAGAACATCGCGGTGTTCTTGATGGCCTGGCCAAGGCGTTGGAAGGAAAGGTTGAGTCGGTGCGGGCCAGTTCCCGATTGACCGAATCTCCCGCCTGCCTGGTGGTGGATGAGGATGATATGGGCGCCCAAATGCGTCGCCTGATGCAGATGGCGGGCCAGGAAGCCCCCGAGGCCTTGCCGATTCTCGAAGTGAACCTGGAGCACCCGTTGGTCCAGCGCCTGGAGTCCGAATCGGAGTCGGCACGCTTTGATGACCTGGCCGGGGTTCTGCTGGACCAGGCCAATCTTGCCGAGGGTGGACGCCTGGAAGATCCCGCCGGTTTTGTGAAACGCCTGAACCGACTGCTGCTGGAGCTCTCCAGCTAGGCTGGTCATTAGTATTGCCATTGGGCTGCAGGGGCGGTGTAGACTTGCCCCTTCAGCCCAGCGGCGGCGCTTTGATCGAATCAAGGCGCCGCTTACCTGGCGTATATCCTTCTCAAGTGCGACATGGAGTGACCGTGACCACCAGCCCTAGAGTCAGCCGGAATATTGTTCTATTTTTGTTATGCGCCGGGTTGGCAGCCTGCAACCCGATTGCGGTTAAACCTGAGCCGGCAGCAGAGCCAGTGTACGACGCCGGTACCCGACACCCGGATGCACCGTTGGAACTGGAACAGTTCGGGCGGCTTGGTGGTCCCTGGGATTGCTCTATCTATTACCTGCAGCAGGATGGCAGTTGGCAGCCTCGCACCGGCGGCGCACGCTGGACGTTCAGTTACGCCCTGGGCGGCTATGCGATTACCGATATCTGGGAGCCCGAGCCTGATGAGGACTATCCGGGTAGCATCGGCATGAATATGCGGGTGTTCGACAGCAAGGCCGGATTGTGGCGGATTGCCTGGACCACCGCGGACCAGGCCCGGTTCGACTTGTATGAGGCCAGCGATGAAGATGGCGACATCATCATGTGGGGCCAGGGTACTGATCACCAGGTCAGGGTGACGTTCTACAACATCAGACCTGAACAGTTCGACTGGAAGTATGAGTTCTCCGCCTCGGATGACGGAACGTTGTGGACCGAGGTGGCACGAATGAAATGCCTGCGGCCGGGAATGGAACCGGCAGTCCTCAATGGCAGCCCCGCCACGCTAGCTACTGGCGAGGAATGATCCGGGGATCGAGAGGCGAAAGACCAAAGGGAGTAAGCATGGGCGACGAAAAGGAAAAGCGCCGGGAGAACCTGACCCCGGAGCAATACAAGGTGACCCAGGAAGCGGCAACCGAAAGGCCCTTCACAGGGGAATACCTGAATCACAAGGAGCAGGGCACATACACCTGCGTGGTCTGCGATGCGCCGTTATTTGGTTCCGATACCAAGTACGATTCCGGGTCGGGCTGGCCGAGTTTCTGGGGTACAGTGGCCGGTGAGTCGGTAACGGTGAAGCGGGACATCAGCCTTGGCATGATTCGCGATGAACTGTTGTGCGCAGGCTGCGACGCCCACCTGGGGCACGTGTTTGAGGATGGACCACAGCCTACCGGTTTGCGATATTGCATAAACTCGGCGTCGCTGGGTTTTCACAAGAACGAGGATAAAGAATGAAATTTTCTACCATAGCTGCGGTTCTGGTCATCCTGTTGGGCCTTGGTGGTTTGGCAGGTTGCGGTGAAAAGACCGTGGAAGCAGTTGGGACGCCAGCGCCCCAGGGAGAGCAGACGATGAATATTGACGTTATACAAACCGGCGAAGGCGAGGCCATCCAGGCTGGGCAAACCGCAGTGGTTCATTACACCGGCTGGTTGCATGATCCCGCGGCGGAAGATAATCGCGGAGAGAAATTCGACAGCTCCCGGGATCGCGGACAGTCGTTCAGCTTCCCGTTAGGTGCCGGTCGCGTTATTCGAGGCTGGGATGAAGGGGTTGCCGGCATGCTGGTTGGCGAACGCAGGATTCTTACGATCCCTGCGGAGATGGGCTATGGGGCTCGAGGTGCTGGCGGCGTTATTCCGCCCAACGCGACGTTGATTTTTGACGTGGAATTGTTGGGGATCAAGTAATCGAAAAGACAGGGGGCCGGTTCTGACAGCCGGCCGCCGTTTGCAATATGGGCTTCCGGTTTCGAGACCGGGGTTGCCAGTAAAGGCCGGGGTACTGCCCCGGCCTTTTTTATTATTTCCAGCGCAGTGCCGGATTCAGGGAATACACGCCGGTCAGGCTCGCGGTGGCCAGAACGTGGCCTTCAATCGCTGTCAGTACGTCCTGGCCAGTGAAGTTTCCCTCGACCGGGCAGCGCTCCAGATCCGTCGCGAACAAAAGAAAATTATAGTGATGAAGAATCTCGTCATTCCATGGCGGGCAGGGTCCGTCATAGCCCAGGTAGTCACCGCCCATCTCAGGGTCGCCTGCGAACCAGTTGGTGTAGTCATTCAATCCCTGGCGTGATCCGGCAGGGCCTGCCGGTTCGCGCTTGCCTTTCGGGGTGATGCCCGAGGATGCGGCGCCTGCGGCTATGCCCGCAGTATCCGGGGGAATGTCTACCATGACCCAGTGATAAAAATCGCAGCGGGGCAGGGATGCCGGGACAGTGCGTCCTTCCTGGTTTACATCGTCGGGTTTGGTCGGTACATCCGGGTCCACGCATATCAATACCAGCGAGCGCGTGCCTTCGGGGACGTCCGCGAAACCAAGTTGTGGATTGCGGTTCTCGCCCATCTGGACGTGGCCTTGTTT
>CAKZML010000255.1 GCA_937128475.1 uncultured Chromatiales bacterium
GAGTAAAAAGCCGGGTTTTTCAGCCCATCAGAAATCTTTATACCTAGATAAACAAACACCATGATTGGCAGGAATATGATCAGCAAAAGCGATGCCGCGAGGATATCAAAAACCCTCTTTGTGACATCACCAAAACCGCTGCGCTTGAATCCGTCAGAGAAAATAAACCAGCTGGGGTTCATTACGTCGAGCTGCACTTTTCCTGTTTCCCTCTCCAGAAAAGTCAGTAGATCACTAACTTCAATACCTTCCAGGCGGCAGTCCAACAAGTCCTGCAATGGAAACTCCTGGCGTCGATCGTCCTGGGCCACCACGATCTCATCTACCCGGGCTGTACGAGCCAATTCCAGCAACGAGCCCTGCTCTACCAGTAGCTTGTCGTCATCCACCGTGATCATGTCTCCCATGGTCGGGACATAGCCCACGATCACGAAACCACGTTGATCGGATCGGCGCCGCAATTTCAAAATACTCATGACGCGCTGACCGGCACCCAAAACCAGTACCCGGCGCTTGAATAGATTTTCGTCCACCAGTTTGTGGAAACCAAAACGTGTAATGCAGATTCCAAGAAACGAAATTGCGGCGGTGGCAGCGAGTACGCCCCTGCCCAGGAAGGTTTCTGGAAAAATGTAGAACCACAACGTGGTAGCCAGTACACCACCCGCTCCACCAGCGATGACTCGTACCAGAGTACCCACCGCTCCAGCTCTGGACCTTACCGAGTACAACCCAACAGCCAGGAAACTCAGCGCGGTGGTGACTGCATACAACGCCGATCTAAACCATATAGGGGCCGAACCGGTCATCTGGGATGGCTCATCAAGAACCAGGATCACGCCGATCCACAACGCGACGACAAGCACGACCAATTCTGCTGCTAGCAAAAACAGTATGGGCAAACTCACATATTGTCGAAATAAACGTATCGCCAAAGTGTCATCGCTCCCTGCGATATGCGCCCACAGTGAAGGCACGTCCTTTCAGCCCCAAAGCTAAAAAGATTTTTAAGTTAGTTTAGTTGCCGCGAAATTCGATCAGAAACATCCTTCTCCCCACCGTCTCTGACCAAGCATCGCCAGTCGAAACCCCATTCTGCTCAAATACTTAGGACCAAGGCGTGAACTGGGTCACATTACCTGTGAGTGGTGCACCCGGGCACTGCTTAAATAGATCAACAAATCGGCAAATCCCGAATAAAAACCGCAAGTTACAATGACTTCAAGCCAAGTTGTCTGAGCATAGCGCAGATACACTCTCAAATGGTCAGAAGCGATCACATTGGAATAAGGCCAAACCAGATTTGGACGGCATCTATTACGAAGGAAATACACGGTATGCCAGTCGCATACCGAGATAAAACGAAGGAAGAGATATCTAGCGTTGGCTAGACCACCAATTCCCGCCAGCCACCAAATCTCCAGTAACGCATGAAGGTCATGGACTGCAGGATTCGATAACCGCCCTGCATCAGCCAGATGCCCAGCAAGCCAAAGCCCAGGACCGGGCCGATAAGATAGGCTGCGGGCAGGAATAATCCCCACTGGAACAGGATGCTGATCTTCATCACCCTGCGAGAATCACCCGCCCCATACAGGGCGTGCATCATGGTGAAACCCAGTGCTTCAATCGGCATCCACATTCCCACCAGGCGCATGGGCCAACGGGCCAGTTCCCGGGTGGCCGGATCGTGCAGGAAGTGCATGGTGACAAGATCCGGGGTGAGCAGCATGGGAAGACCCAGGGTGGTCATCACCACCGCCGACACCTTGGCCACATCCCACCCCCACTGGTAGGCATCATCGGGATGCCCCCGACCAATCGCCTGCCCCACCAGGGTGGAACAAGCCAGCCCCAGGCCCAGCCCAGGTAGCAGGGCCACCAGCATGATATTAATAAGGACATTGGCGGCCGCCAGTTCCGCGGTGCCCACCTTGCCAATAATCCAGAATGTCGCGACGAACCCGGCAGCGAAGAACAATTGCTGGATTCCGGCGGGCACTGACAAACGAATGAGTTTTTTGATTTCGTCCCGGGTGCCAATGCCTTTCATGAAGCCGTGTTCACGGGCATGGGCCATCCCCAGGACCATGTACGTGGCCGTACCAATAACCATGGCAATCGCCGAGGCGATACCGGCGCCCTCCACGCCCAGGGCCGGGGCGCCGAGGTTGCCGAAGATGAACACCCAGTTAAAGAAGATGTTGCTGATATGCATGACCACCAGGGTGGACATGTAAATTCGCGACAT
>CAKZML010000256.1 GCA_937128475.1 uncultured Chromatiales bacterium
ACTTCGCCCAGTCTGCCCTGAGCACATCATCGGAATCCGCGGCCAGGGGAAGCTCGATGTAGTCCTCGGTTGAGCCCGACACCGCCTCAAGTTCCATGGGACCCTGGCCTTCGAAACTGGTGATATGGCGGCCCAGCAAGGCGGCCGCGCCATCGAACAAGCGCCCCACCGCGCTGGTGTAGGGTGAATTCAGACCCCTCTCCCAGGCCTGGCGCACCAGGCCCGTATCGGGACAGTCGCGCCAGCGTATGCCAGCCTCCCAACACAGTCCGGCGGCGCTACGCCAGGGAGCGTGGGCAGCCAGGTCCCCACCAGGAATCCTGAACTGCCTGAAACTGGCGACCCGTTTCCAGGACCCGGGTCGACCAAGCAGGCTCTCGCCTCCCCACAGGCTGCCGTCCTCGCCCAAGCCCACACCGTCCCAGGCAAACACCAGGCAGGATTCCTCCCAGGCGTTATCCAGCATCAATGCCGAGGCATGGGCGTGATGATGAAAACTACTGCTGATCGGCAAGCCTTGTTGGCGAGCCCAGCCCCGGGTGGTGTAAGCCGGGTGAGCATCCACCAGCAGGCGTTTCGCGCGCACGCCATACAGGCTCTGCAAGTCCCCCGCCACCTGCTCAAATACTTCCAGGCTCCGGGCACTGGACATCTCGCCAATATGGGGAGACACCACCAGCCGATCACTCCATGCAAGCGCCAGGGTGTTTTTCATTTGCCCGCCAAGGGCCAGCACCGGTTCCGAGAGTCTGCCGGGCAATGCCATTTCCAGGGGCGCCGAACCCCGACCCAGGCGAATCGGTCGCAACACACCGTCAATGGAGCGCATTACCGGATCATCTGCCGGACGGACTATGGGCCGGTCGTGATGAAGAAAGAGATCGGCCACAGCCGCCAGGCGAGACTCGGCAGCACGCACTGAAGTCAGTACCGGTTCACCGCTCAAGTTTCCGGAGGTGGCCACCAGGGGGCCATCAAAATCTGCGAGCAACAAGTGGTGTAGAGGACTGTATGGCAGGAAGACACCCAGTTCCGCCAGCGCCGGAGCCACGCCACCGGCCAGGTCGGAATCAACACGTCGGGGGACCAGCACTATGGGTCGGGCGGGACCCGAGATTGCCATCCCGGTGGCATCGTCCAGGCTCACCTGGCCACGCACGGCGTCCAGGCCATCGTCACCGGATTGAGGGAACATGACCGCAAGCGGCTTATCCGGGCGAACCTTTCGATCGCGAAGACGTTGCACTGCATCCTCATCGCGAGCATCACACATCAGGTGATACCCCCCAACACCCTTCACCGCCAGGATCTTTCCATTGCGCAGCTCAGCCACCGTGCGAGCAAGGGCATCGTCTCCCTGGGCAATAATTTCCCCGGCCATGACCAGGCTCAACGAGGGGCCACAGTCCGGGCAGGCCACCGGCTCGGCATGAAATCGCCTGTCCAGCGGATCCTGGTATTCAGCCAGGCATTTGTCGCAAAGGGGAAAGCCCGCCATGGAAGTGTTCGGGCGATCGTAAGGCAGCGCCCGGATCAGGGTGTAGCGCGGACCACACTGTGTGCAATTGGTAAATGGATATCGGTAGCGACGATTTCCGGGGGTATTAATGTCCTCTACACAATCATCGCAGCAAAAGAAATCCGGCGGAATGAACACCCTGGCGGCCGAACCGGATTCGCTGACACGAATGTCGAAATTAGTGAATTCCTCGCAGCGCAGCGGCTCCCGAGATTCCAGTACCGGATTGGAAAGAGGCGGCGCCTTGTGAATCAGACAATCAACAAACTTCTCCACTACAGAGCCAGGACCCTGCACCACGATCTCCACCTGGCCCATGGCATTACGCACCCAGCCAACCAGGCCCAGCTCATGAGCAAGACGATAGACATGGGGACGAAAGCCCACGCCCTGGACATGCCCCGTCACATGCAGGGCGAGGCAGAGAATTTCCTCGTTAGATGACAGGCTGCCTGCAGGGTGGCTGGCCACGGCTCATTGCGCCCGAGGGGTCGACTTCGCGCCCTCTGCATCATCCTGGCGCACGCCGCTTGACCACCAGATTCGGCACGCCCCCTCGTCAGAAACCATGCACGGCCCAATCGGATTGCGCGGCACGCAGGCCTTTCCATACAGCCTGCACTGGTTTGGATAAATCTTTCCCAGTACGACGCTGGCGCAATCACAGCCAGGTGGCATTTCTCCGACTCTCTTGCGGGCGTCGTCATGATAGGAAGGTAACTGAACCCGTGCATCGTGGGCGCGGAATTCCTTCGCCAGGGAAAATCCCGACGCCGCAATAGAGCCTATCCCGCGCCAGTTGGCATCCACCACGTCCATGGTCTTTGCCAGCAAGGCCCTGGCCATCGGATTCCCGCCAGGTCTGACCACCGAGGGATAGCAATTTTCCAGGCTCGGCTTTCCTTCCTGTAGCTGTCTGAGCACCGAATGCATGGCCGCCAGCAAGGACTCACTTTCAAAGCCCGCCACCGCGGCGGGGATTCCGTGCTTTGTGGAAACAAATTCCCACTCTTCCGGACCCATGACCGTCGCCACGTGACCCGGTGCAATCAAGGCATCGAAACCCGGTTCACCCGAATCAAGCAACAGCGCCACGGCGGGCCAGGTCAGCCTGCCGGAGAGCAGCACGAGGAGATTATCCGGTACGCCCTCGGCCAGCATGGCCGCCACCGGCGCAATGGTGGTTTCAAAACCGGCAGCGAAAAAAACCACTCGTCTATCCGGCTGCTCGCGTGCAATTCGCACCGCTTCCATGGGTGTTGCGATAGGACGCACATCGCCGCCTGCCGCCTTGGCCTGCTCCAGGGAACGAGGCTCACTGCGGGGAACATTCACCGGCACCCGGAGCATGTCCCCAAACGCCAGCAAGGTCAGCGGCTCATTCAAGGCGAGCTGAATAGCCTCGTACACATCCTCTTCGGGACAGATACACACCGGGCAGCCAGGCCCGGGAATCAACTCGACCTCCGGTGGCAAAACCCCTCGAATTCCCGCATGAGAAATTGATCTTTCGTGCCCGCCGCAAACATTCATCAGTTTCACCTTCCGGGGCAGCTCCATGCTCCGAATGGAATCAAGCAGCCTGCGGGCCCGGGTACTCATCCATCGTTCTCCCGGGGCGTGAACTGGCTCAGGTGTGGATGAGTTAATACATGACGCTGGCCAGTCACGGGTCTGAAATGCCCCATGGCGCCGGTTTCCCTGGCGCTCTTGAACACCGAAATCTGCTCACCCAGCCAGTCCAGCCATGGTTGCAGTCCTTCCGCACTTCGCACGTTTACATTCAATAGCGGCGCGTCACTGGCCAGGCTGCGCAACGCAGTCTCGGCACGCTGGGGTGAAAACTCCGGTAACACGTGAAGCAGGTCTGTCTTGGATAGCAGCACCGCATCCACTGCTCGAAACATCACCGGGTACTTGGCCGGCTTGTCGTCACCCTCGGGGACTGACAGCAAGGCGACATTGATATGCTGACCCAGGTCAAAACTCGCCGGGCACACAAGGTTGCCCACGTTCTCGATGAACAGCACATCGATATTGTCCAGGGACATCTGGTGTAAGGCCTGGTGCACCATGTGGGCGTCCAGGT
>CAKZML010000257.1 GCA_937128475.1 uncultured Chromatiales bacterium
CCGGGGTGGTGCGTGCTTACGTGGCCGCTCGCGATACATCCCTGAAACTGATTATTGGCAGTGAGTTTCGACTCAATGATGGTTTGCGCCTGGTGGTGCTGGCCTGTAATCGATTTGGCTATGCCCAACTGTGCCAACTCATCAGTCGTGGCCGAAGAGCTGCCGAGAAAGGCAGTTACAGCCTGGAAAGGACGGACCTGGACTTGTTGGGTGATGCCTGCCTGGTCTTGTGGTTGCCCGGTGCCCAGCCTGACCCTGGTGAAGGGCGCTGGCTTAAGCAGCGCTTCCAGGGGTGCTTGTGGGTGGCCGTGGAATTGTTGGCAGACGGTAATGACCGGCAGCGTCTGCATACTCTCCAGGAACTGGGTGGTGAACTGGACTTGCCCCTGGTGGCCTCGGGAGACGTGCATATGCATGTGCGTGGCCGTAGGGCGCTGCAGGACACGCTGACAGCCATTCGACACGTCACGACGGTTCAGGATGCCGGTTGGCAGCTATACCCCAATGGAGAGCGTCACCTGCGTAGCTGGAACAGTCTGCAGACCACCTATCCCCGGGAGTTACTGGAGCAGAGCTTGTGTGTGGCCAGGCGTTGTACCTTCTCCCTGGATGAGTTGCGTTACGAGTATCCCGGTGAGTTGGTGCCCGATGGCTATACACCGGCGTCCTACCTGCGTGAACTTACCGAGACCGGTATTCGCCGACGTTGGCCTGATGGGCTGTCGACAACCTTGCGCCAGCAAATTGAACACGAACTCTGCCTGATAGAAGAGCTTCGCTACGAACCGTATTTTCTGACAGTGCACGACATTGTTCAGTTTGCCCGTGGCCGCGGGATTCTCTGCCAGGGCAGGGGATCTGCTGCTAATTCGGCGGTGTGTTATTGCCTGGGTATCACCGAGGTGGATCCCGCTCGCATGGCCATGTTGTTTGAACGGTTTATTTCCAAGGAGCGTGACGAACCGCCGGATATCGACGTGGATTTCGAACATGAACGTCGGGAAGAGGTTATCCAGTACCTGTATAGAAAATACGGTCGTGATCGTGCGGCCCTGACCGCTACCGTAATCAGTTACCGGGGAAAGAGCGCGGTGCGTGATGTGGGCAAGGCCCTGGGTCTTGATGGGCTGCAAGTGGAACGCCTGGCTCGCAGCATGCGCTGGACACGTAATGGCGTTATTGATGAGGACCGGGTGCGAGAAGCGGGCTTTGACCCGCACTCCCCGACGCTGCGACGCCTGATGGTACTGGTGGGTGAAATCACCGGTTTTCCCCGGCACCTGTCCCAGCACGTGGGTGGCTTCGTGATATCCCGGGGTCCCTTGTGCGAGTTGGTCCCCATCGAGAATGCATCCATGCCGGAGCGTACCGTTATTCAGTGGGACAAGGATGACCTGGACGACCTGGGATTGCTCAAGGTGGATGTGCTGGGTCTTGGCATGCTCTCTGCCATTCGTCGTTGTTTTGACCTGGTCAGGGAAGTGCGGGGGCAGGAGCTGAGCCTGGCCAGTGTGCCGGCTGAAGATGCCGCGGTGTACGACATGATTTGCAAGGCGGACACCGTGGGTGTGTTTCAAATTGAATCCCGTGCCCAGATGGCCATGCTGCCTCGTTTGAGACCGCGCTGTTATTACGACCTGGTGATTGAGGTGGCGATTATTCGCCCGGGCCCTATCCAGGGCGACATGGTGCATCCCTACCTGCGACGGCGTTGTGGGGAGGAGGCCGTGAGTTATCCGAGTCCGGAAGTGGAAAGCGTGCTGGAGCGTACCCTGGGTGTGCCTATTTTCCAGGAGCAGGTGATGCAATTGGCGATGGTGGCAGCGGGCTTTTCTGCCGGACGGGCAGACAGCCTGCGCCGGGCCATGGCCGCCTGGAAACGCCGTGGTGGTCTTGGGGCATTCGAGCAAGAACTGATCCAGGGGATGCGTGATCGGGGCTATGACGAGAATTTTGCCCAACAGGTATTTAATCAAATACAGGGCTTTGGTGAATACGGTTTTCCTGAATCCCACTCGGCCAGTTTCGCGCTCCTGGTGTATGTCTCGGCCTGGTTGAAATGCCATGAACCGTCGGCCTTTGCCTGTGCATTGATTAACAGCCAGCCCATGGGTTTTTATTCACCCTCTCAATTGATCCAGGATGCCCGACGTCACGGAGTAACGGTGCGCCCGGTAGATGCGATGCTCAGTCAGTGGGAATGCACCCTGGAGCCTTGTGGGAGCTCTCAGCCAGCCTTGCGTCTTGGGTTAAGACTGGTGCGTGGCTTATCCGGGGAGGCTGCTCGTCGCCTGGTGGATGCCAGGGAGCAAGGCGCCTTTTCTCATGCCCAGGACCTGGCCGAGCGTGCGCAACTGGATCGAGGAGAGTTGGGCGCGCTGGCGGCAGCCGATGCCCTGCAAAATCTTAGCGGCAATCGCCATCACAGTTACTGGCAGGTGGCTGGTGTTGAAAAACCCAGCGAACTGTTTCCCCAGTGGCGGGTCGCAGAGGGCGATCCCCTGCTCAATCGTCCTACCGAGGGTGAGGATGTCGTCGCGGACTACAATCACCTGGGATTAACGCTGCGCCGCCATCCTGTTGCGCTACTACGGGAGAAGCTGGATCGGGCCCGCATGCTTACCGCAGAACAGCTGTGGGATTTGCCTGATGGGCAGTGGATGCGTGCAGCCGGATTGGTGGTGACCCGGCAGCGACCAGGCAGTGCCTCTGGAGTGACCTTTGTCACCCTTGAGGATGAAACCGGCAATGTGAACCTGGTTATCTGGAAGGATCTGGCGGAGAAGCAGAGAAAGGTTTTATTGGGCTCACGCCTGATGGGCGTGCGGGGGCGAGTACAGCGTGAGGGCGATGTGCTGCATGTCATTGCCCACAGGCTGGAAGATTACACGTCACTGCTGGGTACTCTGGTGACCCGCTCCCGGGATTTCCATTAAGCCCTGCTTCGGTTGTTAAGCCGCTTCGGGATCGATACGCACCACGACCTTGCCTTCGCCTTGACCCTTGAGGACCCGCATCAAGGCTTCCGGCATTTTCTCAATGCCCTCGAGCCTGTCCTCACTGTGATTGAGCTTGCCCTCGCTCAACCACTTACTCAGTTGCTCTTCTGCCCTTGGGAGGTCTTCCAGGCAGTCGTACACGTAAAAGCCTTCCATGCGGGCCTGTTGCCTGCCAAGTCGCCAGTAGTTCTTGATGCGTTGTTCTTCCTGTTCCTTTTCAGTCTTGTCAGTGATTCGTCCACAACAGACTATTCGGGCACGTTTGTTTATGTGCTCCAACGCTGCATCCAGAATGACTCCGCCAGCGTTATCGAAAAACACATCTATGCCTTCAGGACACACTTCGGCCAGTTTCGTGGAGACGTTTTCCTGCCGATAGTTGATCGCAGCGTCATAGCCCAGGTCCTCAATCATGATTCGACATTTCTTGCGTGAACCTGCGATGCCTACGATCCGGCCGGCACCCAGGAGCCTGGCAATTTGACCCGCCTTGGAACCCACCCCGCCAGCGCCACCGGATACCAGCACGGTTTCGCCGGATTTCGGTTGTCCTACATCTGCCATGCCCAGGTAGGCGGTAAAACCGTTCAACCCGAGGATTCCAAGTCCGGTAGAGAAGGGGACCCGACGCTGTTTAATGGTGTGGACCATATCCGCCCCGGTGGCTGAGGAAATGGCGTATTCCTGCCAGCCGAATCGACCTTGAATAATATCCCCTGCCTGGAAATCCTTGTGGCGGGACTTAATGACCGTGCCCACACCGCGGCCAGGCATGACGTCCCCGGTATTTACCTTTCCCGCGCCATTATCAGTAGCCCTGAGATGGCGGCGCAGAACCGGCGTGGCCGAGAGGTACATGACCTTGACCAGGAACTCACCTTCTTCAGGTTCAGGAATCGGGGCGTCCACGAAGAGAAAATCAGATTCACTGACTTTTCCTGTGGGTCGGGCTTTAATCAGCCACTTGCGGTTCAAGGGGTTATTCATGATTGGTGTCAACCGGTACAACAGGAATTAGCTGCATCGCGTTATGCATCGGTATCCTGTTCATCCTCGGCGAAATTTCTTCCTTTTGTTTTGTCTCGTCAGTGAAAGATTTTCTTCTCACAGACCAGGGATTCAGGTGTGTTGTTTTATCAGTTCAGGATATATACGAAAGTGCGCGCGCCAGGGCAAGCGGGGCAGGCCGCGGTCTAGCCGATCAACTGGTTGAACTGGAACAACGGCATGAGCATTGCCATAACAATAAACAGCACGACCACGCCCATGAGAATGGTGAGCAACGGTTGCAGGGTGTTCAACAATGCGCCAATGATGCTGTCCATTTCCCGTTCCTGGTTGATGGCCGCGCGCTCTAGCATCACCTCGAGTTCACCACTGGCCTCACCACTTGATATCAAGTGCAGGGTCATGGGAGGGAATAACTTGCTGACCGCCAGGGAGCGGCCGATTGCCGCGCCTTCGCGAACCCGTGCTGCCGCCGCTTCCACCGCTTCTTTCATGGGAATATTGCTAACAACCTCACCGGCAATTCTGAACGCGTCCAGTACTGGCACGCCGCTGGCGGCGAGAATGCTCAAGGTGCGGGTTAGCCTGGCTGTGTTCAAACCCTGTACCAGTTTGCCAATCAGGGGCAGTCTCAATAGCAGGAGATGAAAACTGCGTTTTGGTCCCGGTTGGCTCAGGTAGGCTCGAATGCCAAAAATTGCCGCTACGATTCCAAGTAACAACAGTGGCCACCATGCCACGATGAAATCACTACTGCCGATCAATACCCTGGTCATCAGCGGAAGGATCTGGCCACTACTGGAATATACATCCACGACTTTCGGAACGACGAAGGCCAGCAAAAATGAGACGATCAGGATGGAGAATACGGTCAGGATAATGGGGTAGACCAGGGCGCCCCTGACTTTTTGCCGGGTAACCTGTCGGTTCTCCGTGTAGTCCGCCAGTCTTTCCAGAATCTCGTCCAGGTGTCCTGACTGCTCTCCTGCAGCTACCGTGGCGCGGTAAATCTCGGGGAACGCATGAGGGAAGTCGGCAAAACCGCTGGCCAGCGTGTGGCCTTCCATGACTTTTGATCGCACGCCCATCAGGACGCTTTGCACCTTGGGTCGGTCGTTCTGCTCGCTAACCGCCTTCAGGGCTTCTTCCAGTGGCAGTCCTGAACGCACCAGGGTGGCGAGCTGTCGTGTGACCAGCGCCAGGTCGTTGGCATTAATGCTCTTGCTAACGCCGATTCGCCTGATCCGCTTTGGACCGTCCTGGGAAACTTCCGAGATTTCAACCGGCAGCAATCCGCGTTCCCGCAGTAACTGCCGTACTTGCCTGGGGGTATCACCCTCGATCAGGCCGCGCTGTTCGCGACCGCTCTTGTCGATGGCCTTGTAGTCAAACGCGCCCATTAGTCGCTACGGGTAACCCGGAGTAATTCTTCGATAGAGGTATTGCCGGAAAGAACTTTCTCGACGCCGTCGTCACGTAGACCTGGCGAGTGGATCCTGGCATAGCGCTCAAGTTCCTGCTCGCTGGCGCCGTCATGGATCAAGGTGCGCATGTGATCATCCAGGGAGACCAGTTCATAGATTCCCGAACGGCCCCGATAACCATTGCCATCCACGCCTTCGCCTGTGCCGGGCTTGTAGAGGGTAGGGGGATGGTTGATGTCCGCACCGAGCAATTGGCATTCGTATTCACCGGCCGAAAAGGGTTCTTTAGTCGAATCCAGGCGACGCACGAGGCGTTGTGACAGCACGCCAAGGAGACTGGAGGAAAGCAGGAAGGGTTCTACACCCATGTCCCGCAATCGGGTGATAGCGCCCACCGCGGTATTGGTATGCAGTGTGGACAGCACAAGGTGACCGGTGAGACTGGCGCGAATGGCAATCTCTGCTGTCTCAAGGTCACGAATCTCACCCACCATCACCACGTCCGGATCCTGGCGAAGAATGGCTCGCAATCCTCGTGCAAAGGTCATGTCCACCTTGGTGTTGACCTGGGTCTGGCCGATACCGTCGATGTAATATTCGATGGGGTCTTCGACCGTCATGATGTTGCGGCTGTTGTCATTGATTCGTGACAGCGCTGCGTACAGTGTCGTGGTCTTGCCTGAGCCGGTTGGGCCGGTTACCAGGATAATGCCGTGAGGCTTGTGGATCAGAGTATCTATGGTGCGCATGGCATCGGCGCGCATACCCAGTTGTTCAAGATCCAGCCGACCGGCTTGTTTGTCCAGCAGTCGCAGCACGACGCGCTCACCGTGTCCCGAGGGCAGGGTGGAGACCCGGACATCAACGGCCCGGCCAGCGATTCTTAATGAGATGCGACCATCCTGTGGCAGGCGCTTCTCGGCAATATCCAGTTTGGACATGACCTTGATTCGGGAGACCACCAGGGGTGCCACGGCACGTCGGGACTGCAGTACTTCGCGTAGCACGCCATCCACCCTGAACCTGACTACCAGGCGGTTCTCAAAAGGCTCGATGTGAATATCCGATGCGTCTTCTTTTACTGCCTGGGTAAGGATAGCGTTAATCAAACGAATGATAGGCGCGTCGTCGTCGCTCTCTAGCAGATCCGATGGTTCAGGCAGGGCCTGGGCCACGCTGAACAGGTCAGTATCCGCGTCCAGTCCTTCCATCATCTCCATTGCCTGGCTGGAACCGGCCTCGTAGGCCTCCTGCAACAGGGTGTCGAAATGTTCGGCGGTAACGGCCTTTAGTTCAAACGGGCGATTGAAAAAGCGTCTCAGTTCGGCAAGCACTCGTGGGCCAATTCCCGGACGGTGCAACGCCAGCAATTTTCTATCCGGCGTTTCCTGAACCAGCACTCCATGGCGCTTGGCAAATGTGAAGGGCAGGCGACGGCTAACGCCTTCGGTTGCGACTTCATCGCTAACGCCAATTACCTGTTCCTGGCTGGTAGACTCCATTGTGTTACTGGCCCCCGTCAGGCTCGCCTGAGGGCTTCACGCTGCCCAGGATATCCAGCTCAGGCAGGGTGGGGCGCTGCTGATTTGGCATCAGGCTTACATCTGGATTCTGTTCCGACTGCAGGCTACGGATCATTCGGTACTTGGCGTCGGTTTCTGTCGCGTATTGGTGAGCATCCCGCAGGATCGTCGGATGGATAAATACCATCAGGTTGTTCTTGTTGTTGGCGGTTGTACGCGAACGGAAAAATTCTCCAACCAGGGGAATGGATCCGAGTATCGGCACGCGCTGCTCAGTCTCGGTGAGGGTGTTCTGGGTAAGTCCGCCCAGCACAACAATGCCACCATCCTGGACCAGCACACTGGTGTGGATAGAACGCTTGTTGGTAATCAGATCTGATGCGCCTTCAACGCTTTGTGCAATGTCAGAGGCTTCCTGGTCAATTTTCAGCATCACCATGTCACCCTCGTTAATTTGCGGGGTGATCTTCAGCACGATACCGACGTCCTTGCGTTCAATGGTCGTGAACGGGTTCACCAGTCCGGCCGTGCCGCCGGTATTGGTGAACTGACCGGTACGGAAGGGCACTTCCTGGGCGACGCGAATTTCTGCTTCTTCGTTATCCAGGGTGATGACAGATGGGGTGGAAATAATGTTGGAATCGGAGTCCGAGGACAGGGCCTTCAGTAGTACCGCAAAATTCGTTCCCGAGTCGCTGAGGGTTCCCATTCCCAGGCTGATACCTGATCCCAGCGCGCCTAGCGCGGCACCTGCGTCGTCACCCCCTGAAGCTGCCAGCAAATCCACCACGCCTGGCGCGGTGTTACTGAAACGGGTTGCCATGGCGCCGGCATCTTCATTGCCGATGGCCCAGGTCACGCCCAGTTCGGCGGCCTTGTCGAACTGCATAGCAACCAGTATGGCTTCCACTGATACCTGGGCGCGCTGAATATCCAGTTTGTCCACGATGGACATCAGGGTGCGCATGGGTTTCGGCGGAGCCGTTATGACCAGGGCATTGGTTTCTTCCTCTGCCCAGATAATGATGCCGCTGTCGTTTTGCCTTGGGGCAGCTGCGCCACCCCCCGGGCCGCCCGGTGTTGCGGATCTTGATGCGCCGGTTACCTGTTCATTGAGCTTGGTTGCCAGATCTACTGCATTGGAATAATGCAGGTAGCGAACCCGGGTGTTGCCCACGTCTTCAAGCGGGGTATCCAGGTGGGCGATAAGGGACTGGAGTTTCAGGCGGGCGCTTCTGTCTCCGCTGACTAACACGGAGTTGGTGCGCTCATCCGCCACCATATTTATCTGGGCAGACTCGGGACCACTTGCCTGAAGCAAAGAGGTCAGTACCCGGACCACTTCGCCGGCAGATGCATGTTCAAGTGTCAGTACCTGTACGTCATCGTCTCCCGCGCTGTCGATGCGCTGGATAATCCGCACCATACGTTTCACGTTGGCGGAACGATCGGAAATGATCAGCATATTCGAGGCGGGATGTGCTGCCATATGGCCGTACTGGGGAATAAGCGGGCGCAGGATCGGGACCAGTTGGGCCGCCTGCACGTTCTTGACGCTGACAACCTGGGTGACGATTTCATCGCCCCCTGCACCACGGATGTTTGTCAAATCCAGGGCGGGCATCGAACGTGCATTGGCATCGGGAAGAATCTTGATGACATCGCCGGCGGGCAGCGCTACATAACCGTACACCTGCAAAATCGACAGGAAAGCCTCGTAAAACGCTTCGGAGGACAAGGCCGTATTGGAGATCATGGTCACGTTGGCCTTAACCCGGGGATCGACAATAAAGTTCTTGCCGGTCACCGCGCTTACAGCTTCGATTACCGTTCCGATATCGACATTGCGATAATTCGGTGTAATCGCCGCTTGTTGTGCCGATGCAATGCCGGGCAGGCTACCTGCCACGATCACGCTGCCTAGTAATCCAAGTAGCATTGGCGCCAGAAGATGGCGAATGCCCCGAGTCCGATTTTTATGCATAAGTTTGATCATGGCTTCTGATTACTCTTAGCTTGTCCGGAGCCAGCTATTCTTCATCCAGTCCCGCTAGCACAGCGGTATCCAGGACTAAGACCTCTGGTTGTCCATTTCGTTCGATTGTAACGGTAACTGACGTGGCATCACCCATTGACTGGAATACTTCCATTCCAGAGGCGGGGTCGTTCAGTGCCGTTCCGTTAATTTCTGTTACCAGGTCGCCGGGTCTAAGTCCCAGCGCAGCGAAGGTACGGCGGTCCTTTCCGGGGTACAGTCGGTAACCGCGCTGTTGGCCATCGGCAAATACTGGTTGCGGGCGCATCACATCCGTCAGCCTGGTCACGTTATCGGCGATGACATTCGCTACGGTTGGTTTACTTAATCTGCTGCTGCCTTGCCTGCTGCTGCCCCGGCTTGCACTGCGGGATGAGCCAGTACTTGTGCTACCTAATTCTTGCTTGGGCAGGCGCAGCGCTTCCAGTCGTCCGCCACGGTCCAGCAGTACCCGGTCAGGATACACGCCATGCAACCGGGTTCCGCGTGTGACACTGTCTCCGATAGCAAATACCTTGGTGTCCTTGCCACGCTCGTGAATCAGGGCAAAGGATTCCTCAGCGAGTTCCGATGCAATGGTTCCAAGCAACTCAAGACTTAAGGTCGTGTCCGGGGCGGCCGTGGGATCCATGATCTCCTGGGCCTGTTGAAATTCTTCCTGGGCTTGTTTGCTGACTTCACCGAAAAGGTGAGCGTTCACGAGACGATCAATTTCCGCCTCGTTCGCGGAGCTCAGTGAAGCCTGGCTGGGGACCCTGGAAAGCGGTTTTAGCGATGTGGTTTCCGGTTCTGGATACGGAGCAAAAAGCCATACCAGATGGGTCATCTGCCAGCCGATTGCGACAGCCAACACAGCCGCCACCGCTCCGGGGAGCAGCGCCAGGCTTTGCGTCAGCATCCGTTCTGGCGGCAACTGGCTGAATTCTTTAAATTTTTGACTTATTCTCATATATGAGACTTTCTTCTATTCGTGGCAGTCTTACTTCGGCGTCGCAGACATAATAAGGTGGATTTGAGGGCAGTCACAAGCGTAATTCCCCTTACTCGTCTTTCATGTTGCTCCCATTAGGTTAAACTTCAAGAAATTTTCTGAACCCACTGTAAAAAAAGAGTAATCGTTTGACTTCACGTGTCTGGATCCGGATTGTCATCAGCCTGGTGCTGTTCCTCCCGTTCTTTCTCAATTTGCGCGGCAACTGGCCGATTCCGGCTTTTCAGCATCTTGAGGACGTGGCTTACGACCTGAGAGTCAGGCTCACCATGCCGGGAACGGTGGACGATCGAATCGTTATCGTCGATCTGGATGAACGTAGCATAGTGGAAATTGGGCAGTGGCCATGGCCACGTTCGGTGCTTGCGGACCTGGTCACGCGATTGTTTGATGACTACGGTATTCGGGTCCTGGGTTGGGACATGGTGTTCCCGGAAAGTGACAGGAATTCTGCATCCGAGTTACTTGACGAGATCGAGTCAGGTTCTTTCGGACAATCGCCGGAATTGCGCAAGCGACTGAAAGAATTGCGCCCCACACTGGAGACCGACCGAATCCTTGCCGAGGCCTTGTGGGGGCGAAATGTCGTCCTGGGATTTGTTTTCCGCCACGCTGGGGATACCGGTTCCGATGTGCTCACCGGTGACTTGCCGCCGCCGCTGATTTCGGCTTCCCAGCAAGAGACCAGCATTCCTTTCATCGAGGCGCTTGCCTACACAGGAAACCTGGCCGAGTTGCAGGCTGCCGTTCCCTATGCGGGCTTTTTCGAGAATGCCACCCTTGATCACGACGGCGTATATCGCCGGGTTCCATTGCTTCAGGAATATAAGGGTGCCTTGTACGAATCCCTGGGTTTGGCTGTGGCCAGGGCTGCGCTGGAACGGCCGCCGCTGAGATTTGAGTTTTATTCCGGGCCCAATGGTCCCAGGGACGGGCTGGACCTTGAGTGGTTGTGGGTAAGTGACCGGAAGGTACCCATGGACGCCGAGGCGGCGGTACTGGTTCCTTATCGCGGCCCGCTTGGAAGTTTTCCCTATGTCTCCGCGGCGGATGTGTTCAACGGTACGGCACCCAAGTACCCCTTGAAAGACGCCATAGTCCTGATTGGTACCAGTGCCCCCGGCTTGCATGATTTGCGAACCACACCGGTGGGGGATCGTTATACCGGGGTAGAGATTCACGCGAATATTGTGTCCGGCATCCTGGATGAGAGGATGCTGCAGCATCCCTTCTATGTCAGGGGAATTGAGTTCGTCAGCCTGTTGCTGATTGCCCTGCTCATGACGCCGATACTGGCCAGGATTTCGGTGGTGGGCTCTATCGTGTTTTCACTGGGGCTGCTTGGGGCGATTTGTGGCTTCAACCTGGCGATGTGGACCCAGGCCGGCATGGTCGTTCCGCTGGCAACGCCGCTGCTGTATACCTTTGCGATGTACGTGGCCCATATGGTCTACGGCTATTTTGTTGAGGCCCGTGGCCGCCGCGCCCTGTCTAACCTGTTTGGCCAATACGTTCCGCCGGAACTTGTGGTGGAGATGGGGCAGAACCCGTCCCAGTTTGACATGAGTAGTGACAGTCGAGAGATGACGGTATTGTTTTCCGATGTCCGGGGGTTTACCAGCATCGCTGAAACCCTGGCGCCCCGGGAATTGAGTCAATTGATGAACGAGTTCCTTACGCCGATGACCAAGGTAATTCATCGGCATCGGGGAACCATCGACAAGTATATGGGTGACGCCATCATGGCCTTTTGGGGAGCGCCCCTTGAGGATGAGAGTCACGCCCGCAATGCATTGCTGGCGGCGCTGGAAATGCAGGGCGCCTTGCAGGAGTTGCTGCCGGAGTTTGCCAAGCGTGGTTGGCCGAGTATTCGCATCGGTATCGGCATTAATACCGGCATGATGCGGGTGGGGAACATGGGGTCCGAGTTCCGCATGGCATATACCGTCATGGGGGATTCAGTGAACCTGGGCGCACGTATCGAAGGCCTGACCAAGACCTACGGGGTAACCGTGGCGGTTGGTGAGGTGACCCGCAATGCGGTGCCGGACTTCACCTTCCTTGAACTGGACCGGGTGCGGGTGCGGGGCAAGGACAAGCCAGTGGCGATTTACGAACCCCTGGGGCCACGCAACGGCCTGGATCCGGAAACCCGGGCCATGCTGCGCCGCTATCATGAGGCTCTGCGTTTGTACCGCTCGGGGGACTGGGAGGTTGCCGAGAAAGAGTTCTACATGTTGCACCAGACCTACCGGCAACGAAAAATCTTCCAGATCTACCTGGATCGACTCGCGCATTATCGCAATCAGCCCCCCGGGGACGATTGGGACGGGGTGTTCAGCTACGGCGAGAACTAGCCACGCCGGGCCTGTCGATATTTTCCCCATTGGGTGGCTTGTGTTCCCCCGACTTGGCCTTACTATAGGTTAGGTATAGACCCTTGACGCGGCGGTCCCGAATCCTTGATTTTCAGGCTTCAGTTGGCATCCGTTGCGGCGCTACCCCATGTAACACGCTGAAATTGGTTGAAAAGATCGAGTATGTCAGAGCACAGCAATCAACCCGACCGCGGAATCGCGGTGGAAGAGGCGCAGCCCAAGCTGAAGCGTCCTCCCATGTACCAGGTCGTTTTGTTAAACGACGATTACACGCCCATGGAGTTCGTAGTTGAGGTATTGGAAAGCATTTTTTCTCTGGACAGGACATCTGCCACGAGAATCATGCTTGAGGTTCACACCCGCGGTAAGGGGATTTGTGGTGTGTTCACGTACGAAATTGCTGAGACCAAGGTTGCCCAGGTGAACAGTTTTTCCCGTGAACACCAGCACCCCCTCATGTGCACACTGGAAGAGTCATGAGTATGTTAAGCAGTGAACTGGAGTTTTGCCTGAACGATGCGTTCGGTCGAGCCCGGGATGATCGCCACGAATTTATTACGGTAGAGCATTTATTGCTTGTCCTGCTCAGCGCCCCCAAGGTAGTCGAAATTCTTGGCTCCTGCGGTGCCAAGCTGGATAAGCTCGCCAAGGACCTGGAAGATTTTATCGACCAGAACACACCCAGGTTGCCCGAGGATGTGGACAGTGGCGTTGAACGTGAGGTTCAGCCCACCCTTGGATTTCAGCGGGTGCTTCAGCGAGCGGTATTTCACGTTCAGTCCAGCGGCAAAAAAGAGGTCACCGGCGTTAACGTGCTGGTGGCGATATTTGGTGAAAAGCAGTCCCAGGCCTGCTACCTGTTGAGTTTGCACGGGGTCTCCCGGCTGGACGTGGTGAATTACATTTCCCACGGACTGGCCAGGACAGATGATCAGGGCGAGGAGGTCGAGAATCCGGACGGCGCGGCTGAAGAGGCTGAAAGCAGTGCGCTGGAGAAATACGCCACTAACCTGAACGCCAGGGCGAAGGAAGGGCGCATTGATCCGTTGATCGGGCGGGATCAGGAAGTCGAGCGCACCGTGCAGATCCTCTGCCGGCGACGCAAGAATAATCCCCTGTACGTGGGCGATGCCGGCGTGGGCAAGACGGCCCTGGCTGAAGGTTTGGCCAGACGTATTGTTGAGTCCGAAGTCCCTGAGATTCTATGCGACGCAACCGTTTACGCCCTGGACATGGGCGCCCTGGTTGCCGGCACCAAGTACCGCGGCGATTTTGAAAAACGCCTCAAGGACTTGCTTGCCGAACTCAAGCAGGATCCCTCAGCGATCCTGTTCATTGATGAGATTCACACCGTCATCGGCGCCGGTGCAGCCTCGGGTGGTGTGATGGACGCCTCCAACCTGATCAAGCCGGTATTGGCCAATGGAGAGCTTCGCTGTATCGGCTCGACCACCTTTGATGAGTTCAGGGGTATTTTCGAGAAAGACCATGCATTGGCCCGGCGATTCCAGAAGGTCGAGGTGCTTGAGCCCTCAATCGAGGAGACCTACCAGATATTGAAAGGGCTGCAGAGCCGTTTCGAGGAACACCACGGTGTTACCTATACCGATGAAGGCCTTCGTGCAGCGGCCGAGTTGGCAGCGCGACATATCAATGACAGGCATTTGCCGGACAAGGCGATTGATGTGATTGACGAGGCTGGCGCAAGCGTACGCCTGAAGCCCGAGAGTGAGCGCAATACCGTGGTGGGTGTTGAGTTGGTGGAAGAGGTGGTTGCGAAGATTGCCCGGATTCCCGCAAACAGCGTGTCCGCCTCTGATCGGGATGTGCTGCGCACCCTGCCCAGGGATTTGCGACTGGTTATCTACGGCCAGGATGAGGCCATTGATACCTTGTCCTCCGCTATCAAGATGTCGCGCTCAGGACTGGGTGAGCAGGAAAAACCGGTAGGATCTTTCCTGTTTGCCGGACCCACGGGCGTTGGCAAGACCGAGGTCACCCGCCAGTTGGCGCATATCCTGGGTATTGAACTGATTCGCTTTGATATGTCCGAGTACATGGAACGGCACACGGTCTCGCGCTTGATCGGTGCGCCTCCCGGGTATGTAGGATTCGATCAGGGCGGTCTGCTAACCGAGGCGGTTACCAAGCACCCCCATAGCGTGGTGCTGCTTGATGAGATCGAGAAGGCCCACCCCGAGGTGTTTAACCTCTTGCTGCAAGTCATGGATCACGGTCACCTGACTGACAACAACGGAAGAAAGGCAGATTTCCGCAATGTGATCCTGGTAATGACTACCAATGCCGGTGCGGAGGAGATGAGCCGTACGTCTATTGGATTTACCAAGCAGGACCATGCCAGTGATGGCATGGGGGCGATCAAGAAATTGTTCTCGCCGGAATTCCGCAACCGACTGGATGCGGTGATTCACTTCAAGGCGCTTGAGGAAGAGACGATTGCCCGGGTAGTGGACAAGCTGATTGTCGAGTTGGAAGCCACTCTCGAGCTGAGAAACGTCACCATCACCCTGAGCGAAGAAGCCCGGCACTGGATTGCCAAGAAGGGTTATGACCCATTGATGGGCGCCCGACCCATGTCACGGGTGATCAAGGAGCATGTACGCAAGGCGTTGGCCGAGGAATTGTTATTCGGTGAACTGGTTGATGGCGGGCATGTCACCGTTTCGGTCGGTGAAGCCGGCGACCTGGTGTTGAGCGTCACGCCATTGCTGGAATCCGAGCAGAAGCCCGAGATGATTGACTAGCAGGAAAGGGGTCCACAAAACCGCCGCTCGGCGGTTTG
Source organism: uncultured Chromatiales bacterium (assembly GCA_937128475.1). GTDB lineage: Bacteria > Pseudomonadota > Gammaproteobacteria > Steroidobacterales > BM003 > CAKZML01. The sequence goes on from CAKZML010000257.1 coordinate 15,162, forward strand.
GGAAATTAACGACCGCGGTAGGTGATTCGACCCTTGCTCAGGTCGTACGGGGTCAGTTCCACGGTGACCTTGTCACCGGTGAGGATGCGGATGTAATGCTTGCGCATCTTTCCGGAAATGTGGGCAGTTACGACATGGCCGTTTTCCAGTTCTACGCGGAACGTGGTGTTGGGCAGAGTGTCGATGACAGTCCCTTCCATTTGGATTGCTTCTTCTTTCGCCACGAGTTACCTAGACCTGAATACCAATGAGGGCGCGAATTGTGCATAAAGTTCGCACTTATTGCAATTTGGGATTGCCACCATTACCCGGTTGCCAGTCGGCCAGGTAGCCCAGGTCTTTATCCATTTCGTGCCATTTTTCGCCCTTGGGCGACCCGCCGGTGTGACATTCCAGAAGCTTTAGGAAATCCTCTCTGGGTATGGTCCTGCTGCCCATGAATTCCAAATGGGCACTGTGCATTTGGCAATCCAGTAGCTCGAAGCCTGAATTTTCAAGGTGCCGGGCGAGGGCGCACAGGGCTATTTTCGAGGCGTCCCGTTGGGTACTGAACATGGATTCACCAAAAAAGACCTTGCCCAGGGCGACCCCGTAGAGCCCTCCCACCAGTGAGTCCTCATGCCAGACCTCCAGGGAGTGGGCGTGCCCGGCTTCGTGCAGTGCCTGGTATGCCCCTGCCATTTCGTTGGTGATCCAGGTTTCCTCGCTGTAACTGCGGGGCTGGGCGCAGGCCCGTATTACCCCGGCAAAGTTTTTATCAAAACTGACCGTGAATGGCTTGTTTCGCAGGATTTTGCGCAAGCTGCGGCGCAGGCGGAACTCAGCGGGGAAGAGCACGGCTCTCGGGTTTGGGCTCCACCAAAGTATCGGTTGCTGATCTTCGTACCAGGGAAAGATGCCCATTGAATAGGCTTTAAGCAGTCGCTCAGGAGATAAGTCGCCTCCTGCGGCAAGTAATCCTGGTGGTTCCTCCAGTGCCCTGGATGGGTGAGGAAACCAAAGCTCATCTGGGTCCAGCCAGGGGATCATTGCGCCGGATCCTCTTGCCTGTCCTGCCGGAAAGGTAACAGTTCCCTGGCCGCTTCCTGATAGCCATCGATGTGTGCCGCTTCCCTGGCAAGGTAATTCGCAATCGCCTGGCGGAAGCCCGGGTGGGCTATCCAGTGCCCAGACCAGGAAAACACCGGGTCGAAGCCCCGGGTCAGCTTGTGCTCGCCCTGGGTGCCTGGATCAAAGCGTTTCAGGCCACGCTCGATGCACAGGTCTATGCCCTGGTAATAACAGGTTTCAAAATGCAGGCTGTCTACGTCGGCAATGCTGCCCCAGTAACGCCCGTACAGCGTGTCGCTGGAGAGGAAGAAGATGGCCGCTGCGATGGGTTGCTCACCCTGACTTGCCCGTATCGCCAGCAGGCTGTCTCCCATGTTGGCGCACAGACTGCGAAAGAAGTCCGGGTTCATGTAGGGATGCCGGCCCCGGCGAAGAAAGGTGGAGGCATAGCAGCGGTAGAGAAAATCCCAGTCACGTTCGCTCAGTTCGCTGCCCACCAGGTGATCGAAGTGGATGCCTTGCTCGGCAACTTTCCGGCGCTCCCGCCGGGTGGTCTTGCGGCGCTTGGCGGAAAAGCTTTCCAGGTAGTGGTCAAAGCTTTCGTAACCCCGGTTAAACCAATGGAACTGGCAGTCCTTGCGCAGTAGCCAGCCCTGGCGTTTCAGTACCTCCAGCGCATCGCCGTCAGGGAACAAGACGTGAATCGACGATGCCTGGCGTTGCCGGGCGAGTTCCTCGGCGGCTTTCAGCAAGGCTTGCTGTATTCCAGGGGAGTGGGGAGGGCTTAGCAGGCGTGGGCCGCTGACCGGTGTGAACGGTATTGCCCCGACCAGTTTTGGGTAATAGGGGACGCCGGCCTCTTGATAGGCCTGGGCCCACCCCTGGTCGAAGACGAATTCGCCCCAGGAGTCACTCTTCAAGTACAGGGGCATGGCCCCAAGCAGGCGGTCGTTATCTTCCAGGACGATGTGACTGGGTTCCCAGCCGGTACCTGGACCCACACATCGGCTTTGTTCCAGCGCGCCCAGGTAGGCGTGCCGGGTAAAGGGGTGGTCAGTACCGGCCAGCCCATCCCAGCTGCTGGCCGATAGCTCGTTGATGCCTGCCAGTATCCTTGTCTGAGCGGGCATTGCTGAATCTATTCGCCGCTGGCCAGATCTTCCAGGTAGCGGTCGGCATCCAGGGCGGCCATGCAGCCGGTTCCAGCGGAAGTAACTGCTTGCTTGTAAACCTGGTCAGCCACGTCACCCGCGGCAAATACGCCGGGAATGCTGGTTTGTGTGGCATTGCCGTTCAAACCGGACTGGACCTTCAGGTAGCCGTGATCCATCTCCAGCTGGCCCTCGAAGAGGCTGGTGTTCGGGGTGTGTCCGATCGCGATGAATACCCCGGTCAGGGTGATGTCTTGAGTGCTGTCATCCTTGGTGGAGCGCACTCGCATGCCGGTGACGCCGGTTTCGTCGCCCAGCACCTCGTCCAGGGTGTTATGCCAGAGGATTTCGACATTGCCGCCGTCACGGGTCTTCTCGAACAGCTTGTCCTGCATGATCTTCTCGGCCCGCAGCGAATCCCGCCGGTGAACCAGGGTGACCTTGGAGGCAAGGTTGGACAGGTAGAGGGCTTCTTCAACCGCGGTGTTGCCGCCGCCGATGACAGCGACTTCCTGGCCCCGATAGAAGAATCCGTCGCAGGTGGCGCAGGCCGAAACGCCTTTGCCCTTGAAGGTTTCCTCGGATTCCAGGCCCAGGTAACGGGCGGTGGAGCCGGTGCAGATGATCAAGGCATCGCAAGTGTAGCTGCCGTTGTCACCGTGCAGCAGGAAGGGGCGCTGGCCCAGTTCTGCCTTGTTGATATGGTCAACCACAATTTCGGTGTCAAAGCGCTCGGCATGGGCCCGCATGCGGTCCATCAGGGCAGGGCCCATCAGGCCTTCCACGTCGCCGGGCCAGTTATCCACCTCGGTGGTGGTCATCAGCTGGCCGCCTTGCTCTACGCCGGTAATCAAAACCGGGTTAAGGCCTGCCCTTGCTGCGTATACTGCGGCACTGTATCCGGCGGGACCGGAACCTAAAATCAGCAGTCGGCAGTGCTTTACGTCACTCATTGCGATTGAAATCCTTATTCTGATGATCACCGCAGGGCCAGGGATGGGCTCCCGTTCCCGGCGGGTGGAGGAATCGGACTGACCCAGGGGCTGTCCGAACACAGGGCGCCATGTTATTCAAATACGCGTGGCTGGGCAAAGGGGTCGTGGAGATACGGCTGGATTCGTATACACTGCTTCCGCAAAGGGGTTTTTTGTAGCGTGAGCAGCGCGAACCCAAAAGCAAGGGCATCCAGATTATCGTTGATGCATGAGCGCAAATAAATTAATATGACTCAATGAGTTACAGTATTTTTCTAGAAATGGGCTAATATCTTGGCGAAGGCGAAAATAGAAATCGAAAGCACGGCGTTACTGGGATTGTCCGCAAGGCGAGCCCTGAGAGAGGCCGCGTTATGGATTTTCGGCGGTCTGTCCATCATGTTGTTTGCTGCGCTGGTGAGCTATCGCCCGCAGGATCCCGGGTTTTCATTCACTGGAGAATCCTCCCGTGTCTCTAACCTGATTGGCCCTGTTGGGGCCTGGCTGGCGGATTTGTTTTTTACCTTGTTTGGCCGCCCGGCATTCCTGTTTCCCCTGATGCTGGCGTTTGCCGGATGGCTGCTGTTCAGGATCAGGCGCTCCGAAGGACCAGTGTCCTTGTCACTGCTGGCATTCCGGGGCGCGGGTTTTGTTATCACCCTGGCCACCAGTTGCGGCCTGGCTACCCTGCATTTTGATCCGGGTACGCTTCAGTCCAGTGCCGGTGGCGTGGTAGGTGAGTTCGTTGGCCTGGGAATGGCCAGTGGCTTGAGTTTCCTTGGGGCAACCATGCTGTTGCTGGCCTTGTGGCTGGCCGGCGCGTCCATGTTCGTCGGTATTTCCTGGCTGGCAGTCATGGATCGAGTGGGACGCATGACGCTCTGGAGCGCTGACTGGATCATGACCCGGATTGGCGATATTCGTGACCGGATAGAGGCTCGCAAGGTCAAACAGGTGCGCCAGCAGGTTGTGCAACGGGAAACCAAGCGCAAGGCGGTGGGCAAGAAACCGAGAATTGAGCCTGTAATGAACAAGATCGAACGCAGCGATCGGGTGGAGAAAGAAAGGCAGGTGCCTCTTTTCGATCCGCCGCCGCGTACTGAACTGCCGCCCCTGTCGTTGCTGGATAACCCACCGGAGAAGGTTAGTGGTTATTCCGACGAGGCGCTGGAGGCCATGTCCAGGCTGGTCGAGTTGAAGCTGAGTGATTTTGGCGTCGAAGTCGAAGTCGTGGCGGTGCATCCGGGTCCGATTGTGACCCGTTTCGAATTGCAGCCGGCACCGGGTGTGAAGGTCAGCCAGATCTCAAACTTGTCCAAGGACCTGGCCCGGGCCCTGTCTGCAATAAGTGTCAGGGTGGTTGAAGTCATTCCTGGCAAGTCCGTGGTTGGCCTGGAAATACCCAATGAATCACGGGAACTGGTCACCCTGGGCGAAATCCTTCGTTCCAAGGCCTATGACGACGTGTCCTCACCCCTGGCGATTGCCCTGGGTAAGGATATCGGCGGTCTGCCAGCGGTAGCCGACCTGGCCAAAATGCCTCACTTGCTGATTGCCGGTACGACTGGCTCGGGTAAGTCGGTGGGTATCAACGCCATGGTGCTTAGCCTTATTTACAAGGCCAAGCCTGACGATGTCCGCTTGATCATGATCGATCCCAAGATGCTGGAACTCTCGGTGTACGAGGGGATTCCGCACCTGTTGGCCCCGGTGGTCACCGACATGAACGAGGCGGCCAATGCCTTGCGCTGGTGTGTGGCCGAGATGGAACGCCGTTACCGGCTGATGGCCTCCCTGGGCGTGCGTAACATGGGTGGCTATAACCGCAAGGTGAAAGATGGCATTGCCAAGGGTGAGCCGCTCAAGGATCCCCTGTGGGTGCGGCCCCCGATTATTGATGATGACCTTCCCATTCCCGAGCATCCATTGCTCGAAACTCTGCCCTACGTGGTGGTGGTCATTGACGAGTTGGCCGACATGATGATGGTGGTGGGCAAGAAGGTGGAAGAGCTGATCGCCAGACTCGCCCAGAAAGCCCGGGCTTCCGGTATTCACCTGATCGTGGCCACCCAGCGCCCGTCGGTGGATGTGATCACCGGTCTGATCAAGGCGAACATTCCTACCCGTATTGCTTTCCAGGTATCCGCCAAGGTGGATTCCCGGACGATTCTCGATCAAATGGGTGCTGAAAGCCTGCTGGGCCATGGCGACATGTTGTATCTGCCCTCGGGCACCGCGGTTCCCACCCGGGTGCACGGTGCCTTCGTGTCTGATGCCGAGGTTCACCGCGTCGTTCAGCATCTGTTAAAGAGCGGTGGTGCAAACTACCTGGACGAGATCCTGGAAGGCCCAAGTGCGCCAATTCCCGGATTGTCGGATGGCGGTGGCGTGAGCGCCGGTGGTGGTGCAGAGGATGATCCCCTGTATGACCAGGCGGTTCGTATCGTTACCGAAACCCGTAAAGCGTCCATTTCCGGCGTACAGCGCAGGCTGAAGATTGGCTATAACCGTGCGGCGCGTATGGTGGAACAGATGGAGGAGACAGGTCTGGTTGGTCCGTTGCAATCAAACGGCAGTCGTGAAGTCCTGGCTCCTGCGCCACCGGAGGATTGATGAAATCATTTGCTAGTCATTTTTACAGGGCATGTGCATGCCTTGGAATGCTGCTGTTGCTCGGTACGGCGTCGACCCTGGTCTATGCACAGGAGTTACCCGTTGAGGTGGGCAGGGAGCGTCTTCAGAACTTCCTGGAGAACGTAAACACCCTGAGCGCCCAGTTTACCCAGACCATGTTCAGTGCCGAGGGCGACAGTCAGCAAAGCTCAAGTGGCGAGTTGTTGCTCAAGCGTCCCAATCGTTTTCGCTGGGACTACCAACTGCCATTTCCGCAACTGGTCCTGGCAGACGGCGAAAACCTTTGGAGCGTCGATCCGGACCTGGAGCAGGCGGTGGTCCGCAAGTTGGACGACTCCCTTGCCGCCTCGCCGGCGGTGTTGCTAAGCGGTGGACGGGACCTGGAAGAGGTGTTCACCATCGAGTTGGTAAAGCGTGATGAAGGCTTGTTGAAGGTTTACCTCGCGCCAAGGGAAGCCGGTAGTGATTTCCAGGCGTTATGCCTTGGGTTCATTGATGACCGGCTTGTCCGGCTGGAACTGGTGGATAATCTTGACCAGGTTACCCGCATCGATTTCAGTGAAGTGGTTTTGAATCCCGATCTTGACGATGCAAGTTTCCAGTATGTCCCGCCGGAAGGTATGGACGTCATTAACCAGGGTTAAACTCTCCGTTCCATGACCATGTACCGTATGCAATATCCCAAGCTGTGGCTGGGCCTGGGTTGGGGGCTGGTCGCGCTGGTCGTGATCCTGAGCCTGTTGCCTGGCAAGACCTTGCATGACATCGATTTCCTGGTGTCTGACAAGATCCAGCACGCTTTCGCTTACGCCACGGTCATGGTCTGGTTTTCCGGTATATATCAACGCTCCTCATATCGCTGGATAGTTCCCGGATTAGTGGTGATGGGTATCGCGATTGAATTTCTTCAACAGAGATATTTTCATCGGCACTTCGAAGTCCGTGACATGCTGGCAAATACCGCCGGAGTGATCACAGGCCTGATCCTTGCGCGCTATATATTTAGTGGTTGGTGTGGGCGCCTGGAGCAATGGGTCCTGGGGCGTGGGACTGCCGGCGATGAACCTGACGGAGGCTAGCCTGGCGTGGCTGATGAATTAGGCAAGGTATCCACCGGGGCTCCCCTGGCGGATCGCATGCGCCCACGCAACCTGGACGAATTTGTCGGACAGCAGCACTTGCTGGCCTCGGGAAAACCCCTGCGGTCGATGGTGGATGGCAAGAGCCTTCATTCGCTTGTTTTGTGGGGACCGCCGGGGACTGGCAAGACCACCCTGGCTCGCTTGCTTGCCAATTCCTGGGACGCGGAATTTCTTGCGCTATCGGCCGTGATGGCCGGGGTCAAGGATGTGCGGGCAGCGGTGGAGCAGGCCAAAAAGCTGCGGGACTATTCGGGAAGGCGAACCCTGCTGTTTCTCGACGAGGTCCATCGATTCAACAAATCCCAGCAGGATGCGTTCCTGCCTTACGTGGAAGACGGCACCCTGACATTCGTCGGTGCCACTACTGAAAACCCTTCTTTCGAATTGAACAATGCATTGCTGTCCCGGGCGCGGGTCTATGTCCTGAAGTCCCTGGAGGCGGCTGACCTGGTTCAGGTTATGCAGCAAGCCCTGGACGATGCTGAGCGCGGCCTGGGCGCCGATGCGCCGGTATTGAGCCAGGAGCAACTTATGACCCTGGCAGAAGCTGCGGACGGTGATGCCCGACGGGCGCTGGGATTGCTGGAAATCGCGGCAGATTTGTCTGAGCCGGGAGACGACGGCGTGCGCCAGTTGTCCGACGCGCTGGTAATGGATCTTGTGGCCGGTGGAGTGCGCCGCTTTGATAAACAGGGCGATGCGTTTTACGACCAGATATCCGCGCTGCATAAAGCGGTAAGAGGTTCGGACCCGGATGCCTCCCTGTACTGGTTGTGTCGGATGCTGGACGGTGGATGTGATCCGCGTTACCTGGCCCGTCGTGTGGTGCGCATGGCTTCAGAGGACATTGGCAATGCGGACCCCAGGGCCTTGCGCCTGGCCCTGGATGCGGCGGAGGTATTCGACCGTTTGGGCAGCCCGGAGGGTGAGTTGGCGATTGCCCAGGCCGTGGTATTCCTGGCTTGCGCCGCCAAGAGCAATGCGGTGTATACCGCGTATAAAGAAGCCCGGGATCATGCCGCCAAGAGCGGTTCGGTGGATGTTCCCATGCACTTGAGGAATGCGCCCACCAAGCTGATGAAATCAATGGATTACGGCAAGGGCTACCGCTATGCCCACGACGAGCCCGAGGGTATTGCCTGGGGTGATCACTATTTCCCGGAAGAAATCGGTTACAGAACGTATTATCATCCCGTTCCCCGGGGCCTTGAGGCGAAAATCGCCGAGAAGCTTGATCGCTTGCGTGATGCAATCAATCAGCAGTCCCGGAAAAACAAGGGTCGCTGAGGCCCGAACCTAATCAGGAATGTAAGGAAAACTCATGCTCGATCCGAAACTTCTGCGTAGCGATATTGACAAGGTCGCGGCTGAACTTGCTCGCCGAGGCGCCAAGTTTGACGTGGAGAATTACACCGCCCTGGAAACCCGTCGCAAGGCTCTGCAAGTGCGTACCGAGGACCTGCAGAAAGAACGTAACAACAGTTCCAAGAGCATTGGTCAGGCGGTCCATCGAGGAGAGGATGTTGCGCCTCTGAAAGCCGCCGTGGCGGCCCTGGGTGAAGAATTGAAGGCCAGTCAGGCTGAGTTGTCCCAGGTTCAGGAGGCCCTTGAAGCTATTCACATGGGCCTGCCGAATATTTTGCACGAGAGTGTTCCCCAGGGTTTGAGCGAAGAGGACAATGTGGAAATTCGTCGCTGGGGCGAACCGGTGAAAATGGATTTTGAACCCCAGGACCATGTTGATTTGGGGGCCGCCCTGGAGCAGCTGGATTTTGAAGCAGCCGCCAAGATTACAGGATCACGTTTCGCAGTAATGAGGGGCCAGCTTGCTCGCCTGCACCGCGCGCTGATCCAGTTCATGCTGGATACCCATGTGGACGAGCATGGCTACACCGAGCTGTACGTGCCTTACATGGTGAACCGGGAATCCCTGACAGGTACCGGCCAGTTGCCCAAGTTTGAGGAAGACCTGTTCGCGCTTAGTGGAGAGCAGGAGTATTTCCTGATTCCCACCGCGGAAGTGCCGGTCACCAACCTGAGCCGTGGCGATATCCTGGAGGCCGACAAGTTGCCGTTGCGCATGGCCTGCCATACCCCTTGCTTTCGATCAGAAGCAGGCGCCTACGGCAAGGACACCCGGGGCATGATTCGCCAGCACCAGTTTGAAAAGGTGGAGTTGGTTCACCTGTCGCGACCCGATGAGTCGTTTGCCGAGCTTGAGACCCTGACCGGGCATGCTGAATCTATTCTCCAGCGACTGGGGCTCCCTTATCGGGTGATCGTGCTGTGCACCGGCGATACCGGTTTCGGCGCGGCCAAGACCTATGACATTGAGGTCTGGATGCCTTCCCAGGATAAATACCGGGAAATTTCCTCTTGCAGTAATTGCGGGGACTTCCAGGCTCGACGCATGCAGACTCGCTGGCGTAATCCTGAAACCGGCAAGCCCGAGTTGCTGCATACCCTGAACGGGTCGGGGGTGGCCGCCGGTCGCGCCTTGATCGCAGTCATGGAAAACTATCAGCAGGCTGATGGTTCTATCGTGATTCCAGAGGTGTTGCGTCGTTACATGGGTGGTGCGCAGCGCATCGCTGCCGCGTAAGTTACGCTTCGAATACCAGGCCGGCCCAGGATAGCTATTCCGGGTCGGCCTTTTTGTTGGCGATTTTCGGTGCAGCGTCCGGATCCCAGCTCTTCACATGCAGATCGCGTTGTGGGAAGGGGATGACGATTCCATTCTCGCGGAATGCCTTCTCAATAGCGAAGTTCACGCCGCTGATCACGTCAAAGCGCTTCTCGATTCGATGAATCCAGATTCTCAGCTCAAAATCCAGTGAACTTTCGCCAAATGCCATGAACAGTGCCTTGGGTCCAGGGGCCCGGCCTTCCTTGATGACATCAGGATGTTCCATGGCGGCTTCAACCAGCAGTTTCTGCACCAGTTCCACGTCTGAGCCGTAGGCGACGCCGATCTCAAGGCTCAGGCGGCCGTGGGGATCCCTGAGTACCCAGTTGGTGACCTGTCCGGAAATCAGTTCCGAGTTCGGCACGATGACGTTGCGACGATCCAGGGTTTCAATTTCTGTTGAGCGAATACTGATCTTGCGAACAAATCCTTCCACGCCGCCGACGGTCACAAAGTCACCAGATTTGATTGGCCGTTCGAACAGCAGGATCAAGCCTGAAATAAAGTTGTTAGCGATACCCTGGAGGCCGAAACCAATACCCACTGACAGGGCACCAGCGATGATGGCCAGGCTTGCCATGCTGACACCGGAGAAGCGCAGGGCGACCAATGCGGCGATGATAAAGCCGATATAGCCCACCATGGCCAGCAGGGCATCACGGGCGCCCCGGTCCAGGTTCATATGTCGCAGCCAGCGGGTCTCTATCCAGCGCTTGGCCCAGCCGGTGAGCATGATGAGCGCAATGAACATGGCGATGGCGGTGAGAATGTCGGCGGGAATAAACCGGGTACCGGTAATTTCCACGCCATCCAGGAAAAAGCTCTTGAAGCTGTCCAGGAAGGTTTCGGTGGTGTCCCAGATCTGAACCATGAAGACCATAAAGGCCATCCACAAGGACAGCTCAGCTACCGCCTGGTAGATACCCAGCAGGGTGTGCTTGCCCTCGGGTTTGATGCCGATGAATGCTCGGGTCTGTACCGCGAAGTTGGTTTTTCCACGCCGGATCTCCCTCACCGTAACCTCGATGGCCCACAGGGATATCCAAAGGATGAACGTGGCAACGGTGCTTCGCAGCAGCCCTGAGAAGATGTAGTAGGCGAAGTTGTAGTAGCCGGCTAACTCGGCAACCAGGCCTGCCATGGTCGCCAATAGCACCAGGGCTCTGATAAATCGTGACCGGATCTGCAGACCGGGAAGTTGCCTTACCAGCAACAGCAATGACATTACGGCGACGGTTATCCAGAGGGCGAGGACCAACCACAGAAGGACATCCAACTCACCCGGTCGCCTGACCAGGCGGATCAGGGCGCCGTAGCCGATGAACACAAAGCTGAACATGATCGCGCCCAGCATCCAGCGCATTGAGCGACGCATAGGTGCGACTTTTTCGGGATACAGGCCTTCGATCCTGGCGCCTGCGGAAAGAGGTCCGGTGCTCCAGTCAATGAGGACCAGCCCGATACCGATAGTACCGATGGCCAGGGCCAGCCTGACTGCAAGATAGTCCAGGGAAGGCTGGTCAGACACGGTAGCCAGGGTGAGCCAGCACAACGCGCCGGTTACCAGCCAGGGCGCGTAATCGGCCAATGGCTTGGGCAGCAGGAATTTGAGGCTGGGGGGGTGATCCTCGGCACCGGCGCGGCCGTACCAGCGATAGAACCTGAATCTGAGCAGCAGGCCCAGGGCTATACCAAGCAGTATGATCACTGCCATGGCCGGCACCAGGTTGGTATGCGCATAGGTTTCATTGCGAGGTACGCGGATCGCTGCATCCAGTCTGTCCGGCCACTCCCTTATCAGTTCGGGAATTTGCCCTATGTAAGCCCAAAGGGGTTCCTGGCGGGCGGAAAGCCGTATGGAAGAAACGATACTTTTAAGTCGTTCGGCTTGCCCGATGACAGATTCGGCCTTCGCGAACAGCAGTTCACAGCTGGACAGTCGTGCTTGTGCTGCCGAGAGCTGCTCGTTGATCCGGGTTCTCTGTTCCCACAGGGCGATGTTTTCCTCGGGTACCAGTGCGGGGAGCAGCGCCTGCTCCTCGGTTAGCTTTTGAACCTGGGGTCGCTGGGAGGTAATGCACTCGTTAGCCTGGGCCTTGGCCCTGGATACGCGCCGGGTCGTATCCTCGATCTGCACCATCAGTTGTTGTTCGTCGATGCTGATCAGCCCTTCCGTGTCTTCGCTGATGGTCATCAGTTCGCTGTACAACTCGTCCAGCTTTTCCACCTCTGAGGAGGGATCGAACTGGGCTTGCGCGTGGACCAGCGAGGCCCCCATCAGCAGTGCGATGACCGGGAAAAGTCTGCAGAGCCTCGTGAGGAAGCGGAGGGGGGCGTGGCGCCGGGTTGTGCGAGCTTTGGGCATAGCTGGTTCTTACGTTAGGCGGTAACCGTTCCGAGTATAACGCGCAGTAAGTAATTTGTGCCCATTCCCGTAACATTAAAGTTGCCCCTGGCTTTCGGGCAAAAAAAAGCCCCGCTCAAAGGCGGGGCCTTTCGCTAAATTGCAGCGCGGATTATTCGTCCATCACACCGAGGATGTGAAGCAGGCTGGTGAACAGATTGAAGATCGTTACGTACAAGGTAACTGTAGCCATGATGTAATTTGTCTCGCCACCGTGGATGATCTGGCTGGTCTGGAACAGGATGAGGCCGCCCATTGCCAGGACAAACATACCCGAGACCGCCAGGGACAAGGCTGGCATGTTGAAGAAAATGGCGATCAGCCCCAGTCCGAAGGCGCCGAGGATGCCGATGGTCAGGAAGCCGCCCATGAAGCTGAAGTCTTTCTTGGACACCAGTGCGTAGGCACTCAAGCCCATGAATACCGCACCGGTGATACCGAAAGCCGTCATGATCAATTCGGCGCCATTAGGCAGGGCTTTCAAGTAAGAGTTGAGTATCGGTCCCAGGGTCATTCCCATGAAACCGGTCAGCGCGAATACGCACACTAGTCCCATGGCACTGTTACGGAACTTGTTTGTTAGGAACAGCAGTCCGAAATAGCCTGCCAGCGTGATGATAACGCCAGGGTGGGGCATGTTCATCGACATGCTCAGCCATGCGGTCAATGCGCTGAACAATAGGGTCATGGACAGTAGCAGGTAGGTATTGCGTAAGACCTTGTTGGTCGCCAGGACCGAGGCTTCGGTGTGGGCAACGCCAACCTGATATTGATTCACCATGCGTATCTCCTAAGTAGTTTGTACCGGTGAGGCCTCCTGGCCCCGAGCACTGAATAATAGGGACTGTGCCGGGGAAAGCAAGTCTGCCAAACCGGCTTGAAGAGTTCTCGATAACCCTAAATCAGGTACAAATAACGTTTTTAAACAATAGGTTATATTGCTTTCTTAATGTAAGTTATTTTTAATTATTCGGCGCTGAAGTAAGCAGTTTTACTCGCTGCTCATCCGATTCAGGGCTTCGAGTAGTTCATCGATATTGGTCACTACGGTCAAGCCATCCCGGTCTGAACCTTTGATGAAACCCTGGTCCCGGGCTTTATCCAGGAATGAAAGCAGGTCATCGTAAAAGCCGTTGATGTTGAGCAGGATGCAGGGCTTGGCGTGTTCGCCAAGTTGGTTCCAGGTAACCATCTCAAACATTTCATCAAGGGTGCCATAGCCGCCGGGCAGGCAAACAAATGCCGAACTCAGACGGGCCATTACGTCCTTGCGCTCCTGCATATCGTCAACGACACGCAGGTCAGTCAGCCCGTGATGGGCCAATTCACGGACAACCAGGGCGCGGGGAATGACGCCAATAACTTCGCCGCCGCCTTCAAGTGTGGAATTGGCGACCATGCCCATAAGTCCCACATCGGCACCGCCATAGACCAGGCCTACGCCTTTCTTGGCAAGCGTGCGGCCAAGCTTCTGAGCTATCTCGCGATACTCGGGCTGGTTTCCGGGACTGGAACCACAAAAAACACAAACTCTCATTCAAACTACCTTATTTATATTAATATCCGCTTTGGAACGCGGGATGCATCTGATACACTGCGCGGCGCTCAGGGTTGCAACTATTTGCAATTCTATTGCCCAAAAGGGGGCCGGACGTATAGGGATATACCGAGGTGTCCAAAAATCTGGAGAGGTGGCAGAGCGGTTGAATGCACTGGTCTTGAAAACCAGCAGAGG
>CAKZML010000258.1 GCA_937128475.1 uncultured Chromatiales bacterium
CGGAAGTTCGCCGTAATCGGCGTCTCGATGATAGAGCCGTCCGGCTTGGCCATCAGGCCACGCATACCTGCCAGCTGGCGAATCTGCGCGGGGGAACCCCGGGCTCCGGAGTCGGCATAGATGTAAACCGAGTTAAAGGATGGCTGTTGCTCTTCCTTGCCCTCGCGGTTAATGACCGTTTCCTTGGAAAGGCCTTCCATCATGGCCTTGGACACCAGGTCATTGGCACGCGACCAGATATCGATCACCTTGTTGTACTTCTCGCCCTGGGTTACCAGACCGGCTGCGTACTGGTCTTCGATTTCCTTGACCTCGGCATCAGCCCGGTCGATCAACGCGGCTTTCTCCTTGGGGATTTCGAAGTCGTTAACACCGATTGATGAGCCGGAACGGGTGGAGTATTCATAACCGGTGTACATCAGCTGGTCGGCAAAGATTACCGTGGCCTTCAGGCCTACCACGCGGTAGCACTGGTTGATGATGCGGGAGATCGCCTTCTTGGCCATATCCTGGTTCACCATCTCAAAGGCAATACCCTTGGGCACAATCTCCCACAGCAGGGCGCGCCCCACAGTGGTGTCAGCCACAAAGGTACTCTCGATCGACTCGCCTTCATCAGTGTTGATTATTTCGTGAATGCGAACCTTCACCCGTGCCTGCAGGTGCACATGACCGCCGAAGTAGGCGCGATGCACTTCTGAGACATTGGCAAACAGGGTGCCCTCACCCTTGGCATTGACCCGCGCGCGGGTCATGTAGTACAGACCCAATACCACGTCCTGTGAAGGCACGATGATGGGTTCACCGTTAGCAGGAGAGAGGATGTTGTTGGTGGACATCATCAGGGCCCGGGCTTCCAGCTGGGCTTCAATGGTCAGCGGCACGTGTACCGCCATCTGGTCACCATCAAAGTCAGCGTTGTAGGCAGCACAGACCAGCGGGTGCAGCTGGATAGCCTTACCTTCAATCAGCACCGGCTCAAACGCCTGGATACCCAGACGGTGCAGGGTGGGCGCACGGTTCAACAATACCGGGTGCTCACGGATAACCTCGGCGAGGATATCCCAAACCTCAGGTGGCTCCCGCTCAACCATTTTCTTGGCGGCCTTGATCGTAGTGGCAAGACCTTTAGCCTCCAGCTTGCCAAAGATAAACGGCTTGAACAGTTCCAGGGCCATTTTCTTGGGCAGGCCGCACTGGTGCAGACGCAGGGTAGGCCCTACCACGATAACCGAACGGCCTGAGTAGTCGACCCGCTTACCCAGCAGGTTCTGGCGGAAACGACCCTGCTTACCCTTGATCATGTCGGCCAGGGACTTCAGCGGGCGCTTATTGGAGCCGGTAATTGCGCGGCCACGGCGACCGTTATCCAGCAACGCGTCCACAGATTCCTGCAGCATACGTTTCTCGTTACGCACAATAATGTCCGGCGCATTCAGATCCAGCAGACGCTTCAGGCGGTTGTTACGGTTGATCACCCGACGGTACAGGTCGTTCAGGTCTGAGGTTGCAAAGCGGCCGCCATCCAGCGGAACCAGCGGTCGCAGATCCGGTGGCAGCACGGGCAACACGTTAAGCACCATCCACTGTGGCTTGTTGCCGGAGCTGGCGAAAGCCTCCATCAACTTCAGGCGCTTGGACAGCTTCTTGATCTTGGTTTCACTGTTGGTCGCCGGGATCTCTTCACGCAGGGTGGCAATCTCCTGGTTCAGGTCCAACTGCATCATCAGGTCCTGGATGGCTTCGGCGCCCATCTTGGCGGAGAACTCATCGCCAAACTCTTCCATGGCCTCATAGTACTGCTCGTCAGACAACAGCTGGCTTTGCTCCAGGGTAGTCATACCCGGGTCAGTCACCACATATGACTCGAAGTACAGCACGCGCTCGATATCGCGCAGGGTCATATCCAGCAGCAGGCCGATGCGCGAAGGCAGCGACTTGAGAAACCAGATGTGTGCAACCGGGCTGGCCAGCTCAATGTGACCCATGCGCTCACGACGAACTTTCGCCAGTGCCACTTCAACACCGCACTTTTCACAGATGACGCCACGGTGCTTGAGCCGCTTGTACTTGCCACACAGGCACTCGTAATCCTTTACCGGGCCAAAAATCTTGGCACAGAACAGGCCGTCCCGCTCCGGTTTAAAGGTACGGTAGTTAATGGTTTCCGGCTTTTTGACTTCGCCAAATGACCAGGAGCGAATCAGCTCCGGTGATGCCAGACCAATCCGGATAGCGTCGAATTCGTCGTTCTGTCCCTGGGACTTCAACAGATTAAGTAAGTCTTTCAAGGCGTTTCCTCCACGAGGTTATTGCTGCCAGGCGAAGCGGTGAAAATCACCGCTTGTGATACTGAGTCCAATGTTACGTTTGTCATTCGCTCTCGAGATCGATATCGATCGCCAGAGAACGTATTTCCTTAACCAACACATTGAAGGACTCGGGCATACCCGGCTCCATTCGATGATCAC
>CAKZML010000259.1 GCA_937128475.1 uncultured Chromatiales bacterium
CTCGTCATCCAGATCTTCGAACTCGTCATTCAACTCTTCGAGTTCGTCGTCCAGGTCTTCGATGTCATCTTCCAATTCTTCGACATTGTCCTTCAGGTCTTCCAGCTTGACGTCCCCGTCGTTGCGCAAGAAGGTCAGCCGGTGCTTGCCCATCCAGAACTCGTCACCGTCTTTCAAGGTGCGTCTCTTGACTCGACGGTTGCCGAAGAAAATCCCGTTGGTGCTGTTCAAGTCCTCGACGTAGGTTTCCCTGAAGTTTGAGACGATTTGGGCGTGGTGACGGCTTATGTACTTGCTGTCCAGCTGGATCTCGTTATCCGAGGTCCTGCCGAGAATCACCCGGCCACAGCGCAGGTCTGCCTCGGATTCCTGACCGCTTTCCTCGTCATGCACGAACAGGGTGCCGATGATTTCATCGGCGCTGGGATCGTTTATCCTGCTCATGTCCGGCATGGCGAAGCTATTGGTGGTGGCCGCGTACTCTGACCATCCCAGTTCTTCAATTGCGGCGGTCAAGTCACTTGATCCCACCGTGTCTTTCTCTTCCGCGAAGGCGCACAGCATGGCCGTGTCGCACAGGGTGTTGATCAACCGCGGTATACCGCCGCTGAACCGGAAAATAGTCGGGAAAAGCTCTTGATCGAATATCTGGTGCTCCCCGGCACCTGCTATTTGCAGCCGGTGGGTAACGTATTCCCGGGTCTCTCTCTCGGAGAGAGGTCCCAGGTGGAATCTAAGCCGCGCCCGCTGAACCAGTTGGCGCATATTGTCTGAATCCAGTGTCTGGTTCAGTTCCGGCTGGCCGGCCAGGATGATGCGCAGCACCTTGTCCTTGCTGGTTTCGACCCCGGAAAGCAGACGAACCTCCTCAAGCACCTGGCTAGAGAGATTCTGGGCCTCATCGACGATGAGCAGCACCTTGTTTCCGGCGGAATACTGATCAACCAGGAAGTGGTTCAGCATGTCCAGTAATTCGGCTTTTCGCTTCTTGAATGGTTTGAAGCCGAAGTCTGCCAGCACGCATTGCAGGAACTGCACCGGTGTAAGCTGGGTCTGGGCAATGTGGGCATAGATGACATTCTCGCCCAGGCTCTCCATGAAACACTTCATCAGGGTGGTCTTGCCGGAGCCGACCTCGCCGGTGATGATCACGAAGCCATCTTCGAGGACGACTGTTGAATCCAGGTATGCCTTGGCACGAGCATGGTGTTTGCTCAGATACAGGAAGTGCGGGTCCGGCGAAAGACGGAATGGCGATTCCTTTAGCCCAAAGTGTTCCAGGTACATCGCTTCGTTAATCCCTGACGTTGCGTACTTAGTTAGTAAATATAGTGTGAAATGCCGCTCGGGTAAAAGTACCGGGCGACCCTATTCTATTTCGGTGGCAGCTAATTCCAGCAGTCTCTGAAGCTCGCTGTCGCGAATTTCCTGATCATCACACACCAGGGTGCAATGGCCGATTTTTCTCAGCGACCGGGGGCTCTTGCCGTAGTCGTGCACATGTACGCCCTGGATTTCCAGCAGTGCGGATAATTCGGGCATGGCTCCCAGCAGGTTGACCATCGCCGAGTGACCGCGAGCTGACGGATCGCCCAGGGGCAGTCCCAGGATGCCGCGAACATGATTTTCAAACTGGCTGGTGTGGGCGCCCTCGATTGTCCAGTGCCCCGAGTTATGCACTCTTGGCGCCATCTCGTTGGCGATAAGGCGCTCGCCACAGACAAAGAACTCGACAGTCAGGATGCCGGCGTAATCGAAATGCTCCAGCATGGCATCCAGGTATTCCCGTGCGTGGGATTCCAGCGACGGGGCATTCCACGGTGCGATGCTGTAATGCAGGATTCCACCCTTGTGGACATTGCGCGCCAGCGGATAGAAACAGGTTTCGCCCCGGGTGCTGCGCGCCGCCACCTGGGAAACTTCGTAATCAAAGTTGACGAATTCCTCGAGGATCAGGGCGGTGCCGCCCAGTGCTTCCCATGCCGGCCCAAGGTCGTCTTCACCTCGCAGCATGAACTGGCCTTTTCCGTCATATCCCATACGCCGGGTTTTCAGCAGGCACGGGTAGCCCAGCCTGCCGGCCGCTTCAGCCAATTCTGATTTGCTGTCCACCGTCGCATATCCGGCTGTTGGAATGCCAAGCTTTGCGAATAACTTTTTCTCCGCCAGCCTGTCCTGGCCTGTCTCCAGGGCAGCAAGAGGCGGCAGAATGGGTGTGTCGCTGGAAAGTTTCTTCAGCGGTTCAACCGGGACGTTCTCCCAGTCAAAGGTCAGGCAATCGCATTCCCTGGCGAGACGTTCCAGCAGGACAGGATCATCGAAGTCGCCGGTTATGATTTCCGCCAGTTGGCCGCCCGGGGTGTCTTCCGTGCGATCAAGGAACGTAAAACGAAGTCCGAGGGGATAGCCTGCCAGGGCCATCATTCTTCCAAGTTGGCCGGCGCCGAGAATTCCGAGTCTCATGATGCTGCTACTGCGCCTCTCGCGGATCGGGATTATCCAGGACTGTCGAGGTCTGCTCGCTGCGGAAGTTCTCAAGGGCTTCCAGGAACTGGGGATATTTGTTACCCAGGATCGATGCAGCCAGCAGGCCTGCGTTGGCCGCGCCTGCCTCGCCGATTGCCAGGGTGGCTACCGGGATACCCGCAGGCATCTGGGCGATGGAAAGCAGGGAGTCGATACCGTTGAGGGCCTTGGACTTTACTGGCACGCCAAGCACAGGCAGGGAGGTCTTTGCTGCTGCCATGCCCGGCAAGTGTGCTGCGCCTCCGGCTCCGGCAATAATGACTTCCAGGCCGCGCTCTCTGGCGGTGGCGCAGTAGTCAAACAGCAGGTCCGGTGTACGGTGTGCCGAGACAACCCTTAACTCGTAAGGGATCCCAAGTTCTTCGAGCTTCTCCGCCGCCTTGGACATGGTGTCCCAGTCGGATTTCGAACCCATAATTATGCCGACAAGTGCTTTCATCCGAATAGTCTACCTCTAATTATCGTCGTTGGCTTGTGCGGGCTCATCGGTCATGATCTCGCGCAGGTACTTGAACAGGCTTCGTGCTGCCCGGGTCCGTTTTTCCTCGCTGCCCGCATTGCTTGCGGCACGCACCAACGATCGTAAATGCTGGCGATCCGTAGCGGGATATTTATCGATGAAATCTGTTGCCGCGGCCTCGCCTTCTTCAAGAAAGCGGTCGCGCCAGCGTTCGATTGAATGGAAATGGCCCAGGGCGCGGTGTTGCTTTTGTTCAAGCGCCTCAATGGCCTCGCGAATGGGTTCCGCATCCACATTGCGCATAACCTTGCCCAGGTACTGTCGCTGTCGCCTGGAGGCGCCCCGACTCGTGATGCTCTGCATATGCTCGATGGCATCTCGCAGATTGTCGGGCAGGGGCAGAGCCTTGAGCGCTGCCGGAGACATCTTGGCCAGGGTTTCCCCCAACTTCTGCAGGGCGTGGCTTTCGCGCTTCAATGAAGACTTGCTGGGGCCGGCGTAGCCGTTCTCATCCAGCTCTGGCAAGTCGTCTTGCAACTGTTCGTCGTCCTGGGTGTTCACCGTGTTTCTCCGTCGCCCGAGCCGGCTATGCCAGCCTGAAAGGTTTGCGCCAAACACGTAGTTTACCATTGGCTGCGGCGTGAGTCGGGGGCTTGCGGTAGAATTCCTGTTTTCATCCCTGCCAATACGGAGCATTCAGCTTGTCTACACCTTCACTGGAACGAGATGAAGTACAACGTGCGGTCGCCCAGGCCCTGGACCTGGCTGCCTCTTTAGGAGCCAGCCAGGCGGAGGCCGGAGCCAGTACCGAACGCGGTTTGTCGGTGACGGTGCGACTGGGTGAGGTCGAGACCCTGGAGTATCAGCAGGACCGGGGGCTGGGTATCACCGTGTACGTTGGCAAGCGCAAGGGCAGTGCCAGCACTGCGGATCTATCCGAGCGCACGGTAAAGGAAACGGTAGAAAAGGCATGCAGCATCGCCCGGTTCACCGCTGAGGATGACTGTGCTGGCTTGGCGGATGCCGAGATGATGGCCACCGATATCCAGGACCTGGACCTGTGCCATCCCTGGGACATCGATGCCGAGGGCGCCATCGAGTTGGCCCGGGCCTGCGAGAGTGCGGGGCGGGGCGTGGACAAGCGCATCAATAACTCCGAGGGCGCCACTATTTCCAGTCACCGTGCCAGGCGCGTTTACGGAAACAGTCACGGCTTCCTGCACGGGTTCGAGAGCACCAGCCACAGTGCAAGCTGCGCCATGCTGGCCAGCCAGGACAACAATATGGAGCGCGATTACTGGTACACCAGTGCCCGCGATGCCGCCGACCTGGAAGACGTGGAAGCAGTCGGCCGGCGTGCCGGTGAACGCACTGTGCGTCGCCTGGGCGCTCGTAAGCTGTCCACAACACGGGTGCCGGTGATCTATCCGCCAGAGCTTGCCCGGGGCCTGATCGGACACTTTACCGCTGCCGTGCGCGGTGGCGCCCAGTATCGCGGCTCGTCGTTCCTGCTTAAGGCAGATGGCGAACAGCTCTTCCCCGAGTGGATGGGCCTGAAAGAATGGCCGCACCTGCAAAAGGGCATGGCCAGCGCGCCATTTGATAACGAGGGCGTGGCCACCCGTAATCGAACCCTGGTGGAGAACGGTGTTTTGCGTGGCTACCTGCTGGGCAGTTACTCCGCCCGCAAGCTGGGTTTGCAAACAACCGGTAGCGCCGGTGGCCTGCATAACCTGGTGGTCACCCCGGATCAGACCATTTCTCCAGAGGACATGCTCAAGCAGATGGGTACCGGCTTGCTGATTGGTGAGTTGATGGGGCAGGGGGTTAACGGGGTGACGGGTGACTATTCACGTGGCGCCGCTGGCTTCTGGGTCGAAGACGGTGAAATCCTTTACCCGGTCCACGAAATTACCGTGGCGGGAAATTTGCGGGATATGTATCGCGGCATCCAGGCCATCGGCAATGACATGGACGCCCGTGGCGCGATCCACAGCGGATCTTTCCTCATGGACCCGATGATGGTGGCCGGCGACTAGGTATGGGTTGGGTCAGCGTCCTCGGACTTGTCCGCCACCAGGCTGCGCAAGGTCTGGCCATCAAGCGCGCTGTCGATGGCCTTGTCCATGGAGTCCAGTAAATCGCGAATCCTCTTCATGTCCTGGTGGGCCGGGTAACTGTCCACCTGATAGTTGCGCACCGAATTAACGATGTCCTGGAGAGTGATCCTGTCCAGTGAGCGCCCGGGAATCGCTTCCTGGTTCTCGGTAGCGCGCAGCAGGCCCGCTGATTCAAGTTGCTCAAGAATGGGGGTCAACACGGTGGCCGGCAGGTTAATGCTGGCAGCCAGTTGATCCATCCTGGGCCCGGGTTTGCCCTCCAGGAAATCCCGTCCAACCATTTCCATGGTCAACAAGGCCAGCAACTCGCGTTCGCGATTTGGCAGGTCCACCCGCGCACGACCGCTACGCAAATACTCGGGGTGCTGCACGTAGAAGGACAACTGGGCGCCGATCAGCAGGATGATCCAGTTCAGGTACAACCAGATCAACACCACGATACCGATGGCAAAACCTGCGTAAATTGCCAACCGGGTCGGTGAGGCGGCCACGGTTGCGGCGAAGAACATGCTGAGGGTTGCCCAGATGACTCCGGAGGTGATGCCGCCAACCAGGGCGGAGCTGAGCTTCACCTTGGTGTTGGGGATGAACGAATAGACGAAGGTGAAGACCACGATCACCATCAGGTAGGGCAAGGATTTACCCAGCAACACCAACCAGTAGCCGAAGGGTTCTATGGCTGCTACTTGCTGCACCAGGGATGTGTTGCTGATGGAGGCGATGGCGCCCATGGCGGCCACCATCAGCACCGGCCCGACCAGCAGCACGCTGATGTACTCGGTAAAGCGCTGGGCAAAACTCCGGGGCTTTTCCACTTGCCAGACGAAATTAAAACTTTCCTCGATCTTCTGGATCATGGTGATCACAGTGAAGAACAGGAAGGCCAGGCCGAAGGTGGCGAGCCAGTCGCCGCGCACATTGTCGACCAGGGCAATCAGGTTGGTAGTGATCTCCGCCGACCTTGGGCCCAGGGGCTCGAGCATGGTCAGCAGGGCCGGTTCCAGCTTTTTGTGAATACCGAAGCCTTTCAGGACGGAAAAACTGAAGGCCAGCAGGGGCACGATGGAAAGCAGGGTGGTGTACACCAGGCTCATGGCCCGCATGGTCAACTGACCGCTGAAGAAATCGCGAACGATGGCGTATATGTATCGCAGGACGATGATTCCGGCTCGCACCCGCGAATCCGCGGTGGCCCACTTGTCGTGCCAGAGAAATTCAACCGCATTGAAGTTGATAATCGGAAACATGCTCGCCTCGTGTTTCTTGCCAGTGCCTTTGGCTCTTGGCCAAAACCTCCCCGGGATTGTACCCTAGCTGGCCCCCAGAGGAGTCTGTCGAGCATGAAAAACCGCTACCCGGAACGCATAGTTTGCCTCACTGAGGAGACTACCGAGACGCTGTACCTGTTGGGACAGGAACATCGCATCGTGGGTATCTCGGGGTTCACCGTCAGGCCACCCCGGGCGCGCAAGGAAAAGCCCAGGGTCTCGGCGTTTCTCAGTGCAAAGACTGATCGCATCGTCGACCTGAAGCCCGACCTGGTGCTGGGGTTCTCTGATCTGCAGGCAGACATCGCCGCGGAACTGATTCGCCAGGGTCTTGAGGTGCATGTATTCAATCACCGTTCGGTGGACGAAATTTTTCGCACCATCGCGGTGTTGGGCGGGATGATCGGTTGCGAGGGAAAAACCACCGAGTTGCTGGCCGAGCTTGAGCGGGGCGTTGAGAAAGTGAGATCTGCGGCGGCCACATTACCCAGGCGCCCGAAAGTATTTTTTGAAGAGTGGGATGAGCCGTTGATCTCGGCAATTCGCTGGGTTTCCGAGCTGATAGAAATCGCCGGTGGTGAGGACTGCTTTCCGGAACTTGCGGCCTGTTCCCTTGGGAAAGACCGGATCATTGCCGACCCCCTGGAAGTGGTGCGGCGGCAACCGGACATCATTATCGGTTCATGGTGCGGAAAGAAATTCCGCGCTGAGAAAGTAGCCCAGCGACCGGGTTGGGAAGAGGTGCCAGCGGTGGTGAACGGCCAATTGCACGAGATCAAGTCGCCGCTGATCTTGCAACCGGGACCGGCGGCACTGACCGATGGGCTAAATGCGTTGCATAAGATAATCGCCGACTGGGCGATAACCCAGTCGGCATAAAAGATCTATTGGGACGATCTATCGGGGGCTAGCCGGTGAGACGTTCCAGGGCTTCACGGTACCGATCGGCTGACTGCTCCATGACCTCTGCCGGAAGACGGGGGCCCGGGGCGCGCTTGTCCCAGTCCAGGGTTTCCAGGTAATCGCGCACGAATTGCTTGTCGAAGCTCGGCGGGCTGATACCTGGCTGGTAGGAATCAGCCGGCCAGAAACGTGACGAATCCGGGGTCAGGATTTCATCGATCAGTATCAGTTCACCGCTCTCATCAACGGCAAACTCAAACTTGGTGTCCGCGATGATGATGCCGCGGGCGCGGGCATACTCAGCCGCGTAGCGATAGACGGACAGGGTGGTGTCACGCACTTGTTCGGCAACATCCTGGCCGAGAATTTTCACGGTTTCCTCGAACGAGATGTTCTCGTCGTGGTCGCCGGCTGCGGCCTTGGTGGCCGGGGTGAAAATTGGTTCGGGCAGGCGATCAGCTAATTGCAGTCCCTCGGGCAATTTTATGCCACAGACGCTGCCGGTCGCCTGGTAGTCCTTCCAGCCGGATCCAATCAGGTAGCCACGCGCAACGGCCTCTACCGGCAGCGGTTTCAGACGCCGCACGATGATGGCCCGGTCCCGCACCTGGGCCAGGTCTTCGGGATCGGTAAGCACGGATTCCAGGGGGTCGGGCAGGATGTGGTTCGGCGCCAGGGTGCGAGTGTGATCGAACCAGAAATTCGATATCGAGGTCAGCGTCGAACCTTTTCCGGGAATCGGATCGGGCAGGATCACGTCGAAGGCCGACAGGCGGTCGGTGGTGACAATCAGCATGCGCTCATCGTCAATCGGATAGATGTCGCGCACTTTTCCGCGATGACTAAGGGTCAGGCCCTTGAGGGAGGACTCGAAAAGGGGGGCGCTGGATTTGTCGGACATGATAACTAACCGCTTGGGAAGGGTTCAGGGTTAACCCGGACGTGAAGGTTGGCGATAAACTGCTACCATAGCGTCCGCGCAGGTTCTCGAAGGCGAGAATTGTCTACGCGGTGGGCCGTTAGGTCAATCCGCAGTTGTTCCAAGGGTCGGTCACAGCGTGCACTATTACGGAAAATTAATAGGTGGAATGATTGGGCTATTGCTGCCGCTGGGGCCGCTGGGCGTGCTGCTGGGAGTGGTAATCGGCCACCAGTTCGACAAGGGCGTCAGCGAGCAAATCCGGGCTCGAGGCGGCTTCGGCTTTGCAAACCCAGAGGCGGTGCGCCGGGTCTTCTTCGAAACCACCTTCTCGGCCATGGGGCACATGGCCAAGGCCGATGGCAGGGTATCTGAGGAAGAAATCCGCCTGGCGCGTTCTGTGATGTACCGGATGCAGTTGAGCCCCGAGCAGACCCGGGAGGCCATGCGTCTGTTCAACCAGGGTAAGGACGAGGATTTTCCGCTGGAAAATACCCTGGAACGATTCCGGACCCAGGCAGGTGGGCAGCATGACCTGTTCCGCACCTTTTTGCTGATCCAGATCCAGGCCGCCCTGGCTAGCGGGGCCATAGACAATTCAGAACGCGAGTTGCTCTGGCGCATGTGCCAGGTGCTGGGCATTTCCCGGGTCGAGATGGCCCAGTTGGAAGCCATGGTCCGGGCCCAGACGATTTTTGGCGGTGGGGCCGGTGGTCGGACCGGCGCCAGGCAGGCCTCCTCGGGGCATTCACTGGCCCAGGCCTACAAGGTCCTGGGAGTGGAGACGGGGGCCACGGATGCGGAGGTCAAGAAGGCCTACCGACGCTTGATGAGCCAGCATCACCCGGATAAATTACTGGCCCGGGGCCTTCCCGAATCCATGCGCGGAGAGGCGGAGGAGCGTACTCGTGAGATTCGCGGAGCCTACGATGCCGTTCGTGAGGCCCGGGGTATGCGCTGAACCCGCGGTTTGCCCATGACTTGGACGGGGATTCCCGTTAACCTTTCACCAGATTCATAGCGAAAACCCACAGATACAACCCACTGCAAGGTGTGACCAGATTATGAAACAGGCTCCGATTATTGCCCCCTCGATTCTTTCCGCAGATTTTGCCCGCCTGGGCGAGGAAGTGGATGCGGTGTTGGCCGCCGGCGCTGAACTGGTGCACTTCGACGTCATGGATAATCACTATGTCCCGAACCTGACCATCGGGCCGCTGGTTTGCGAGGCCTTGCGCAAGCATGGGGTCACCGCGGACATCGATGTTCACTTGATGGTCAAGCCGGTGGACCGGATCATTCCTGACTTCGCCAAGGCCGGGGCCAGCTATATCACCTTCCATCCCGAAGCCAGCGAACACGTGGACAGCACCTTGCAGTTGATCCGTAACGAGGGCTGCAAGGCGGGCCTGGTATTTAACCCGGCAACGCCCCTGAGTTGGCTGGAATACGTGTTGGACAAGATTGACATGGTCCTGATCATGTCGGTGAATCCCGGGTTTGGCGGTCAGAGCTTTATTCCCGCGGCCCTGGACAAGTTGCGCGAGGCACGCAAGATCATTGATGCCTCGGGTCGGCCGATTCGTCTGGAAATCGACGGCGGAGTAAAGGTGAACAATATTGGTGAGATTGCCGCTGCCGGCGCCGATACCTTCGTGGCGGGCTCAGCAGTTTTTGGAGCCGATGATTACCAGGCCACCATTGCCGCAATGAAACAGCAGATCGCCGACGCCGGTTAGGCGCCGATCTGAATCCAATCAGGCGGGGATTACGTCTTTATGGCCCTGGAAGGGGCCTTGGGACGAACGTTGTAGACCACTATGGTCTTGCCTTTTGCGGTGAGCAATCCCTGTTCTTCCAGGACTTTCAGCACCCGTCCGGCCATTTCACGTGAGCAGCCCACCAGTCGGCTGAGTTCCTGCCGGCTTACCTTGATCTGCATTCCATCAGGGTGGGTCATTGCGTCCGGTTCCCGGCACAAATCCATGATGGCGTGGGCGATGCGACCCGTAACGTCGACAAATGCCAGGTCGCCCAACTTGCGGTTGGTGCGGTTCAGTCGGCTGGCCAACTGGGTGGCAAGCTCGAAAATCAGGCCGGGGCTTTCCGAGGCAATTTGCCGGAAGCGGGGGTAGGTCATTTCAGCGATTTCACATTCGGTGCGAGTGCGCACCCAGGCGCTACGAGTAGGCTGTTCATAAAACAGTCCCATTTCGCCGAAGAATTCGCCTTTGTTCAGGTAAGCCAGCACCATTTCGTTGCCGTCTTCATCCTCGATCATGACCTCAACCGAGCCATCAATGATGAAGTACAGAACATCAGGCAAGTCACCTGCGTGAATGACAACTGTCTTTTGGGAGACGGTCTTGATCCGGCAGTAGCTCAGAAACCGGTTGATGGCGGGAATATCGCTTAGAGGTTTCGCCGCAGTTTCCATCCAAAGTCCCCTTAAGAATTTATTATGTTATCTAACCGCTTTTTAAACTACGCGGTGTTGCTTATCAAGTGTCCAGTGGTCTGTAGGTCCCATATTCGCGGTGGGTCTTATACCCAGTAGGCGGTTTTTGTCATCACTTTGGCGGTGAGGGACATCAGGTGGCGGACCGGGGCGGGTAATTCTGCGCCGCCGGCTTTCTCCGCTGTCTGGCCGTGTTGCTGCTCGTCAATTTTCATCTGCTCAAGAATGGCCCGGCTTCGCCCATCACCCTCGGGTAGACGTTCAATGTGATCTTCCAGGTGTCTGACCACCTGCTTTTCAGTCTCGGCAACAAAGCCCAGGCTCCATCGGTCGCCAGCAATGCCAGCCAGTGCGCCGATGGCAAATGAGCCCGCGTACCAGAGCGGATTCAGGGCGCTGGGCCGCGCATCCAGTTCCTGCAGGCGGCTTTCGCACCAGCGCAGGTGATCAATCTCTTCCCGGGCCGCTTCTTCCATCGCATCGCGCACATCATCCAGGCGAGCGGTCAAGGCCTGGCCCTGGTAAAGCGCTTGTGCGGCAACTTCGCCGGAATGGTTAATTCGCATCAGTCCGGCTACATGGCGGTGATGCTCCCGGGGGAGAGGCTCTTCCTGGCTATCCTGGGCGGGATTACTGCGTCCCGAGCCCGGCTGTGCACCGGTTGCGGTTCGCAGGGCCTGGTCGAATCCGGTCACCAACAAGTCAAAAATATCGAGGTTCGGTTTGCTCATGGCGGCATTATATCGCTCG